>CAZWZX010000230.1:0-3914 GCA_964638655.1 uncultured Natronomonas sp.
TGAACGGCTCGTGTTCCTCGTTCAGAAGCGAGATCGTCAGGTTCCGGCGCTCGACGGTGTCGAGCTTGATCGTGTTCATCCACTCGTAGAACTCGTTGTCGCCGGGGCTGATGTAGCGCTGAATTCGGAGGTTCGGGTACTGCGGACGCCCCGGGGACTTCCGATCGCCGTACTCCTTCGAGACGCCGGTTCGATACGTCAGCAGTTCGTGGTCGATCTCGAGCCCCGAGACGGCTATGCAGTCGGCGATCGTTCCCTTTTCGTACTCGACGGTGAAGTGGATCCGGCTGCGCGGGCGGTTTGACATGCCTTCCCAATCACCGCTGAGGGCATATACCTTCGCGTGTGCAGTCCCGGCACGCTCCCCGCCGTGTTCGCGGCCCGTATCGAGCGAATCGACGCCGGCTGTCGTTTCAGAGCAGTTCGCGAAGCGTCCCGAGCGCCGCCGGAGTGTCGATCCGGAGATCGGGAACTGCGGTCGGATCATCGCCTTCGTCCGTCCCGTCGCCGACGAGCACCGTCCGGTACCCCCGTCCGTTCGCCGGCCGGATGTCGTATTCGAGACTGTCGCCGACCATCACGTACTCGTCGGCGTCGATCGCTTCCGCGACGGCGTCGAAGGGTTCGTCGTCGGGTTTGAACGCCTCGACGTCGTCCGGGCAGACGAGCGCGTCGACGTGCTCGCTCAACCCCGTCTCGGCCAGTTTCCGGCGCTGAACCGGCCCGTAGCCGTTCGTCACGACGCCGACGGGCGACAACTCCGAGAGCAGTTCGACGGTTCCGGACGGAACGTGTGAGGCCGCCAGTTCGGCCTCGATGTACCGCTCTGCGAACGGCTCGGGGTCGATCGCGAGCCCCGCCTCACGGGCGGCTCTCGCCGCGCCGATGTAGGGGCTCTCCTCGAATTCGCGGAACGTCTCGACGTAGCCCGGACCGATCGCCTCGCGTGCGCCCTCGGTCGGCTCGACGCTGACGCTCGCACACGCGTTCCGGAAGATGCCGGGAACGCCGGGATCGTACGTCACGAGCGTCTCGTCGAGATCGAAGAGGTAGCCGACAGTCACTATCGAGAGTAGGGTCGGCTACCGATATACCGGTTTCGCAGCGGGGTTAGAGAACGGCTCTTAGCGAAGATGGCGAAACAGTTCGCTCTGTGTTCCGAGTGGACGCGGCGTGTAAGATGGAGGGCGCGTATTTCCCACGGAACATTCACGGGACCCCGGCCGTTCAGGTGGAACAACGGGGACCCGGCCGTTCAGGCCGGTCAATACGGGAAACACAGTCACCAGTACTGGGCGTGCTCCGGAATGTGCAACGCCGCCAAGTCCCCCTGACGCGACCACTGTGTTATAATTAGCAGGCATCTTCTGACAAAATTCCGATAGCTCGTCGAGCCAAACCAGTGCTATATAATGCGTCTCTTGACCGTGGTTTTTCCATCGGGATCGATTAACTCAGTTGCTCCTAACAGAACTGTGGCGTAAAAATGTTAGCGATTAACATGTGGTGAGAGTATAGAGGTATTCAGCACGGTAACAGCGACAAACGAACGCAGGTGTCGTTCAGCATGAAACTACAGGAACTCATTCACATCCACGCCTTACTGTACGAAGTGGGTGAGTACATCGAACAGGACGACGGGAGTTCTGTTGACCCCTTTGCTCGGTATGAGGCACAACCAACCCGCCCGCATCACGTCCATCGAGGGAAAGATGCCCACCAAACCGCGATCAACCGCCTTCTGCACGGATGCTCCCAATCCTCTCAGAGGTCGGACCAGCGCATCCGAACCGTCAGCACCGAGACAACGCCTCGTTAGTATGTTCCCCACCGATGAAGACGTAGTCGAACGAGATGAGCTGGACGTCGCTCTGATCACGAGGGACGGTCAAGCCAGCATCTACGTTCTCTATCCGTCGGATGCGTCCAACGAGGAAGTTAAAAGGAGGTGGATCAGGTGTGCGGAGAGTGATCTCCTCCGGGTAACAGACCGTCGATGACCGGCAAACTCTCAACCCGATCAGCGGCGTCAGTGGGGAATCTCTCGGGACCACTCTATCGATAACTGATCCCGATCCTGTCGAACTCACCGGGTCGGCCAAGGGCCTAGAGAACGACGAACAGAACGAGGTTGTGAAACCCCGGTCCGAGGCCGACCGCGGCGATCAGCGCCAACAGGAGATATCCCTCCGTCGGATCGCTCCGGACGTACTCCTCGAAGAGCGCGACGATGGCCGCCCCGAGTGCCACCTTCACGAGCACGAACAGCCACCCGCCACCGATTATCTCGGGTGTCGGGAGCGATCCGCCGGCTTCGAGGAGCACCCGCGACAGCGGTGTCTGCTCGCCGAAGCCGAGGGCGTCGTAGCCGATCGCCGTCGAGATCCCGTCCAGCGTGTGACCGAAGACCGTGACGATCCCCACGGTTCCGGTCGCCGAGACGTCGACGAGCCGACCCAGTGCCGTCCAGACCGCGGCGGTGACGAGAACCGAGACGAGAAGGATCGCCGCCGAGACGGACGGCGTCGTTCCCACCGCCCGTGGCGCCGGTGCGAGGGCGGCGGCCAAAAGGACCACGAGGAGTAAGAGGCCGCCGGCCGCCGCCAGGACCGCCGGCGCACCCGTCGGCTCCCACGACTCGCCCGATCGGTCGGCGACGGCGGCCCAGAGCAGCCCCGCGAGGACACCTACGGTGACGTACACCGCCGGCGAGCCGAAAAGGGGGGCGATATCCCCCGGCACGACGTCGGCCTGATACAGCGCATAGAGCGCCCCGCCGGCGGCCATCCACGGCGCGAGCGCGGTCACCGTTCGAGCCGTCACCGGGGGACGGCGAAAGTACAGCGCGCCGAGGGTTGCCGCGCTCGCGACGACGAGGGCGGCGAGATACGGGACGGGCGGTAGCCCGAAATCGGCGGGAAGTATCACTACAAGAGACGGGCGGCCGGTCGGTCGAAAACGTTGCGGTTGCGGCCGACGGGCGGTTAGCTCCCCGTTCGACGTTCGAACACAACCCCTTTTATGAAACCTACCGAACGACGAGACATGAGTCCCGAGCTCACCGACGAGCAACTCGAGAAGCTCCGCGAGGCCGGCGAGATCCTCGCACAGGTTCGCGCCGAAACCGCCGACCGCGTCGAAGTCGGGGCGGGTCACCTCGAGACCGCCGAGTACGCCGAGGACCGGATCAGAGAACTCGGCGGGACACCGGCCTTCCCGGTCAACATCAGCGTCGACGAGGAGGCCGCCCACGCGACGCCGAAGCCCGACGACGACGCCACGTTCGGCGAGGAGATGATCAACCTCGACATCGGCGTCCACATCGACGGCTGGCTCGCCGACACCGCGGTCACGGTCGATCTCTCGGGACACCCCGAACTCGCGGAGGCGCCCGCCGAGGCGCTCGAGGCCGCGATCGAGATCATCGAGCCCGGCGTTCACACCGGCGAGATCGGCGCCGAGATCGAGGACGTCATCGACGGCTACGGCTACAACCCGGTCGTCAACCTCTCCGGACACGGGCTCGGCCACTGGGAGCAACACACCGATCCGAACATCCCCAACCGCGCCGTCGAGTCCGGCGTCGAACTCGAGGCCGGCGACGTCGTCGCCGTCGAACCGTTCGCGACCGACGGCGGCGGCAAAGTCAACGAGGGCGCCGACGAGGAGATCTACGCGCTCGAACGCGAAGCCAGCGTCCGCAACCGCGACGCCCGGCAGGCGCTCGAACAGATCGTCGAGGAATTCAAAACGCTCCCCTTCGCGCGCCGCTGGCTCGATACCCGCCGCTCGGAGATGGCGCTGCGGCGGCTCGAACGGCAGAACGTCGTCCACGGCTACCCCGTCTTAAAAGAGGACGAGGGCTGTCTCGTGAGCCAGAAGGAACACACCGTCATCGTCACCGAGGACGGCTG
>CAZWZX010000231.1:0-3885 GCA_964638655.1 uncultured Natronomonas sp.
CGCCCCGACGTTCCGTTTGACCGTCGAATCCGAAAGATCCCGCTGCAGTCTGGAGGTCGTCACGTAGTCGGCGAGGAACGTCAGATCCGAGTTGGCCTTCGTCAGGTTCCCCTCGCTGTTCTCGAAGTCGATCGGGTTGACCTTGTGCGGCATCGTCGAGGAGCCGGTTTCGCCCTCGGCGGCGTCCTGTCCGAGGTATCGATCCGAGACGTAGAGCCAGATATCGAGATCCAGATCCCGGAGGACGTTGTTCACGCCCCGAAGGGCGTCGAAGACGGCGGCGAGATCGTCACAGGGGTTGACCTGCGTCGAGAGCGGCGTGTGTTCGAGTCCGAGCGACTCGACGAACGACTTCGAGAACGACCGCCAGTCGACGTCGGGGTAGGCGGCCCGGTGGGCGGCGTACGTCCCGGACGCGCCGGCGAGTTTGCCCGAAAGCTCATCCGTGGCGGCCTCGAGTCGCCCGAGGCCCCGTCCGAGCCGGGCGGCGTAGACGGCGAGTTCCTTCCCGTAGGTCGTCGGCGTCGCCGGCTGGCCGTGCGTCCGGGCCAACATCGGAACGTCGCGGTACGTCCGCGCGTCGGCCGCGAGCGTATCCCGGAGCGCTTCGATCTCCGGGGCGAGCACTTCGGTGATGGCGGAGCCGACGAGCAGCCGGTGGGCGAGGTTGTTGACGTCCTCGCTCGTCAGTCCGAAGTGGACCCACGGGCCCTGTCGCTCCTCGTCGGGGAGATGGGTTCGGATGAAGTACTCGACGGCCTTGACGTCGTGGTTCGTCGCCGCGTAGTCGCCGTATCCGTCGGTTTCGAGCTGTTTGACGACCGCGGCGTCTTCGGCGTCGAACTCCTCGTACAGCGCCCGGAGCTCCGAGCGTGCCGCCCCCGAAAGCGAAAGCGGCGTCGCTTCGAGGTCGGCGAGCGCGATCAGATACTCGACCTCGACTTCGATGCGGGCTCTGATGAGCGCCGCCTCGCTCGCGAACTCGGTGAGCGGTTCCGTATAGCGTGCGTACCGGCCGTCGAGCGGCGAGACGGCGTACAGCGAACCCCGTTCAGTCATACCTACGAGTGCGTCGAGCCCCTGAAAAAGGATGTCGGTCGGCATCGGGAGGGCTCTCCGGATGGAGGAACGTTTTGTGGCTCGGCGTCGTACTGTCCCCGTGTCGCTTAACGCCGTTCTGTTCGATCTCGACGGAACCCTCTGTGAGCACGCTCAGTCGGCGGAGTCGGTGTACAGCGGGGCCTTCGAGACGGCCGGAATCGATCGGTTCGGTCAACCCGAGGAGCTGTGGGCGGCCCTCGAGGAGCCGCCGAACCACGACGATCCTGTCGGTCATTTCGCCGCCGGATTCGCGACCGTCGCCGCGAGACACCGACGAACGCCCGTCGACGCGGTCGCGCTCGCCCGTGGCTTTCTCGAAACTGTCGATTACTCCGACGTCAGACCACGGGAGGGGGCCGGAGCCGCCGTCGAGGCGGCCAAACGAAACGGATCGATCGGGCTGGTGACGAACGGTCCGGCGTCGAGACAGGCGGGCAAACTGGGGGCGCTTCCCTTCGGCGACGACTTCGAGACGGTCGTCTACGCCGGAGACCTGCCCCGACGGAAGCCGAACCGCGAGCCGTTCGAGGCCGCTCTTTCGGCGCTTTCCGTTCGAGCCGACAAGGCTGTGTACGTCGGCAATTCGCTAAAATACGACGTTGTCGGTGCACAGAACGTCGGAATGGCGGCGGCGTGGTGTCCGTCGGACGACGACTGCGACCCGGCCCCCTACAGCCCGGAGTACGTAATCGAGTCGCCGGACCGTATCGAAGGGATACTGGAAGAAGGATCGAAATGAACGGAAGAGAGGTGTTCACCGCGGCGTTTCCCGACCGCCGGATCGACTCGACGGAAAAGCCTGACGAGGGCAACCGCAAGGAGACGACGATCGTGACGGCCGCCGACGGCGAGCGGGTCGTCGTCCAGTTGTCCGATGATCCGAAAGCGGCGGCGACCGAAACGAGGCTCACACGCGAGATCGCCGAACGGACGCCGGTTCCGGTCCCGAGCGTGATCGACGCCGGATCGGTCGACGGAACCGGATACCGGATCGCCGCGTGCGTCGAGGGCGAAAACCTCCACGAACGGTTCCCCGATCTCGACCCGGAACGGAGAGCACGGGTCGCCCGTCGGTTCGGAGGTGCGCTCGCGTCGTTGCACGAGGGCTTCGAGTTCGAGCGGTTCGGACGCGTCACGTCCGTCGGAGGACGGCTCGAGGCGACCGGACCGGCGGAGTACGAACCCTGGTTTCGCCGCTACGCCGAGAGCGGGATCGATGCGCTCCCACCGGAGTTAGATGACTTGATCGAGACGCTCGCCGGATGCATCGAGTCCGCATCCTTTCCCACATCGCCGACTCCGCGGCTGTTCCCGTGGGATCTACGCCCCGGAAACGTGGTGGTCGAGGACGGTCGGGTCGTTGCCTTCCTCGATTGGGGGCAGCCGCTGGCTGCCGGAACCGGTCTATCGGTCGCCAAGACCGAGTATCTCGTCGCCGACTGGTACGGCGGGGATCGCGGGCGGCTTCGATCGGCGTTTCGGGACGGATACACCGCCGTCCGCCCGCTACCGACGGTGACTCGAGCCGAACGTCTCGTCGCGGTGCTCCGTTCGGCGGTCGACGGCGACGGGGAGGTGACACGACCGGGCTATCCCGAACGGACCGGAAGCGATGCGGTGGCGTTCCACCGAAAGCGGCTGTTCGAGCGGCTCCGATGACCAGTTCTGTGCATACTCCCCGGTAATAAATCGGAATTCGGCCGATATCTATTCACGATACTGTATACGTACCGGTCACGGACCGCAACTACTTTGCTTCCAGCGGCGACCGTTTCGGGTATGCAACTCGCCGGTATGGCCTCGAATCGCGGTCGGAACCTGTTACACATCGCGGACACCGCCCCCGGTGGTGCGTCGTTCTCGGTGATCCTCTCCAACGAGGAGGGCGCCCCAGCGATCGAGAAAGCGGCAGAGCGGGGGATCCCGACGGAGGTCGTCGAACGGGATCCCGAGGAGACACGCGAAGAACACGAAGCGCGGATCGTGGAGCGGTTGGAGGGTTACGACGTCGATCTCGTCTGTCTGGACGGGTATATGCGGATCCTCACGGAGACGTTTCTCGATGCCGCGCCGACGACGCTCAACGTCCATCCGTCGCTTTTGCCCGCCTTCCCCGGCATGGACGCCCACGAGCAGGTGCTCGAAGCCGGCGTCTCGGTGACCGGCTGTACCGTCCACGTCGTCGACGAGACCGTCGACGGCGGACCGATCGTGACACAGGAACCCGTTCCGGTCTACGACGGCGACGACGACGACGATCTCAAACGGCGCGTCCTCCGAGAGGCGGAGTTCAGCGCCTATCCGCGCGTCATCAAGTGGTTCGCCGAGGACCGCGTCTCGCTCGATGACGGGACGGTCTCCGTCGAGGGCGACGAATCCGGGCAGTTCCCCGCCCGTCGGTTCGAGAGCGAAGACCGGGGGCGAGAACTCCGATACGGGGAGAACCCACACCAGGCGGCCGCCGTCTACGTCGACGGAGCCAGCGAGGCGCCGAGCGTCGTCGACGCGACCCAGCGCAACGAGGGGGCGAAGGCGCTGTCGTACAACAACTACAACGACGCCGACGCCGCGCTGTCGTTGATCTCGGAGTTCGACGAACCCGCGGCCGCTGTCATCAAACACACGAACCCCGCCGGCTGTGGGACGGCCGACTCGCTTTCCGAGGCCTACGGCGCCGCGCTGTCGACGGATCCGATGAGCGCCTTCGGCGGGATCGTCGCGTTGAACCGGAGCTGTGACGCCGAAACCGCCGAAGCGATCACCGACTCGTTCAAGGAGGTCGTC
>CAZWZX010000232.1:0-3875 GCA_964638655.1 uncultured Natronomonas sp.
CCTGCTGGCGATGCAGATGGGCGATTTCTACGAGTTCTTCGGCGAGGACGCCGAGACGGTCGGCGAGGAGCTCGATCTGAAGGTCTCGGAGCGCTCCTCGGGCGGGGAGCCGTACGCGATGGCCGGCGTCCCCGTGGCCGATCTCACGCCGTACGTGAAAGCGCTCGTCGAGCGCGGCTACCGGGTCGCGATCGCCGACCAACGCGAGACCGACGACGGGATCGTCCGGGAGGTGACCCGGACGGTCACGCCCGGGACGCTCATCGAGACCGACGACGCCGAGGCGCAGTATCTGGCGAGCGTCGTCGCGGACGGCGACGAGTACGGTCTCGCTGTCTGTGATATCACTACGGGACAGTTCCGGGCGACGACGATCTCGGGCGAGGCCGCGACCGGGCTCGCGTTGAACGAGCTCGATCGGTTCGATCCGGTGGAGGTGCTACCGGGACCCTCGGTCCGATCCGACGACGACTTCCTCGCCGCCCTCCGGGCGGATCTCGACGCCCGCCTGACGCTGTTCGAGACCGACGTCTTCGCTCCCGGCCGTGCCCGTCACACGCTCGAAACGCAGTTCGGCGACGCGGTCGGCACGGTCGGGCTCTCCGACCCCGCCGTCGCGGCGGCCGGGGCGGCGATCGCGTACATCGACGAGACGGGCGTCGGCGCGCTCGCCTCCATCACTCGCCTCGGCTCGTACACCGCCGACGAGCACGTGACGCTCGATTCGACCACGCGGCGAAACCTCGAGCTCACGGCGACGATGACCGGCGGCGGACGGACGCTCTTCGAGACCGTCGACCACACCGCGACGAACGCCGGCTCGCGGCTGCTCAAGGAGTGGCTCACCCGGCCGTCGCGCGACGTCGAAACGCTCCGGACACGGGGGGCCGCGGTCGAAGCGCTCGTCGATGACGCCCTCGTCAGAGAGGGCCTCACCGAGACGCTCGGCGAGTCGTACGATCTCGAGCGCGTCGCCGCGCGTGCGGTCTCGGGGAGCGCCGACGCGGACTCGCTGCTTCGGGCCCGGGATACGCTCGCGCTCGTTCCGGAACTGATCGACAGCATCGAGGGGTCGCCGCGGCTCGCCGACTCGCCGGTCGCCGCCATCTTCGGAGGACTTGATCCGTCCGGGATCGAGGATCTCCGAACCGAACTCGAGGCGCTGGCCGACGATCCGCCGAAGACGCTTCACGAGGGCGGGCTGATAAAACGCGGCTACGACGACGACCTCGACGAGCTCGTCGCCCGACTGGAGGCCGCGACGGAGTTTTTCGACACTCTCGAGGAGCGCGAACGCCGGCGACACGGTCTCTCCCGCGTCACGGTCGGCCGGAACAAGACCGACGGCTACTACGTGCAGATCCCGAAATCCGAGTCCGATTCGGTCCCGGACGAATACGAGGGGATCAAGACGCTGAAGAACGCCGAACGGTACGTCTTCGACGAACTCCGCGAGCGCGAACGCGAGCTGTTTCGCCTCGAGGAGGAACGCGGCGAACGCGAGTACGAGGCATTCCGCCGGCTCCGCGAATCGGTCGCCGAGCGGGCCGATCTCCTGCAGGCGGTCGGTCGCGCGCTCGCCGAACTCGATGTCCGCTGTTCGCTCGCGACGCACGCCGCAAAGCGGGGCTGGACGCGTCCGACGCTCACCGACGAACGGGGCCTCGAGATCGAGGCGGGTCGTCACCCCGTCGTCGAGACGGACACCCAGTTCGTCCCGAACGATCTGTCCCTCGATCCGGATCGACGCTTTCTGCTCGTCACCGGGCCGAACATGTCCGGGAAGTCGACCTACATGCGGCAGGCGGCGCTCATCACGCTGTTGGCGCAGATCGGTTCGTTCGTCCCGGCCGACAGCGCCCGAGTCGGTCTCGTCGACGGGATCTACACCCGCGTCGGGGCGCTCGACGAACTCGCTGAGGGGCGCTCGACGTTCATGGTCGAGATGGAGGAGCTGTCGAACATCCTCCACTCGGCGACCGACGAATCGCTCGTCGTCCTCGACGAGGTCGGCCGGGGGACGGCGACGTACGACGGGATCTCGATCGCGTGGGCGGCGACGGAGTATCTCCACAACGAGGTCGGCGCGTTCACGCTGTTTGCGACACATTATCACGAACTGACGACGCTCGCGGAAAAGCTCCCCAGAGTCGAGAACGTCCACGTCGCCGCCACCGAAACCGACGGCGACGTGACCTTCCTTCGAACCGTCGAGGAGGGGCCGACGGATCGATCCTACGGCGTCCACGTCGCTGATCTCGCCGGGGTCCCGGAGCCGGTCGTCGATCGGGCCGGCGACGTGCTCGATCGGCTCCGCGAGGAACGGGCGATCGAAGCGAAGGGCGGCGGATCGGGCGGGCCCGTCCAGACGGTCTTCGATCTCGGCGCCGGCGAGTTCCGGACCGGGGGCTCAGAGCACTCGAACGCGGGGACGAACGACGGGTCGACGGCCTCGCAGGATACCGACTCGATCGATCCCGAGATCGGCGACGTCCTTGCGGAGCTCCGATCGGCGGAACTGGCCGAAACGTCGCCGGTCGAACTCATGAATCGCGTCCGCGAGTGGCAGCGGCGGCTCGAAGAGGAGTGAGGACGGGACCGTTCGGTCCGCCTTCGGCCAGCCTCCGGAGCGAAACGGTTAGTGGGCTTGCACCCCTCGAGCACGTAACCGAATGACCCCGGATATCAGGAAGCTCGACGCCGAGACGCGCGATCGGATCGCCGCCGGCGAGGTCGTCGAACGGCCCGCCTCCGTCGTCAAAGAGCTCCTCGAGAACGCCCTCGACGCCGACGCGAGCCGCATCGAAGTCTCGGTCGAGGCTGGCGGAACCGAGCGTATCGTCGTCACCGACGACGGCGTCGGGATGTCCGAATCGGACGTCGAAAGGGCGATCGAAGAGCACACGACGAGCAAACTCGAGTCGGTCGAGGACCTCGAGGCGATCGGCACGCTCGGCTTCCGCGGCGAGGCGCTACACGCGATCGGCTCCGTCGCCCGTCTCCGGATCGAGACGAAACCCCGCGGCGGGTCACGCGGGACCGCGCTCGTCGTCGACGGCGGCGAGATCCTCGCCTGTGAGCCGGTCGGCTGTCCCGAGGGGACGAGCGTCGAGGTGACCGATCTGTTCGGCACCGTTCCGGCGAGACGGAAATACCTCAAGACCGAGGCCACGGAGTTCGACCACGTCCAGGGGATCGTCGCCGGCTACGCGCTGGCCAGCCCCGACGTCGCGATCGCGCTCGAACACGACGGTCGGGAGACGTTCTCGACGACCGGCGACGGCGACCGTCGAAACGCCGTCATGGCCGTCTACGGTCGCGAGGTCGCGAGCGCCATGATCCCGGTCGGTTCCGACGCCGAGGAAGGCCCCCTCTCGGGGGTCGATGGGCTCGTCAGCCACCCCGAAACGAACCGTGCCGGACGGGAGTACATGACGACGCTGATCGACGGCCGGTACGTGACCTCGAGTGTCGTCCGGGAGGCGATCGTCGACGCCTACGGCGGCCAGCTCGCCTCCGACCGATACCCCTTCGCGGTTCTTGATCTCTCGGTTCCGCCCGGTGGCGTCGACGTGAACGTCCATCCCCGCAAACTCGAGGTCCTGTTCGCCGAGGAGGCGGGCGTCCGCCGACAGGTCACGGAGGCCGTCGAGACCGCGCTCCTGGATTCGGGGCTGCTCCGGTCGAGTGCGCCGCGCGGACGATCGGCCCCCGATCAAGCGACGATAGATCCATCGTCGACGCACGGGGACACCGACAACACCGACGATATGACGATCGAAGGCACCGCCGACCAATCGACCGGCAGCACGACCGAACCGGATGGCAGCGATACGGATGCATCGACGAGCGCTCATCCGGAGACGCGTTCGTCA
>CAZWZX010000233.1:0-3834 GCA_964638655.1 uncultured Natronomonas sp.
GTTCGTCGACCGCGTGTTCGTCCCCGAGAACGCTCACGACGTCGCCGCCCAGCAGGTCTACGGCATGGCGATCAACGGTCCCCGACCCGAGGCCGAGATCCGCGCGGTCCTCGAGAGCGCCTACCCGTACCGGAACTACGGCGACGACGAATACGAGTCGCTGTTCCGGTATCTGACGGCCGACTACGAGGGGATGGAGGAAAAGAACGTCTACGCGAAGGTCTGGCGGGACGAGAACGACGCACCCGGTGGAGAGCATCACTACGACGATTTCGACCCCGGGACGCCGCTCGTCGGCAAGCGGGGTCGGCTGGCCCGCGTCATCTACATGACGAACATCGGGACGATTCCGGACTCGTTCAGCTGTGAGGTCTTCACCCGATCGGGCGAGGAGTGGGTCGGGCAACTCGACGAGTCGTATCTCGACACGCTCGAGTCGGGCGACGTCTTCGTGCTCGGCGGGCAGCGCTACGAGTACCGCTACCGTCGCGGCTCGAAGGTGTACGTCGATCCGACGAGCGCCCGGCCGAACGTCCCCTCGTGGTTCTCCGAGCGGCTCCCGCTGTCGTACGATCTCGGCCGCGAAATCCTCCGGTTCCGGCGCGAACTGCTCGAGTTGCTCGAAGCCGACGGGCCGCCGGCCGTCCGCCGCTGGCTCAGGGAGCTTCCGCTCGACGAGAACACCGTCCGCGGGCTCACGCGGACCTTCGAAACACAGCTCGAATACGCCGGTCCCGACAGCGTCTCGACGGATCGCAGGCTCAGCGTCGAGATCGAACTCGACCGTGAGGCCTACCGGCGAAACTACTACGTCCACGCCAACTACGGTCGGCAGTTCAACGACGGGCTCTCTCGACTGTTGGCGTACCGCTTCGCGCAGGCGGCCAACGCCAACGTCAAGATCGCGGTCGCGGACCACGGCTTTACCCTCTCGATGCCGCTGAACCGGAAGGTCGACATCGAGTCGGTCATCGAAGGGATCCACCCGACCGACGTCAGAAGCGACCTCAGGGCGGCGCTTTCGGGGACCGATCTGCTCAAGCGTTACTTCCGGATCAACGCGACCCGGTCGCTGATGATCCTCAAACGGTACAAGGGGTACGAGAAATCCGCGAGCCAACAGCAGGTCTCCAGCGAGATGCTGCTCGGCTTCGCCGAGGAAAAACCCGACTTCGCCGTACTCGAGGAAACCTACCGGGAGATCCTCGAGGACAAACTCGACGTCGAGGCGGTCGAAACGTTCATCGCGAGCGTCACAGCCGGGAGTATCGACCTCACGATCGACCGCGTCGACTCGCCGACGCCGCTGGCGTTCGGCCTCGCGACGCTCATGGCGAGTGACGTCGTCCTCGCCGAAGACGAGTCCGCCGTCCTCCGAGAGTTTCACGAGCGCGTGATGGCGGAGATCGGCGACGGAACGGGCGACTCGACCGTTACGATCGACGCCGGAGACGGATCGGACTAACCGCTGCCGGCGGCCGTCTCGTTGCCCTGTGCCCGTTCGTCTTCGGGTCCGACGATCGTGGTCTCTTGGCCCCGTTCGACGGGGATCCGTTCGATCACCTCGCCGTCATCGTCGACGATGAGGACGTAGTAGATCGCGTCCGGATCGTCCCGCTCCCCGTCCTCGATCGGTCCGAGATCGTCCTCGGTCACCGTTCCGGCGATGAACGACCGGATGGCGGCGTCCTCGCGTATCTCGACGGTCCGACCCGTATCGGCGTTGACGAATACGTTCCGCGTCACGTCGGTGAAATCGGTCGGCGAGACCTTGATGTGCCACCACAGATCGCCGTCGATCGTGACCGGGACGGGTTCCGTGACGACGAAGTTCTGTCCCCAGTTGGTCCGTGAATCGGCCGAACGGGCGATCCCCATGGCGCGTTCCGGTCCGGTCAGTGTCTCGTCGCCGGTCCCGAAGAACGTGTACTCGCCCGTCTCGGCGTCGGCGAACCACACCTCGTCGAGGCCGCGGGTGTCCTGTCCGTACGGTTCCATGGCGGTCACGTAGGACATCCGCTCGCCCTCCAGATCGATGACGAACGGCTGGGAGTTGTCGGCCCCGGAGGGAAGCCTGGCGACCTCGATTTGCCCCTCGTGTGCGCCCACGACGGGCAGTTGATTGATGATTCCGTTCCGGTAGCCGAGCGACCCCATCTCGTCGCGTGTGAGTGTCATCGGGTAGAGCCGCTGGCCCTCGAGGATCGCGCTCTCCCGCGCCTCTTCGGGACTGAGATGGTCGATCCGGCCGTCGGGATGAACCAAGGCGCCGCCGTCCCACGTCGGCGTCGTGTGCGGGAACGGAAGCAGGTGCCACTCGTGGCCGGTCTTCGGGTAGTACATGTACGGTCGGCCGTCTTGGCTGAACTCGACGGCGTCGTCGTCGTATTTCGTGAAGTAATCGGTCGTCTTCAGGTTCCAGTCCGCCGAACGGTGGAGCAACATCCCCTCACCGTAGGTGAAGTCCTCCTCGTAGACGTCGATCTGCCTGTCGTCCATCCGCGTCATATCGGTGACGAGCACCCCGCGCTGGTTCTCGATGAGCCTGTTCCGGAACCCGTCCGGTTGGATCGCGTACGACCACGCCAACGCTCCGTCCTCTGTGCGGGCGATATCGCTCGTTCCGAGCCTATGTTGGCGGTACGAGACCGATCCACGCGTCGTGACGTCGGCCACCTGTCGGGGAACGACGCGCGGGTTTTCGGGGTTGGCCTGCGGGAATTCATCGACCTCCGTCGCCTCACCCATCGTCTGTTGAGCCAGCGTTCGCTGTTCGAGCATGCCGGCCGGCACGCTCACGAGGATCGAGAGAACGCCGAGCACGAGGACGACACTCACGAATAGCCTGAGTTTCCGTCCCGAGGAACCCTGGAGGCTCAACAGCACGTCGATCGGGCTCTCGGACTCTCTCAGCACGCGCCCGAAGGACTGCTTCGAGGCTCCTTCGACGTCGAACGGCGGGAGAAGCCACAGAACGAGCGCAGCCAGGGCGGCACCGCCCCCGAAGACCGCCATCCCGGGGGAGTAAAAGATCCCGTAGACGATCCCGTGCCAGATCGGTCGGGTGAGATACCCGACGAGCGAGACGAGACCGACACCGAGGAGTCGCGTGGCGACGTGAATCGCGAGTGATCCGTCGCTCGCTCCGCCGCCGTTGGAGGGACTGTCGTCTGCCATCACGGAGTGTAATGCGTACTCACTGATAAGGGTCCGTAATACGTCAGGCGATCAGCCCTTGATATTGCAGACCGGCTCGACGCGAACCACCTTGTCGCCGATCCCGAGATCGTCGGACACCTGGACGACGTCGTCGACGTTTTTGTACACGCCGGGCGCTTCCTCGGCGATCGTCGCGCCGGTCTGTGCCTTGACGTACACCCCCCGTCCGCGTAGCTCGTCCCGAACGTCGCCGCCCCAGAACTCGTTTTTCGCCCGCGTCCGACTCATCAGGCGGCCGGCGCCGTGGGCCGTCGAGCCGAAGGAGATGTTCAGGGATTCGCTCCCGCCACAGAGAACGTACGAGCCGGCGCCCATGCTGCCGGGGATGATGACCGGCTGGCCGACGTCCCGATACGCTTCCGGAACCTCGGGACGGCCGGCCGGGAACGCCCGGGTCGCGCCCTTGCGGTGGACGTACAGCTCCTTCTGTCCGCCGCCGACGGCGTGTGTCTCCTTCTTTGCGATGTTGTGCGCGACGTCGTAGAGCAGATCCATCCCGAGTTCCTGCCAGGATTCCCCGAAAACGTCCTCGAAGACTGTCCGGGCCCGGTGGGTGATGAGCTGTCGGTTGACCCACGCGAAGTTGGTCGCCGCACACATCGCCCCGTAGTACGC
>CAZWZX010000234.1:0-3801 GCA_964638655.1 uncultured Natronomonas sp.
TCGGCGCGCTGCTCGGTATCGTGCTCAGCAGTTTCGGTCTCGGCGCGGCCTACCTTCATTACAAGGACGGAGGAAAATCGCCACCGGAGCGTCCGGTCGATGACGGACCGAACCGAAAGCAGGGGTAGTCATTGTGACGGACCGAACCGAAAGCCGGGGTGCACACCCGAGCGCGCGGGGACCGTGCGGTCGGCGTGTAAATCGTTCCGGTCGTTACTGTGTCGAGAGCACGGACAGCCGACGACACCGAGGTACGGACGAACCGACGGAGTTGAACGCCGATAGATGTCCGAGGAGATATCGCGCTCCCGCACCGTACCCTTTTAAATCGCGACGCTGAGATGCCGATATGAACCGCGGACAGGCCTTCCTTCTCGTTCTCATCGGAATCGTCTCGGCGGTAACGCTCCTCGTTGTCGTTCCGTTCCTCGAGTACGTCATCGCGGCGCTCATTCTCGGATACGTCCTGTACCCGCTCCACCGGCGGCTCGAACGGCGCATCGGCGAAGCGCCGTCGGCGATCACGCTCATCATCGGGACGATCGTCGCGGTCATCGTCCCGTTGGCGTACATCGTCTCTGTCTTCGTCAGCGATCTCCGGGCGATCGCGGCCGGCGAGACGGAACTGGAGACGGCCGCGATCGAGCGTCGACTCTCGGAGATTCTCGACGAGGAGGTCGAAGTCGAGCTCGCCGAACTGCTCGCGATGGCCGGCGACCAGCTCATACAGGTGCTCTTCGACGGCTACACCGGTATCTTTACGTTCGCGTTACAGGCCGCGCTCGGAACCGCACTTATGCTGTTTCTGGTCTACTATATCCTGCAGGACGGTCCGGAGTTCGTCGAGTGGGCCAAGGACACGGTGCCGTTACCGCCGCACGTCACGGGAGATCTGTTCGGGAAGATCGACGCGACGACCTGGGGGGTCGTTATCGGACACATCTCAGTCGCGGTGTTACAGGCGCTCATCGCCGGTGTCGGCCTGTGGGCCGTCGGGATCCCGAACGTCGTCTTCTGGACGTTCGTGATGACGGTGCTCGCGCTGTTGCCGCTCATCGGCGCCTTTTTAGTGTGGGGCCCCGCCGCCGCCTATCTCGTCGTCATCGACGACGTGACCGCGGGGATACTGCTCGCGGTGTACGGGATCGCGATCGTCAGCATGGTCGACAACTACGCGCGGCCGATTCTCATCGATCAGCAAGCGCGGTTGAATCCGGGCGTGATCCTCATCGGCGTCTTCGGCGGCGTCTACTCGATCGGCTTCACCGGGCTGTTCGTCGGCCCGATCGCGATCGGTGTGCTCGCCGCGACTCTCGAAACGTTCCGGAAGGAATACGACCGGATCTGACGCCGGGAAAACCGTCCCAATGGACGGAAAAATGCGGCGGGAGAGAACGAGCGGGGCGAGACGAAGCACGGCCGAAACGAAAGCGGATACATTTATCCGGAGGGGTCCGGATATTTCGTGCATGGTAACGGTGCGGGCACCCGCGACGAGTGCGAACCTGGGGAGTGGCTTCGACGTTTTCGGAGCGGCGCTCGGCCGGCCGGCCGACGTCGTCAGGCTCGAAAAGGCGGACCGCACCACGATCAGCGTCACTGGCGTCGGTAGTCAGTATATCCCGGAGGATCCGGAAAAGAACACCGTCGGGGCGGTCGCGGAAGCGCTCGACGCGCCGGCCCACATCGAGATCGACAAGGGTGTTCGCCCGGCCTCGGGGCTCGGCTCCTCGGCGGCCTCGGCGGCCGCCGCCGCCGTCGGGCTGAACGAACTGTACGATCGAGGGCTGACGCGGGAGGACCTCGTCCCGATCGCCGCCGAGGGCGAGGCGGTCGTCTCCGGAGCCGCCCACGCCGACAACGTCGCACCGTCGATAATGGGGGGATTCACGATCGCTCGCCCGGACGGCGTGACGGCGATCGACGCGTCGATCCCGCTCGTGGCCTGTCTCCCGGAGATCGTCGTTTCGACCCGCGACGCGAGGCGGGTCGTTCCGGAGGACGCCAGCATGGAGGCGATCGTCGAGGTCGTCGGCAACGCGGCGACGCTGGCCGTCGGGATGGCCCGGGACGATCCACGGCTCGTCGGACGGGGGATGGAGGACGCGATCGTAACGCCGGCGCGGGCGAAACTCATCGCCGGATACGAATCGGTCCGGAACGTCGCCCTCGAAGCCGGCGCGACCGGCGTCACGATCTCCGGGGCGGGCCCGGCGGTTATCGCTGCCTGTCGGGAGCGCGACAGGCGATCGATCGCGAGCGCGATGCTGGACGCCTTCGCCGACGTCGACGTCGAGGCGAGGGCGTATCAGACGGCGATCGGACGCGGTGCAACGGTCTTCGAGTGAGTTCCACCTCGGACACCGTTGCAGACAGGCCCGATGGCGGCTGTATCGAGCGGAAGCCGTTATCCGTCGTGCTTCGATTACTGAGAAAAATTCATCGATCCGATAGATTGCTTGGGTTGCCACGAAGAATCGTTACCGAATTGAACAACATTAATATGCCGAAGCGGCAAACTATCGACCATGAATGGGGACGACCAGGACAGCGAACTCTCGATGACGTACAGCACAGAGACTGATTGGTGGCCGAACCAGCTGAAGCTGGATATCCTCGACCAGAACGCCCGCGACGTCGGGCCCTACGGCGAGGACTTCGATTACGCCGAGGAGTTCCAGAAACTGGACCTCGAGGAAGTCAAGGCGGATATCGAAGACGTGCTGACGACGTCCCAAGAGTGGTGGCCGGCGGATTACGGCCACTACGGCCCGCTCATGATCCGGATGGCCTGGCACAGCGCCGGGACGTACCGCATTTCGGACGGCCGGGGGGGCGCTGCCGGCGGGACGCAGCGCTTCCCGCCGCTCAACAGCTGGCCGGACAACGCGAACCTCGATAAGGCGCGGCGGCTGCTCGAACCGGTCAAACAAAAGTACGGACGAAGCCTCTCGTGGGCCGATCTGCTCGTTTTGTCCGGAAACGTCGCCATGGAGTCTATGGGTTTCGAGACGTTCGGCTTCGCTGGCGGGCGCGAAGACGAGTTCGAAGCCGACAAAGGCGTCTACTGGGGTCCCGAAAACGAGATGGAGGCGTCCGACCGCTTCGATGAGGACGATAAACTCGATCACCCCCTCGGCGCGACCGTGATGGGACTCATTTACGTTAACCCGGAGGGACCGGACAGCGAGCCGGATCCGGAGAAGTCAGCGAAACGGATCCGGGAATCGTTCGGCCAGATGGCGATGAACGACGAGGAGACGGCTGCGCTCATCGCCGGCGGACACACCTTCGGAAAAGTCCACGGCGCCGCCGATCCCGACGAACACGTCGGCCCGGAGCCCGAGGCGGCCCCGATGGAAAAACAGGGTCTCGGCTGGGAGAGCGATTACGGCGAGGGGAAGGGTCCCGACACGATCACGAGCGGGATCGAGGGTCCGTGGAACACCACGCCGACTCAGTGGGACACGAGCTACCTCGACAACCTGCTCGAACACGAGTGGGAGCCCGAGAAGGGCCCCGGCGGTGCCTGGCAGTGGACCACGAAAGACGGCGAACTCGATAACGCCGCGCCGGGCGTTTCGGACGCCTCCGAAAAGGAAGACGTGATGATGCTGACGACGGACGTCGCGCTGAAGCGGGATCCGGAGTACCGCGAGATAATCGAGCGCTTCCAAGAGAACCCGATGGCGTTCGGTATGGCCTTCGCGAAAGCGTGGTATAAGCTGATCCACCGCGATATGGGTCCGCCGGAGCGGTTCCTCGGCCCGGAGGTTCCAGACGAGACGATGATCTGGCAGG
>CAZWZX010000235.1:0-3784 GCA_964638655.1 uncultured Natronomonas sp.
TGATGCCAGCCATCCCGTCGGTGTCGTAGACAACGTCGTACGCAGTTGCGATCTCGTTCGTCGGGTCGCTGAACAGGCGGGCGTCGAGTCCCTGCTCGTCGATGAACGCCTTGTGTTCGTAGGGGTTCGACACGGAGACGCCGACGAGCGCTACGTCGTGGGTCCCCTGCCAGTCTCGCTTTCGGAGCTCGCTCCAGAGGTTGACCGCCGTCGGACTGCCGTCCATCGGATAGAACACGAGAACGACCGGTCCCTCGTCGGTGAGCGCCGACAGCGGGACGTTCTCCCAGAACTCGTCGGTGACGAGCGGTCGCGTGAAGTCGGGCGCGGTCTCGCCGACCTCGGGGTGATCGGAGGGCGGCAACGCGGTCACGTCGAAATCTCTACTCATCGCTTTCCCCGTAGGTCGCCCCGAGATACTCGTTGATGTTGACGCTCTCGCTCATCGTCAGGCCGGCCGCCCGATCGACCAACACCGGAACCGTCCGCGAGCCGCTGATCCGCTTGATTACGTTTCGCTCCGAGTGCGGCGCCGTGACGTACCGCGAGTGGTACTCGAGGTCGAGGTCGTCGAGCTTTCTGACGACCCGCTCGCAGTGCGGACACGACTGCAACCGATAGAGGATCAGATTCGAATCTGTCGGGTACGTTTCGGCACTCATACGCTCCGTATCGATCCCGATAGGTGTAAGTGCTTTCGTCGTACCGACTCGATCGACCGGCGGTATCCTCCTAGGCCAAACCGAACTACTTTCGTCGGTGGACGGCGATCTGACCGGTATGACACACGATATCGCGGTCATCCCCGGCGACGGGATCGGTCAGGAAGTCACCCCCGCAGCCGTCGACGTCCTCCGGGCGCTCGACGTCGACTTCCAGTTCCACGAGGGCGACGCCGGCGACGCGGTCAAGGAGGCGACCGGCACCGCGTTGCCCGAAGAGACCTACGAACTCGCGGCGTCGGCTGACGCGACGCTCTTCGGGGCGGCCGGCGAGAGCGCGGCGGACGTCATCCTCCCGCTGCGGGAGGCCGTCGGGTCGTTCGTCAATATCCGTCCGGCGAAGGCGTACCCGGGTGTCGGCGCCCTCCAGCCGGAGACGGATATCGTCTTCCTCCGTGAGAACACCGAAGGCGTCTACGGGGGCTACGAGAACCGCCTGACTGAGGACGTCTCGACGCTGACGCGCGTGGTCACCCAGACCGCCTCGCGACGGCTCGGCGAGTTCGCCTGTGAGTACGCCGAGGACGGCGATTACCACGGGTTCACGATCGCGCACAAATCGAACGTCATGCGCGAGACCGACGGCGTCTTCCTGGAGTCGATCCAAGGCGTCGCCGAGGACAGCGGCGTCGAAACCGACGAGGTTCTCATCGACGCCTTCGCGACCCGCGTCTGTCTCGACCCGACCCAGTTCGAACTCGTCGTCTGTCCGAACCTCGCGGGCGATATCCTCTCGGATCTGGCCGCCGGCCTCGTCGGCGGGCTCGGCCTGTTGCCGAGCGCGAACGTCGGCGACGGAAACGCACTCTTCGAGCCCGTTCACGGGACCGCACCGGACATCGCCGGGAAGGGGATCGCGAACCCCTCGGCGGCGATCCTCTCGGCTGCGATGTTGCTCGAATACCTCGATCACGACGCCGAGGCCGACGCCGTCCGGTCCGCCGTCGAAACGACCCTCGATGACGGGCCGAAAACCGGCGACCTGGGCGGGTCGGCGTCGACCGAGGACGTGACCGAAGCCGTCATCGACCGGCTGTAACGTGGCTCCCCTTCGGTCGGCTCTCCGACGCCGTGCGCTTCAGGTGGATCCGAACGATCGATCCGGGAGCGTCGTCGATTCTCTCGGCACGACCTCAGCATGACCCGACTCGCTCCGACCTCGCTCCGTCGCCGACTGGAGCCGATACTGGCGCTCCTCTGGGGGGATGGCAAGGGACCGATACTGCTCATCGTCTCCGGCGGGTGGTTCCTCGCGATCGGCGTCCGGATCGTCTACCCCGCGCTGTTGCCGGACATCATGTCCGAGTTCCGCCTCGAGTACACCGGCGGTGGCTTCCTGCTCTCGGCGATCTGGATCGCCTACGGCCTCGTCCAGTTCCCCGGTGGCCTCTTCGCAGATCGCTTCGGCGAGCGGGCGGTCATGTTCGTCAGTATGCTCTCGGCCGTCGGTGCCGTCCTTCTGATGATCCTCGCGCCCGTCTTCGCCGTCTTCGTGTTCGCGACCGCGGTTCTCGGGCTGGGAACCGGTCTCTACGGGACCACCCGCGTGACGATCCTTTCGGACGTCTACCCCGACAACCGGACGACGGCCGTCAGCTTCAGCCAGGCCTCCGGCAACGTCGGCAACGCGCTGTTGCCGGTCGTCTCCGGCGTCGTCGCCGTCTGGTTCGGCTGGCGGGCCGGCTTCGGATACCTCCTGCCGCTGTTTTTCGTCGTCATCGCCGGAATCGCGGTCTACGTGCCGGCCCGGACGTCGGCCGAACCCGAGGACGGCACCGGTCTCGCGTACATCCGGGAACTGGTCGTCGCCGTCACGAACCGGGCGACGTTCGCCGCGGCGCTCGTGCTGTTCTTTCTGATGTACTTCTATCAGGCGGTGACCGGATTTCTGCCGTCGTATCTCATCGAGATCAAGGGGTTCTCGCAGGCGGCCGCGTCGGTCCTCTACGGTTCGTTCTTCGTCGCGGCGATCGCCTTCCAGTTCTTTTCCGGTATTACCGCCGACCGACTCGGCGAACTCCGGGCGATCACCCTCTTCAGCCTGCTCGGACTCGTCAGCGTTCTATCGCTCCCGTTCGCTCAGGCCCACCCGGTGGTCATCCCGCTCGTTCTCGGGTGTGCCGCGGTGCTCGGTGCGATCCCGCCGGCCCACACCTACGCCGTCGGCCTGCTTCCCGAGGAGATTCAGGGCAGCGGGTACGGGCTGATCCGAACCGGCTACATCGGGCTTGCCGCCGTTTCGCTCCCGCTCGTCGGCTTCGTCGCCGACGCCGGTTACTTCGAGTACGTCTTTCTGCTGTTCGGTGTGATCGTCGTCTGTGCGGCGGCGGTGGCCGTTCGGCTCTCCTGAGGGATGATCTAGATCCACCGAACTTACCCAATCATGTAATATTTTTATATATTATCGATAGTTTATATTTATCGAGGGCGTATCGCGGGCAGGATCGTTTCGTTCGGCCTCCATCTCGGCCGACACAGTGTACCGTCACAGAACACCGTTTCCGGTCGGCTGCTACACTGATAAGAGACTCGTCCGTATCGCCGTCCATTATATACGTGAAATAGAATACGAGTTCGATTTGTCACTGCCGGCGATCCTTTCGGATCGCTCCGAATGAGGGACCGGTCTCTGTACAAAATACGGCTCGTGCCCCCTTCAATTTTTATATGATATATTATTTATTTAGTAAATAGTACATATTTAACATTTCATTTCCCGTCGGCGTTTGCCCGAGCTCTTTGGACGGCCCGCTCAGTCGTCGCCGGCTTCCGTCCGCGCCCGTCGTTTCGCGGCCCGCCGGATGAACTCCTCGGGGAGTTCGTCGATCTCGCCGGCCTGGACGCCCCACAGATGCGCGTACAGCGCCCCGTTCTCGAGCAACTCGGCGTGGCTCCCACGCTCGACGATCCGGCCCTCGTCCAACACGGCGATGGTGTCGGCGTCCTTGATCGTCGAGAGCCGGTGAGCGATGGCGAACGTCGTCCGGTCGGCGGTGAGCCGATCGAGCGATCGCTGGATCAGCATCTCGGTTTCGGTGTCGACGTCGGAGGTCGCCTCGTCC
>CAZWZX010000236.1:0-3762 GCA_964638655.1 uncultured Natronomonas sp.
GGCTCGAGGATCGGCGGACTCGAGGACGATACCGACGTGGTTCCGGAGCCCGTTTCTGACGAGGTGGTGGTGGACGCCGCCGGTCGCGAGCAGCGCGGGGATCGGGATCGCGTCCTCGTCGGCGTTCCGGTCGGAGAGAACCAACACATCGTGTTCTCGGGCGGCGGTTGTGGCCTCCCCGCGAACCGTCTCGATCGCCGTCTCGAGATCCGTGTCGGGATCGAACGTGATGTCGATGACGGTGCTGGAGAGATCGCCGTCGAGATCCTTTATCGCGGCCGTCTGTGTATCGGTGATGACCGGCGAGTCGAGGACGAGCTGATTCGCGTGTTCGGGCGTCTCCGCGAGCAGGTTCCGCTGGTGGCCGAGTCTGGACTCCATGGAGGTCACCAGGTCTTCGCGGATGTAGTCCAGCGGCGGATTCGTCACCTGTGCGAAGAGCTGCTTGAAGTAGGTAAACAGCGGTCGGTTGAACTGCGAGAGGACGCTCAACGGCGTGTCGTCCCCCATCGAGCCGACGGGGTCTTTGCCGTCCCTGGCCATCGGCTCCAGCAGGTGTGTCAGTTCGTCGTGGGTGTAGCCGTACAGCGCCTGTCTGGATCGCAACGACGGGACGGGATCGAGCGAGGTCGGGTCGTCCTCGGCGATCTCGTCGATCGAAAGCTGGTGCGTGTCGACCCACTCGCCGTATTTGTCGTCGACGAGGTCGTCGAAGATCTCGTCGTCGGGGACGATACGACCCTCCTCGGGGTCGGCGACGAACAGCTGTCCGGGCTGAAGTCGGTCCCGCCGTTCGATGTCGCCGAAATCCGGTTCCAAGGCGCCGGCTTCGCTCGCCATGATGAGCGTGTTGTCGCTCGTCACGTCGTACCGGCAGGGTCGGAGCCCGTTGCGGTCGAGGACGGCGCCGATCCGCTCGCCGTCGGTCGCGGCGACGAGGGCGGGGCCGTCCCAGGGTTCGACGAGCGAGGCGTGGTAATCGTACCACTCGCGACGCTCTTCAGGGACGTGATTCGCCGAACCGCGCCAGGCTTCAGGTATCAACATCCGGAGCGCGTGGGGCATCTCGCGGCCACCTTGCATGAGCAACTCCAGGGCGTTGTCGACGGAGGCGGTGTCGGACTGATCGGGGTCGTTGATGATCGGCGACAGCGTCTCGATGTCATTGCCGAAGTCGGGGTGTTCGAGATCGTCTTCGCGGGCCCGCATCCAGTTGATATTGCCCTGTATCGTGTTGAACTCGCCGTTGTGGATGATGTTCCGGTAGGGGTGGGCGAGATGCCAGGCTCCGAGTGTGTTTGTCGAGAACCGGGCGTGGACCATCGTGAAAGTCGAACGGACCCGATCGTCGAGCAGTTCGGGGTAGTAGGAGGGAAGCTGTTCGGCGGTCAGGAGGCCTTTATAAACGACAGTGTCACGATCGAGCGAGCAGATGTAGAACTGGGCGTAGCCGTCGGGTTGTCGCTCCTCGACCGC
Source organism: uncultured Natronomonas sp. (assembly GCA_964638655.1). GTDB lineage: Archaea > Halobacteriota > Halobacteria > Halobacteriales > Haloarculaceae > Natronomonas. Next base: position 1,477 of record CAZWZX010000236.1, read on the forward strand.
GGTCTCGAGATCCCGTCGGGCGACGTAGAGCGCGCGATCGAACGCGTCGCCTTCGAGTTCCGATCGGACGAAACACTGGACGACGTTCGGCTCCGATTCGGTCGCCGTCTCGCCGAGGGCCGCGTTGTCAGTCGGGACGTTCCGCCACGCGAAGACGTCGAGTCCGCGGTCGGCGAGAACGTTCTCGGTGATGTCCTGTAGGTGCGCGATCCCGTCTTCATCCGAGGGGAAAAACAGCGATCCGACGGCGTAGTCGCCTCGGTCCGGGAGGTCCTCGATCTCGTCGTCGAAGAACTCGTGGGGAGTCTGCAACAGAACCCCGGCCCCGTCGCCGGTGTTTTCGTCGGCACCCGTCGTGCCGCGGTGTTCGAGGTTCTCCAGTAGTTCGAGGCCGTCGGCGACTGTCTCGTGCGATCGGCCGCCGTCGAGGTCCATGACGACACCGACACCGCAGTTCGCGCGGTAATCGGTCGGGTCCGCGAGCCCGTCGGCAGTCGCGGCTTGTTCGGTTCGCTCAGGCATGACCGAACCTACTGAACACGTAACTAAGAGAGTTCCCCTCTAAGTATAATGGTACATTTACCCCATACAAGGAAATATTAGGTAAATAATCACTTCCCGTTTCCGTCAGCGGTCCAGCGCCGGCGATCGCTGTCGGCAGATTCAACTTCTCGGGGGCGAAGCCTCGAATATGTACACGGTCGTCGGGTGTCGGAACTGTCAGTCCCTCTGGACGGTCGAGGGGCGGCCGGAGACGACCCAGTGTCCGCGCTGTCGGACGCGTCACCGCTTCGAGAAGCTCCGGAGTTTCGCCGAAACGGAGACCTCTGAGGCGGCCGCCCGAGTCCGGAGTTCGATGCTCGCCGACCGGGCCGCCGAAGGCGAGTTCGTCGACCCGCGGGAGATCGACACCGAGACCGTCGGAATGGACGACGATGAGTTTCTGGCGGCTTCGGGCGTCGACCCGGAGGCGGTGTCGGCGGCCGAACGGCGAGCCGACGGGTCGACGAACCGCTCCCGGAGCCGACGCCGGGTCGTCCTCGACGGACTCGAAGATCTCGAGGAGCCGACGACGGCCGATCTCGTCCAGTACGCCGCCGATGCCGGGGTCGGTGAGGCCTACGTCGAACGCGCCCTCGAGAAGCTCGCCCGAAGCGGCGAAATAACGCGGACAAACGACGGATACAGAAAGCTATGAACCGGAGGCTCGCCAGGGACGATGATAGGTTATGACGGGGACGAGACGCGATGAGTGACGAGGACGAGTACCGGTTCTATCCGGAGGACTTCGACGAGGACGGCGAGCTGATCGAGGAGGACGTCGAGTTCGATCCGGCACCGCTCGTCATCGTCGGCAGTCTCGGCGTCGGGGTCGCGCTCTTCGTCGCCGACGTCTTCGTCGAACCGGTGACCGTGTTCGGGACGGTCCTCGAGTTACGGAGCCTTTCCGCGCTCGTGTTTTCGCTCGGGCTGTTCGCCGGGAGCAGCGTGTATTTCCGACAGGGACGGGGGCTGTTGGCGTCGGTCCACGCCCTCGGTGCGCTCGGCTGGGTACTGCTCGCGTTCGGCGCGATACGCTCGAACGACACGCTGCTCGCCGCCGGTGCTGGGGCGTTGGTCGCCGGCGCGGTGACGCTGCTCCTGTTGGTGTGGAGGTCCTCAGTATGAAGCGTGAACCCTCCGAGTACAGTCGGTTGCTCGTCCTCGGCGGCCTGATCCCGCTTTTGTTTTTGGATCTGTTCGTCGGACTTCCGGAGGGCGGCTTCGTCGGCGGCGCCGCGATGATCATGATCGCGGCCGCGGTGGTTCACTTTTACGCCGGCGAACACCGTGCCGGCGCGGGGTGGCTCGTCTTCGGCGCGGCGCTCGGTTTGCTCGCTGCGGTCGATCCGTTCGCCGATCTGATCTATCTCGTCGTGTTCGCGTTTCTGCTCGTCGCCGGCCTGCTGTTGCTCGTGAGCCAGCAGGCGATCGGATCGACGGAGTGACCGCCCGGGAGAAACCAGACGCTTCCCCCGGGCCGTCGCCGCGCGACTCCTTCGTTATCTCCCGAGCTCTTCGTGGGCGCTCGCGAGATGGTTCGAGGCGAGCGCACCCAAAAGCGAGAGTTCGCCGGCGAGCGCCGCCGTCGCTATGACTTCCGCGAGGGCGTCGGCGTTCGACCCGGCCGGATCCCCGCCGCCGGCCACGCCGACGACGTCGAGCGCTTCGGACTGCGTCGGGAGTTTCGTCCCGCCGCCGACGGTCCCGACCTCCAGGGAGGCGATCGTGAGGCTCGCATAGAGG
>CAZWZX010000237.1:0-3702 GCA_964638655.1 uncultured Natronomonas sp.
AGATGGACGTCGTCGGTGTCGCCCTCGGCGTCGACGTAGAACTGCTCGGCGTCGGCGTCGACGCCCAACGCGATGTGATCGGAGACCATGTCGGCGGCGGTGACGGCCCGGGCGATGTCTTTACCCTCGATGACGATCTCGGCGGAGAGATCGAGGTCGGGTAGATCCGGCTCCTGTCTGATCGAGTCGGGGTCGATGAGCGCGAGGGTGTACTCCAGCCCGTCGAGAGAGATATGCAGTTTGCGGGTCTCCTCGTCGAGTTCGAGATGGACGAGCTGTCCGGAGTCCGCCATCCCGACGATGTCCTCGAGCCGATCGAGGTTGACGCCGATGACGCCGCCGTCGGTCTCGTAGGACTCGAAGGCGTTCGCCGACAGCTCGAGATCGACCATCCCGACGTTGGCGGGGTCGACCGCCCGGATCGCGAGGCCTTCGTCCTCGAGGCGGATCTTACACTCGTCGACAAGCACGCTGACGGAGTCGAGCGCCGCCCCGAGCGTGTCCGCGCTCACGATAGCCTTGAACATATAGGACCGTCTTCTCGCCCGATGCTTAAAAAAAGATCCCATCTTAATTCCGTCGCGTTTACTTAATGTTGAAAAGCGAGGCGGGAGTGGTTTTCAGCTTGTCCATGGCGTCGACGAACCTCTTCGTTTAGTACTATAGTAGTCAGTAGAACTATTTACTCACTCCTCGCGTTCGATCGGCCAGCGACGAGCCGCTGGCCCGGAAACGGCGAGGAGAACTGCATCGACTTCTACCGATTACTATAGTTTCAGCCACGTGCAGCCGACGACAGCAGAAACGTGGCTGCAAGACTTCGCAGTCTGGTGGAGCTTGCGTAAGTGAACACGATGGACGGTACTGCCGGGATATCTTTAACCATCTACGCTGATATACTGCGGTCATGTCCGGGACTGACAGAACGATCGGATTCATCGGGCTCGGTATCATGGGCAAACCGGCGTCGAAAAACCTCGTCGACGCCGGGTACGATCTGATAGTCAACGACGTTCGCGACGAACCGGTCGCGGAGCTCGAATCGCACGGAGCGAAATCGAGGCCGACGCCGAAAGCCGTCGCGGCGGATTCAGACGTCGTGATCACGTTCCTGCCGGAGGAAAAACACGTCCGCGAGGTCGCGCTCGGCGACGACGGCATCATCGAAGGCACCGAGCCGGGACAGGTGTACATCGATATGAGTACCGTCGGTCCCAACGCGATCCGTGAGGTCGCCGATGCACTCGAAGCCGAGGGCGTCGAGACGGTCGACGCGCCGGTCAGCGGCTCCGAGGAGGGCGCCCGGGACGCGTGGATGAGTATCATGGTCGGCGGATCCGAAGGGACGGTCGAAGCCCACTGGGACCTGTTCGACGTGATGGGCGGCAGCGTCGTTCACGTCGGCGAGACGGGCGCCGGACAGGTCGCGAAGATCTGTAACAACATGATCGTCGCCGCGGAGGTGACGAGCCTCGCCGAGGCGCTGGTGTTCGCTGAGAAGGCGGGGATCGAACAGGAGAACTTGATCGAGGCGATCCGGGGCGGTGCCGCACAGACCTGGGCCCTCGATACGCGGGCCGAGAACATGATCGACGGGGAGTTCGATCCGGGCTTTTTCGCGTCGTATATGTACAAAGACCTCCGTATCGCCACCAGGGACGGCGAGGAGTACGGCGCGCCGCAGTTCATCACGTCGACCAACCACGAACTGTACAAATCACTCGAAGAACAGGGCCGCGGTGACCTCGATTTCTCCGGTGTGATGACGCTGTACGAGCAGCTCGCGGGAACGGACGAATGACCCCGCGGAACGAGCGAGTACCCGTACAATCTTATGTTCCAGCGCTCATGTTTAACCCAGTATGAGCGCCGCGCTCCCAGACGTCTACGGTGGCGAGATTCTCCACGTTCATCTCGACACCGGCGAGACGGAGACCGAGACGATCGACCCCGAAGACGCCCGCCGTTTTCTGGGCGGAAACGGCTTCGCGGCCAAGCAGGTCGCCGAACACGTCCCGGCCGACGCCGACCCGCTCGGCCCCGAGAACGTCCTCGCGATGGCCGTCGGACCGATGAACGCCACGCCGTTTCAGTCGACTTCTCGCGGCGTGTTGGGCTTTATCAGTCCGATGACCAACGGCTTTTTCGATTCGACGTTCGGTGGAACGCTGCCGCAGGCGCAGAAAACGACCGGGTTCGAAGTGATCGTCCTCCACGGCGCCGCCGACGAACTGTCGTACGTCCGCATCCACGAGGAGGGTGCCGAGATCGAACCCGCCGACGATCTGGCCGGACAGGGCACCTATGAGACCTGCGAGGCGATCCGCGACCGCGAGGGTGAGGGATACGACACGCACGTTCTCGCGATCGGCCCCGCGGGCGAAAACGAGGTCCGCTTCGCCTGCTCGCTGCACGACTCGGAGATCCGCGAGGGGGTCGCCGGCCGCGGCGGCAACGGCGCGGTTTTCGGCGCGAAGAACGTCAAAGCGATCGCCGTCTCCGAGGGGGAGTTCGAACCCGAACCCGAAGGCGACCTCCGCGGACGATCGGTCCAGCAGATGGGGCGGCTGATGGCCGACACCGAAACCCTCCAGGAGTACGGCACCGCCGGGCTGGTCAATCCGATCAACGAGATGGGCAAACTCGGCCAGCGGAACATGCAGACCGAGCGGGCCGACCCCGACGCGGCCGAGAAGGTGAGCGGCGAGACGCTGAAAGACGAATACGTCACCGAAGACACGACCTGTGCGAACTGTGCGGTCAAATGCGGCAAGCACGTTTCGGTCGAAGCTGAGGGGATCACGGCGGCGAAGATCCCGGAGTTCGAGTCGCTTTTCGGCACCGCGACGCTGCAGGAGGTCTACGACATTGAGCGCGTCATCAAGACCAACGATCTCTGTGACCGGCTGGGGATGGACACCATCTCGTTCGGTGTGACGGTCGCCTTCGCCCGCGAGTGTTACGAAAAGGATCTGTTGGGCGACGACGCGTCGCCCTTCTTGGAGTTCGGCGACGCCGACGGCCTCGTCGAGTTGACACGGCACACTGCCCACCGCGAGGGGTTCGGCGACGAACTGGCCGAGGGGTCGTTCCGTCTGGCCGAGTCCCTCGAGGACGGAGCCGAAAAATACCTCTACGGCGCCAAGGGACTGGAGTTCGCGGCCCACTCCGCGCGCGGGCTGAAAGGGATGAGCATCGGGTACGCGACGGGGACCCGCGGCGGCTCGCACCACGACACCCGGCCGACGATGCAGTACGACGGCCACCACGACGAGACGACCGAGGGAACCCCGGAGTTCGCCGCCCGGATCCAGCATTTCACCGCCCTGGGCGATTCGCTCACCCAGTGTCGGTTCGTCAGCGAGGGCGGTTGGGGAACCGAGGTCAACGAGAACTACACCGAGGCGATCAACCTGGCGACCGGCTGGGATCTCTCCGTCGAGGCGGTCGAACGGATCGGCGAACGCATCTACAACCTCGAGCGGCTCATCAACGTCTCCCGCGGCGTCGCCGACCGCGAGGCGGACACGCTGCCGTACCGCGTCATGAACGAGCCGATCCCCGAGGGTCCCGCAGAGGGGATGTACTGTCCGCCCGAGGAGCTGGCGGCGATGCTCGAGGAGTACTACGCGTTCCGCGGCTGGAACGACAACGGGCATCCGCCGACGGACACCGTCGAGCGGCTGGGGATCGAGGACATCG
>CAZWZX010000238.1:0-3696 GCA_964638655.1 uncultured Natronomonas sp.
GACACACGACGAGCGACCGAACGATGGAACACATCATCGACGAGCTGAAACAGGTCACGAACGAGATCGGCGGCGACATCGTTCAAAAGGAGGACGACCAGATCATTATCACGCCGGCCGGCGTCGGTATCTCCCGATCGAAACTCGGCCGATAACGCCGTCCGGCGGTACTCGTCGGGAGGCTCGAAGCGTTTTCCGTTTCAAACGCCGCGCCGAGCGCAGCGTCCCACGCTGGCCGGGCGACGGAAGTCGGTTCAGACGACGACCGTGACGACGGTAAAGAGAACGAGAACGCCGGCGATGTCACAGACGTTCGTCACGACCGGGATCGTCGTGTCGTCGGGGTTGTATCCGAGCCGAAAGGACGTATACACCGACGCCAGACTGAACACTACGACGAAGACGGAGAGCGCCATCCCGCTGACGAGCGAGATCGTCAACACGTCGAGAAGCGGGAGGGTGCCACCGAGCGCACGGCCGATCGCCCACGCCGCGACGCCGACCAGCGTGAAGACGGTAGCTCCGAGTCCGAGTATCGCGCCGCTGTTAGCCCTAACGTCCGGGTTGTCGGCCCGGAGTTCGAACGTCCCGAGATGCAGCTGTGTGGAGAGCCGCGAACACATGATCGAGCCGAGGTTTCCCGCGGTTCCGATCTGGACGGGGACGATGACGAGCAGCGAGGGATTATTCAAAAGGACGTCCTCGTAGGCTTCGAGCACGCTTCCGGAGATCATCTGGAGGACGGAGAGGCCGGCCAAAAGCGGCACCATCGTCGCCACCATGGTCCGAACCGACCAGTCGTCGAACGGCTGACCGGCGAGTTCTTCGTAGCTGTCGGCCAGAGTATCGGCCATCCCACCGAGGTCCTCGCCGGCGTCGATGCTCACAGTATCAACCCCACGAGGTAGATCGCAACGAGCAGAAAGACGACTCCGAAGACGTCACCCAGCGTCGTGACGATGGGGCCGACGAGATTGTCCGGATCAAGGCCGCGTCGATAGCCGACAAAGAGGACGGAAACGAGCACCGAGAGCATCAGGATCGCCGACAGGAAGCCGGCGACCGCCATGATCCCGACGAGCTGGAGCAGACTTCCGTCCCTGCCGCCGAGAAGTAACACGAGGAAAGCGATGATCGCGATAAACACCGACACGACCATTCCGTTTATAAACGACGCCGTGACTGCGTTGCGAAGTCGCCGATCACCCATATCGAACCGTGGCTCGATGAGCCCCTGATGTAGCGCCGAACCGAGTCGGGCACCGAGGCTTCCGTAGACGCCGCCGCGAGTCGCGAGAAAGGCCGGGAGCAAGACCAGTATCCCGGGGACCTGTTCGATCCCCTCCCGCATCGTTTCGCTTCCGAGCACTGTGCCGGCGAACAGACCGGCAACCAGGCTCACGACGATCACCGGTAGCGCGTCCCGGTATACGTCTCGCGCCGAGTCGTGTCCGAGCATATCTCCACTCACACGGACGGAATAAATAAACGTGTTCGGCGACGGCGCCGGGAAACACTTTTTTCCCGTCCCCGGTTTTGGTCGGTATGGATCCGCTCGAGGAGGAGGCCTCGTCGCCGGTCAAATACGAGCCCGTCAGTGTCAAAGACGTGCTGGTGGAGATGAAAGACATGGCGGAGTTGCTCATCGACCTCTCGTATTCGGCGGTGCTACACCGAAGCGAGGCGCTCGCGGAGGAGGTTCTCCGTCTCGAAGAGCAGATGGACGTCCTCGAGATGCGGGCTCGAATGAGCCTGCTCATGGCAGCCCGAAGCCCGGACGACGCAGAACGGCTCGCGCCGGTGTTGGGGATCGTCGCGGCGGCCGACCAGATCAGCGACGCCGCCGGCGACATCTCGAAGATCGTCCTCGAGGAGATCGGGCTCCCGGAGGCGATGCGGACGGCGCTTCCCGACGCCGTCGAGACGCTCGTTCGCGGCGTCGTCGCGTCCGACTCCCCGTACGCGGGACGGACGCTGAAGAAGATCGATCTCGAATCCGAGACGGGGATCCGGGTGATCGCGCTCCGTCGCGGCTCGGAGTGGCTGTTGAACCCCGGCCCGAAGACGAAGATCGAGGCCGACGACGTCGCATTGCTCCGCGGCCCGGAATCGGAGATCCCGGCGGTCTACCGGGAACTGACCGGAACGGAGTACGAACCGCCGGAGAGTGCCGCCCCGGAGATCGACGACCTCAGCCGGGCCGTCGACACCATCCTCCATATGAAGAACCTCTCGGAACTCGCGGTCGATCTCGCCTACAGCAGCGTCCTCTTCGACAGCGAGGAACTCGCCGACGAGGTCCGGAACCTCGAGGTCGAGGTCGACGCGCTCCAGTCACGGTTCGAGGCGTGGGTCCTCCGCGCCGCCGCGGACGTCGAGGATCCGGTTACACTTCGGGGATTGATTCACCTGGGGACGAGCACCGAGTCGATAAGCGACGCCGCGGTCGACATCAGCGAGGGGGTGCTCCGCGACATCGAGGTCCACCCCGTCGTGAGACTGGCCGTCGAGGAAAGCGACGAGATACTCACGCGTGTCGAGATCGCGGCCGGGAGCGACCTCGACGGGACGGCGGTTACTGCCGGCCTCCCTGCGGCCGACGTGACGATGTCGGTCATCGCCATCCGTCGACCGGACGAGGGCTGGATTCTGGTCGCCGACTCCGACGTCGAACTCCGCGAGGGCGACGTCGTCATCGCCAAGGGGACCCGAACGGCAGCCGAGCAGTTCGGCGAACTCGCCGGGCGCTGACGGGCGTCTCACACCTCCCCACGAACGTTTTCCCCGAGATACCACGTCGAAACCGGACGATCAGAACGGGATCGGTGTCGGGAAGCCGAGCACGATCCCCGAGACGGTGATGAAGATGATCATCCCGAAGACGTCGACGACGTTCGTGACGATCGGGATCGTCGTGTCGTCCGGATCGATCCCCAGCCGGTAGGAGCCGTAGGTCGCGGCGATGCTGAACACGACCGCGATGACGGCCAACAGCATTCCGCTGGTCAGCGAGATGACGAGCAGATCGACGAGACCCAACTCCGCGCCGATGATGCCGCCGATGAGCCAGGCGCCGATCGCGAGCGCCGTGAAGATCGTTCCGGCCAGCGCGAAGATCGCGGCGACGTTGGCCCACAGAACCCGGTCTCTGTAGTCGAACTCCGTGGTCCCCAGATGGAGCCGTGTTGAGAGTCGCGACGAGAGGATCGCGCCGAGATTCCCGCCCATATCGACCATCGTCGGCACCATCACCGCAAGGAGGGCGAACTCCTCTAAGTTCTCCTCGGCCCCCTCGAGAACGAGTCCGGCGAAGAACACAATAATAGAGAGGATCACCAAAAGTGGGAACATGTTGCTGACGATCGTCTTCGTCTCCCAGCTCCCCAGCGAGCCCGAGGGGACGACCATCAGATCATCACCCCGACGACGTAGACGGCGATGAGCAAGAACAGCATCCCGAAGACGTCACCGAGGGTGGTGACGATCGGCCCGACGAGGTTGTCGGGATCGTATCCGAGTTTGTAGCCGGCGAAAATGAGCGCGAGCAGCCCGAAAATCAACACGAACGACGTCAACACCCCCGCGATGAGCATGATCCCGACCAGATGGCTCAACGCGGCGGCCTCCCAGCCGGGCAGCAGTGTCAGTCCGATCCACGTAATGAACCCGATGGCGATCGAGATCCCGATCCCGTTG
>CAZWZX010000239.1:0-3670 GCA_964638655.1 uncultured Natronomonas sp.
GGCTGTGAACGGTCGGGACGGTGATGGCACATCGGTCGCCTTCGCCGCGGAACCGTGGAAACATCTCCACACTGGGTTCGGACCGTGGATCGACGCGACGGTGAGCGCCGGGGTGATAACTGCGCTCGTCGCCACTCACGGGTTTCCGGATCTCCGGGAGCCGATCACGGAACGACCCTACCGGAAAGTGAGCGTCGAGTGCCCGGACGATACAAAAGCTGTGGCGATGAAACGTCTGGAGAGCCGCCTCCCGGAACTGTTCTCCGATGTCGAGACGTCGACCGAATACGGTGTCCGGCTGTCGTTCCCTGACAGTTCCTGGACGCTCGTTCGACCCAGCGGAACGGAGCCGTATATCCGAATCTACGCCGAAAGCGACGACGTCGAAGCGCTGGTCTCGTCGGTCGTCGAAGCGGTCGAAGGAACCGTCCGCGAGGCGTGACGAGATCGGGGGCAGCTATTTTTCGATCGGTTCCGATACACCGGTATGAGTGACGATAAACTCCTCGAACGCGCTCGAAGTGCGGTCGAACGGTCCTATGCGCCCTACTCGGGATACTGCGTCGGCGCGGCGCTCGAAACGGCAGACGGGACGGTTTTCACCGGCTGTAACGTCGAGAACGCGAACTACTCGAACAGCGTTCACGCAGAAGAGCTGGCGATCTCGAAAGCCGTCGAAGCGGGACACCGCTCCTTCGAGCGGATCGCGGTTAGCTCCGATCGCCGCGACGGTGTCACCCCCTGTGGGATGTGCCGGCAGTCGCTGTCGGAGTTCTGTGACGCCGAGCTCCGGGTCCTCTGTGACGGCGCCGACCGGGCGGACGTGTACACGCTCGGCGAACTGCTACCGAACACGATCTCGAGTGGGCACCTCGAATGACGGCCGACAGCGAGGATCCGAACGACGACGAACAGTATCACATCGAGCTGAGCGCCGGCGACATCGACGGCCCCGTCTTGCGTCCGGGCGAGCCGGAGCGCGTCGACGTCATCGCGGACCGATGGGACCACTCCGAAGAACTCGCGAGCCACCGGGAGTACCGAACGCTCGCGGGCGAGTACGACGGGGAACCGCTCGCCGTCACGTCGACCGGAATCGGCTCCCCCTCCGCCGCTATCGCGGTCGAGGAACTGGCGAGAGTCGGGGTGGAGACGTTCCTCCGGGTCGGTTCGTGTGGGGCCATTCGGGAGGACGTAGACGTCGGCGATCTCATCATCACGACCGGTGCGGTCCGGCAGGAAGGAACGAGCGACGAGTACGTCCGCGGGGAGTATCCGGCGGCGGCACACGGTGAGGTGGTCACCGCGCTGGTGACCGCCGCCGAACGGCTCGGGCACCGGTATCATCTCGGCGTCACCTGTTCGACGGATTCCTTTTACGCGGGTCAGTCACGGCCGGGCTTCGACGGATATCGAGCGCCGAACGCCGAGGAGATGCTCGAGGAGTTGCGCGCGGCCGGAGTCATCAACTTCGAGATGGAAGCGAGCGCGATCCTGACGCTTGCGAGTCTCTACGGGCTCCGGGGCGGAGCCGTCTGTACGGTCTACGCCAACCGAGTCACCGGCGAGTTCCGGACCGAGGGCGAACAGAAGGCGGCCGAAACCGCCTCGCTCGCGGCGGCGCTTCTGACACGGATGGACCGTGTAAAATCGGAACGCGGTGTCGATCGGTGGCACGCCGGCCTGTCTCTGTCGGACCGTTAGTCGTGTCGCGTCGGAACCGATCTCACATATCGGGGAACGCCTTCGCGGCGTCCCCGAAGCCGGTGACCTTGTTGATCCACCGGGCGGCGACGGTCTTTTTCAGTGCCTTGGCGGCCGGACCGCCGAACGTGTCGATCGGGAGTCCCTTGACGTTGTGCGCGACGGCCTTACTGCCGACGGAAATGAGCGTCCCCTTGTCGTCGTACTCCCACTCTTTCAGCGGTTGGCCCCGGACGCTGCGGGCGATGTTTTCGCCGGCGACCTCCGCGGCCTGCCAGGCGGCCTGGGCCGTCGGCGGCGCGGGCTGATCTTGGCCGGGCTGATCGATGATGGCCGCATCGCCGATCGCGAAGACGCGCTCGTCGGACGTCCGGAAGTCGGATGCGGCGTTGATCCGGTTGCTCCGTTCGTCCTTCTCGACGTCGGCTGTTTCCGCGGCGTCCTGTCCGGTGATACCCCCGGTCCACAGGAGGACGTCGTAATCCAGCCGTTTCTCCTCGCCGACGTACACCGTTTCCCCGTCGACTTCGCCGATGAACTCGCCCGTGTGAATGTCTATGTCTTTCGCCTCGAGCAGTTTCCGGAGCTTCGCCTGAACGACCGGGTCGTTGTTCGGAAAGACGTTCTCGAGTCCCTCGACCAGATGGATGTCGAGGGGTGCGCGATGTTTGTCTCTGAACTCGGCGATCTCGCCGGCCGACTGGATACCGGAGAGACCGGCCCCACCGACGACGATCTGGGCGGGATCGTTCCGTGAGGCCTCCCGGGCCGCTTCCGTGACCGCGTCGTGGATCTCCAGGACGTCTTCGAGGGTTTTCAGGGTGAGCGAATGCTCTTCGAGCCCGTCGATACCGAAGAAGGCAGTCCGAGAGCCGAATCCGACGAGCAGATAATCGTACTCGACTGTCGAGTCGTCCTCGAGCGTGATCACTCGTCCGTCCGTATCGACCGACTCGACGCGGCCCTGAACGAACCGGGTCGAGGGAGATTTGATTTCCGAGATGTCGAACGTGATCCGCTCTTTGACATCCGGGTTTCTGATACAGCGGTGTGACTCGTGTAAGACCAGGTGGTGATCGACGTCGGAGATCCAGGTAAGGTCCGCCTCACGGTCGAGTTCCGATTCAAGCCGTTTTATCGCGCCGGTGCCGGCGTATCCCGAACCGAGCACGACAACATCGTCCGTCATATCTCTACGGAGTGTCCCCTCGGATACAAACCTATTGGAATCGCGGTACTGATCGTCCGGATCAGTGAAGCGGTTCTTCGTCGCCCGCCGGCGCGGTCATTCCGTCGATCGTGAGAATAAGGCTGTTGTTCGTGTCGTCTTTGCCTTCCAGTTCACCTTCGATGAGCAGCTTCGAGAGCGGCGTCGGTCCGACGGTTATCTTATCGCCCTCCTTGAACTGTGTGATCGATCCCTGCAGTTTGATCTCCGCTCGACAGAGCTCCGGGTGGTGAACGCTCGTCAGATCGATCTCCTGAACGTTGGCGCCCTCGATGCGCTCGCCCTCGTGTCGGAAAGGGACGTCGGCGGCTTGGTCCATCTCCTGAATCTTCAACGCGTCGTACGCCGTCGCCGTGGGCTTGTATCCGCCTTTGGGTCCGGGAACGCCCTCGACGAGCTGTAGCGCTTTGAGACTCTGCATCTGGTTGCGGATCGTACCGGGGTTGCGATCGACCTCGCGGGCGATCTCCTCACCCTTGACCGCGCTTTCGGACTCACGGAAGAGATTGATAAGCTCCTGGAGGATCGTTTTTTGGCTGGGTGTAAGTTCGATCGATGACATAAACTAACCTTTGGTACTTTCAAACTTAAAGGCGACGGTGAGTGCCGGGAGTGTTTTGTACGTACGATCGGAACCTATAGTATGCGACTGCGAACGATCGGCGTGCCGATGGACCTCGGTGCTGCTCGTCGGGGCGTCGATATGGGACCTTCGGCGATCCGATACGCTCACCTACC
>CAZWZX010000240.1:0-3649 GCA_964638655.1 uncultured Natronomonas sp.
CGAGGCCGCGTCCTCGCCCGTGATCTCCTCGTATCGGGCGATGAACTGCCGGTAGTGGGCCGCCATCGCCTGATCGACGAAGACACCGTCGATGAGCGCCGAATCCGACGCCATCGCCTCGAACTCCTCGGCGAGGTCGAACGCCCGAACGACGTCGTCGGTCTCGGGCGTGAACACGTCGTTTATCGGCTCCAGTTGCGCCGGGTGCAGCGCCAGCTGACCGATATACCCGCTGTCGCGGGCGTACTCGGCCCGGGTTCGGAGCCCGCTTTCGTCGTGGATGTCGACGTGGGGATACGAGATCGGGTCGAGGCCGGCGCCGGTCGCGGCGAGGGCGACGTAGTTGCTCAGCCAGTCGCCGAGATGCTGGCCGACGCTCGTGTCGCCGAACCGCGGCGGCATGGTTCCCATGTTTCGCGTGATGTCGTCGCCCCAGCTACAGACCATCCCCGTCACCGGATCGAGCCGGCGGGCCGTCTCGGCGATCTCGCCCAGCCGGATCACGGCTTCGGGCGTCTCGATGTAGAGGAGCAGCTCCGGCGTCGGCCCGGCGTGTCGCTCTATCAGATCGACGACCGTCTCGATCTCCTTCGACCGTTCGATCTTCGGCATCGCGACCGCATCTACCTCGCTTTCGAGGGCGACCTCGAGATCGGCCGTCCAGTGGGCGGTCTCGTAGGCGTCCAGTTTGAGAACGACCTCCATTCCGCCGAAATCGACTGTCTCTGTCACCTCCCGGACGTTCCGTCTCGCTTCCGGGAGCCGATCGTCGGGGACGGAGTCGTCGAGATCGAAGACGACGCCGTCGGCGTCGTACGTCGGCACCTTCTCCATCCGTTCGCGGGCGTCGGCGGGCGTGTACAGCAGCGTGCGTCGGGGGTAGTCCCGCTTGCGGTTCTGTGGGCTCGGAACCGCCATCAGATCACGCCCCCCTCGCGGAGTTCCTCGAGGCGCTCTTCGGGATAGCCGAGATCGTCGCCGTAGATCTCGTCGTTGTGCTCGCCCGCTTTCGGACCGAGATGATCGACGCTGCCGGGGGACTCGCTGAACCGCGGGACGACGTCTTGGACGGCCGCCTCGCCGAGTTCGTCGTCTTCGACCCTGACCAGGGAGCCGCGCTCCCTGTAGTGGGGGTCGTTGAAGATGTCCTCCATGTCGTAGGCGAACCCGTAGGCGACGTCGTGTTCGTCGAAGGCCGTCTCGACTTCCTCGCGGGTACGCTCGTTGACCCACTCGCGGACGGCCCCGTTGACCGCGTCGGAGTGTTCGACGCGGGCGGCGTTGTCCTCGAATCGGGGGTCCTCGAGCATCTCCTCGCGATCCATGGCGCGACAGAGCCGCTCCCAGATGCTCGGCGTCGAGGCCGTCATCGTGAGATACTCGCCGTCGGCCGTCTCGTAGGTCGAACTCGGGGCGACGTACTCGTGAGTGTTGCCGTTGCGTCTCGGCACCGTTCCCAGCTGGTCGTACTCGATGGCGTTCGACTCCAAAAGCCGGAACAGCGACTCGAACAGCGCCAGATCGATCTCCTGACCGGTGCCCCCGTTGAGATCGCGATAGTACAGCGCGATCATGACCCCGAGGGCGCCGAAGACGCCCGAAACGCCGTCGGCGAGCGGATAGCCGGGCGTCATCGGCGGGCCGTCCGATTCGCCGATGAGGTTCGTCATGCCGCTCATCGCGCCGGCGATCCGGCCGAAACCGGGGCGGTCGCTGTAGGGACCGCTCCGTCCGAACCCGGAGATGTGCAGCATGACGATCCCCTCGTTGACTTCCTTCAGGTCCTCGTAGCCGAGCCCCCACTTCTCCATCCGTCCCGGCCGGTAGTTCTCGGCCACGACGTCGGCCTCCGCGACGAGATCTTTGAATACGGCTGCCCCTTCCGGCGCGGAGAGGTTCAGCGTCACACAGCGTTTGTTTCGGTCGGTGACCTTCCACCAGAGTGGCGTGCCTTCTTTGTGTGGGGCGAGCTGTCTGAGGCCGTCGCCGTACTCTGGGTGCTCGATCTTGATCACGTCGGCGCCGAAGTCGGCGAGCAGCCCGGTCGCCACCGGGCTCGCGACGAGGTTGCCGGCGTCGATGACGGTGATCCCCTCGAGGGGCTTTTCGTCGCTCGACTCGGCGAGCGGGAACGCGTCGTGCTCGGGTGTGTATTCGGACATCGTCCCCTGTTCGCGGCATGATACCGTAACCCTTGCCGTCCGCTCCCCCGTCGAAGCGATCGTCGCTACGACCGTTCGCGGAAACGCCGCCCTTTTGATCGCCGACGCCGTAGCGGCGGTAATCGATGGCCACCTACCACATCGAGACGTACGGCTGTACGTCCAACCGGGGCGAGAGCCGCGAGATCGAGCGGGCGCTCCGCGATGCGGGCCACTACCGCGTCGAGGGGTCAAAAGCGGCCGACGTGGCCATCCTCAACACCTGTACGGTCGTCGAAAAGACCGAACGGAACATGCTGCGTCGCGCCGAGGAACTGGCAGCCGAGACCGCCGACCTCGTCGTCACGGGCTGTATGGCGCTGGCTCAGGGCGAGCAGTTCGCCGATCTCGACGCGCAGGTGCTCCACTGGGAGGACGTCCCGGCGGCGGTCACGAACGGCGAGTGTCCGACGACGACGCCCGACGCCGAGCCGGTGTTGGACGGCGTCGTCGGCATCCTTCCCATCGCCCGCGGCTGTCTGAGCAACTGCTCGTACTGCATCACGAAGTTCGCGACCGGACGGGTCGATTCCCCGCCCGTCGAGGAGAACGTCGAGAAGGCCCGCGCGCTGGTGCATGCCGGCGCCAAGGAGCTTCGGATCACCGGCCAGGACACCGGCGTCTACGGGTGGGACGAAGGCGACCGGAAGCTGCCCGAGTTGCTCGATCGGATCTGTGCGATCGACGGCGAGTTTCGGGTCCGCCTCGGGATGGCAAACCCAGGCGGAATCCACGGAATCCACGAGGAGCTGGCCGACGTGTTCGCGAGAAACGACGAGCTGTACAATTTCATCCACCTTCCGGTCCAGTCGGGCTCGGACGACGTGCTCGGGGCGATGCGCCGCCAACACCGCGTCGGAAAGTTCGAGGCGATCGTCGAAACCTTCGACGAGCGGCTGGATCACTGGACGCTCTCGACGGATTTCATCGTCGGCTTCCCGACCGAGACCGACGCCGACCACGAGCGATCGATGGCGCTGCTCGAATCGATCCGCCCGGACAAGATCAACGTTACCCGCTTTTCGAAGCGTCCCGGGACCGACGCGGCCGAAATGAAGGGACTCGGCGGGACGATCAAAAAAGAGCGGTCGAAGGCGATGTCCGAACTCAAACGCGAGATCTGCACCGAGACCCACGCCGAGATGGTCGGCGAGACTCACGAGGTGCTCGTCGTCGAAGACGGGACGGGCGACTCGGTGAAGGCTCGCGACGAGGCTTACCGACAGGTCATCCTCACCGATGCGACGGCACGCGGTATCGAGATCGGCGACGTTCTCGAGGTCGAAATCACGGCCCACGAGGCGATGTACTGTTTCGGTGAGCCGCTCGAAACGCATCGAAAACAGCCGGCTGGCGGCGTCTGATCCGGAAGTCCTATCGGATCAATCGTCGGATTGGGCGTCGACGACGGCGACGCCGGCGAGGTTGACGATGTCTTTGACCTCGTC
>CAZWZX010000241.1:0-3646 GCA_964638655.1 uncultured Natronomonas sp.
TTCACTCTCGATCGTGATATACAGACAGTTCGATAATCGTTAGAATTATTTACTCATCAATGGAGCGATCTAACAATGGATCACCTCGAAGCAATCTCCCTCGACGAACTTCAAGAGGCGCTCGAGAACGTCGACGAAAAACGACCGACACAACGACTCATGACCGCGATCGCCTACAAGAACGGCATCACACAGACGGAACTGGCCGAATGGTACGGCGTCGAGCGACGGACGATCTATAGCTGGCTCAAACGACTCGATACGGACGACCCACTCGAGGAAGCAGTCACAGACGCACCCAGATCCGGCCGCGATAGTAAACTCTCAAGCTCACAGCAGCAGGCGTTCGAGCAGACAGTCAACGGATCGCCGGAAGCGGTCGGATACGCCGCCCGGACCTGGTCGCCGACGCTCGTCCAGCAACATCTACGGGAAGCGTACGATGTTGAGTACTCACGTCCGAGTTGTCGCCGACTGCTGAAAGAGGCTCAGTCGAGGTAGTCACACGGTCTGATTGACCAGAAAGTCACTACGCCAGCCAGCCGCTAGTTTGCTCGGCTTTCGCACGCATCCGTTCGAGTTCGGCTTCAGGCTCACGTCGCCGACCATGTTCAGCTTCAGCTCGGCACGGAGTTGTTCGGTTTTATTCAACGCATCTCGAAGTTTCGCTTCGAACTCCTTGAGTCGTTCAAGCCGTGCCGAATCACGCGCGTCGGATGCCTCTTCAAAACTATCGTGACCGTTTACGCCTGAGTCGGGTTGCTTCAACACTATCGTGACCGTTTACGTCACTTGAGGTGATCACCAGTAGCGGTGACAACCGCGCTGTCTCGTAGCATTCGGTATCGTCCTTTCGGTTGCGACCGTCCGGCAGTGACCCCTCGACGAGGACGTGATACCCCGTCTCTGAGGGGCTGATTTCGGTGAGCGAGTCAAGCCAATCGATGATATCTGTCGCCCACTCGCGAGTCTTTCCGGTTTCTGGAATCCGGCAGTCGTCGAGATCGATTCCGATGATCGGATCGTCATCCATGAAGACAAATCCGATTCCCTCACGGGGGGCTCCGCCTCGAAACTACTGAATCCACGGGCCACCACCCATCCGAATTTGTTGAGCATTCAACCGAATTCGACACCGACATCAGTTCGTAACGGACGTAATCTCGAGGAGTGACGCGAAGGCCCGATCCAGCACGGAATTGATCAGTTGACCGATGATTCGTTGGGCCTAAACCATCTATCTCGTTCGGAGCACCGATTCAGATATGGCTACCGAAGAAAGAACAGAGACGAGCTCTCCACTTGACGATGCGATAGAAGACATCCGTCGGGAGCTGGTGACGCCGCTTTCGACACCACTGCAACCACGATCGCCCGAACCGAGCGCTCGATGACCGAACGCCCGCCGAGGCGGTGCTCAACCAGACAGTGCCATGGACAGTGATCTATCGGCATCTCGAAACGCTTTTTGATCGAATCGACGATCCACCGCGTATGCAGGACAGACGCGTGTTGGTGACTGGCGGGGCGGGATTCATCGGTTCGAATCTGGCGAACCAACTGGCGCAGGACAACGACGTTGTCGTCGTCGACGACGAGTATTTGGGGACGAGCGAGAACCTCGATTCCGATATCGAGTTTCATGACCGATCCGTGTTGGCGGATGACCTCCCCACAGACGTGGACGTCGTGTTCCATCTGGCGGCGCTGTCGTCGTACGCGATGCACGAAGAGAACCCGACACGTGGCGCACGCGTGAACGTCGAGGGGTTCGTCAATACGGTCGAACAGGCGCGCGAAGACGGCTGTGAGACTGTCGTGTACGCCTCGACGTCGTCGATCTACGGTGATCGGACCGAACCCTCGCCCGAAGATATGGGGGTGACTGTCAACACCGGGTACGAGGCCTCCAAGTTGGCACGGGAGCGCTACGCGGAGTACTTTTCGAACCACTACGGCATGTCGATGGTCGGCTTACGGTTCTTTTCGGTCTATCAGGGCTACGGCGGCGCCGAGGAACACAAAGGCGAGTACGCGAACGTGATCGCACAGTTCGCCGACGATATCGCGAACGGCGAGTCGCCCGTCTTGTACGGAGATGGCGAGCAGACGCGGGATTTCACGCACGTCTCCGACGTGGTCCGGGGGATCGTGTGTGCCGGCGAGGAGCAGCTGGATGGGGTTTACAATATCGGGACCGGGAAGCGATACTCGTTCAATACCGTCGTCGAGTTGCTCAATGATGAATTGGGGACGAGTGTCGAACCGGAGTACATCGATAACCCGATCCCGGATTCGGTGTACGTCCACGATACCTGTGCCGATTCTTCGAAGCTACACGAGGCGGCCGGCTGGGAGCCAAAGATCGGTTTCGAAGAAGGGATCGAGCTAGTGTGTCGGCAGTATAAATAGGTGTTCGACAATGGGGTGGGACGGTACGTCGTTCGCGCCCGAGCCGGACGGTGGCTGCCCGCCCTCTTCGGCGGCAGATCGGCGTTGATCTCGTCGTACCGAACCACCGGACGTTTCGCTCGCCCCTCGTCTTTGAGTTCAAGCAGTCCACAGTCTGCCAGCTCGTGGACGTTCTCAAGGACGTCCGGCGGGTTACGGTCAACGAGAGTCGCGTATGACAGAGTCACTCCGAAAATGTGGATTTCAAGGCCGTGCGGTCGAGACCGACAGTGTCGTAGTCCTGCTCGGTCGAAAGAACGCACTCCTCGCCGGCTTGCGAACGGGCTTTTGCTTCCTCTCGAACCTCTCGAGGGATCGTCTCACGCGCGTCCGTTTTCAGATCGGCCGCCTCCGTCTCGACAAACCGTCGCCAACGGCAGCTCGGAGCCCCGCTATCGGGTCCTCGTCGACGGGGAAGAGGGCGACATGACTCGGGAGTTCGACGATGAGATACCGGTTACCGAACCGCTCCCGGACGTCTTTCGGGAGGTAAATCCGTCCTCGTTCGTCCGTCGGTTTTGACATGGTGTACTGTCTTATTGTACGGGAAGATTCAAAATGTTCCCCGGGATTGTAATATATTTCACGCCCACTGTCCCGTCCCTACAGGCGGAGCAGGCCGAGTGCCCCGGGATCGTTCGGAAACCGGAGATTTCCGTGGTGACGAGAGACGAAGTCTCTCGAACCACTTGACCCCGAGGCAGTTCACCCGTCGTCACGCCAACGCAGGATCAGTCCCCGTATCGCCAGCAATCTCGATATCGAGACGGACTCGGTCGTACGGGATCACGGGCCGCTTCGACCGTCCACCAGTCTCAAAGTAGACGATCGGGGTTGTCAGGCTCCCTCTCTCGTCGATTGAAATCGTCGTGCACCGGGTGCACGCTGCGCTGAACACGGACCGACTCGGCTGGAGCCGTTGGCTTTCCCCCCTGATGTTCTGTAGTGGACACACAGCCCGGCGGTAGCGACGAGCGCCGGGCCGATCGCGAGGCGTTGACGTCGCCGTTGCACGGTCGGAAGGGGACCCGTGGCGTCGAAGCCCGTCGACATCCGGATCGAAGCGACGAGGCCACGCTCGAGAAGGTCGTCTTCGACGGGTCATTTTCTACAGAGATATCAAGCAGAGTGTCCCGGGGCTTAGCTGATTACAGGCGGTAAGCCCCCTTCCTCAAGGAGCAACGCAGGCCGAAGG
>CAZWZX010000242.1:0-3604 GCA_964638655.1 uncultured Natronomonas sp.
GAACGACGCTCGATCGACCGGTCGTCCGGACCGGCACCGAACTCGGAACGCCGGCGGACGGCGCGCGGGTCTGTCGGGCCGTTCGGGAGGCGCTCGAGACCGTCGGCGGGGTGGTACAGTAATGTTCGAACCACGCGTCGCCGCGGCGTCTCTCTCGGGGGATTCGGACGTCGAGTGGGCCCGATCGGCGGCGCCCTACGTCGGCTGTGCGTTCCTCGGCGGTATCGCCCTCGACGGGGCGACGCGGGCGGCGGCGCGGAGGCTCCGCGATCGGGATCGGACGGAGTTCCTCCCGGCCGATCCGATCGAGTTCGTCGACCGACAGCTCGCGGCTATGGACGACGTCGACGCGCTCGCGGGGATGAACGTCCGGAGCGCGACGATCGAACCGGTCCGGGCCGCCGCGTCGGTCTGTGTCGAACACGGGGCGATCCTCGAGATCAACGCCCACTGCCGCCAAGAGGAGATGTGCGCCGCTGGCGCCGGCGAATCGCTACTCGCCGACGGCGACCGACTCTGCGAGCAGGTCGCCGCCGCCTCTGCGTGCGGGGCGACGGTGAGCGTCAAGGTCCGAACGGAGGTCCCGGGTGTCGACCTGCCGGTTCTCTCCGGGGCACTTTCGGAGGCCGGAGCCGACGTACTCCACGTCGACGCGATGGACAGCGAAGCTCGGATCGCGGACGTCGCCGAAGCGGCACCGGAGGCCTTCGTCGTGGCCAACAACGGCGTCAGGGATCGAAGGACGGTGCGGGAGTATCTGGAGTACGACGCCGACGCCGTCTCCGTCGGTCGGCCGTCGGACGATCCGGTAGTGCTCGAGCGGGTCCGAAGAGCCACCGGGGAGTGGTTCAGAGAGAACGAGACACCGGGACGGGGGCGATCGCTCGATGCGTGACGTCGCCGAGAACGCCCAGTTGGCGCTGTTGCTCGAGGTCTCGGGGACGCCGAAACCTGGGAACGTCGACCGACACCGCGAGTACGACGACCTCCGGTTCGAGCAGTTCATGGCGGGGGCGGTCGGCGCGCTTTCCGGCCTCCGGATGGCGGCCGAAGGCGAAGCACTCGGGGACGCCTTCGAGCGCGCCGTCGAGGGGATGAGCAGCCAGTCCGGCGGGAACACGCAGTTCGGCGCGCTCCTCTCGCTCGTGCCGCTCGTGAGCGCGGCCGCGACCGATCGGCTCTCTCCCGAGGGAGTGCGGGCGATCGTCGAGGAGACGACCGTCGAGGACGCCTGTGGGTTCTACCGCGCGTTCGAACACGTCGACGTCGCGGTTCGGGATCCGCCGAACGATCTCGACGAACTCGACGTCCGTCGCGGAAGCGATGCGACCGAAGCGATACGGGATCGTAGCGTGACGCTCTCCGAAATAATGGAACGTTCGGCCGATCGTGACGGCGTCGCCGCCGAGTGGGTCTGTGGATTCAAACGGAGTTTCGAGGCCGCCGGCTGGTTACTCGAAGACGACGGCCCTATCTATAAACGTGCCTCGCGGGCGTTCCTCCGGCTTCTCGCGGCCGAGCGCGACACGTTCGTCGTCACGAGAAACGGTGAGTCCGTCGCGACGGAGGCCACAGAGCGGGCCCGGGCCGTTCTCGAGGGATCGGAGGACGCCGAGGAACTCGCCGTCGAGTTCGTCGAGCGGGATATAAACCCCGGGACGACGGCCGATCTGACCGCCGCGGCGCTTTTTATCGCCCTCGATCGCGGGCTGGAGGTGTGAGATGAACGACGACGAGTGGCCCGTCGAGCTGACCGGCGTCACCGAGTCGGTGGTGACGACGCTCGGACCGAACGACCGGTGGAACGTCGCCGCGCTCGGGCTGTTCGCCGACGATCCCGTGACGGCACGAACCTGGGGACGGACGCGGACGTGGCGGAACTTCGAGGCGGGACGGGACGGCTACGTTCAGTTCGTCCGCGATCCGGTCGTGTTCGTCGACGCCGCCTGTTCGATCCGCGAGGAGTCCGATCCGGTTCTGGAGGGGGCCGACGCGTGGGCACGCGTCGAGGTCGAGGCTGTCGATCGAGGGATAGAAGGCGAGACACAGTGGGTCGAGTGGGAACTGGCGCCGATCGACTCGGAGATCGAGCGCGAGACGGTTCCGACGACGAACCGCGGCTACAACGCCGTCGTCGAGGCGACCGTCGCCGCATCCCGGCTACACGTCCCGGGATACGACACGGAGACGCTTCTGGAGCGACTGGAGTACTTCGAAAGCGTCGTCGAGCGCTGCGGCGGCCCCCGTGAACGGGCGGCGTTCGAACGGCTCGAGGAACACGTCGAGTTTCCGGCAAATTTCGGTTGAGGCGGTGAACGTTGGGCTCGGGCGGTTCGCGGAAGTCACCGATCAGTATCCCGGCCGCCGTCAGGGATCGTCTGCTCGCCGCTCGGGAACCACGCGAGTTCGTGTTCGGCGTCCAGGGAGACGAAGACGGAGTCGTCGAGCGAGACCTTGTCCGCGTGGTTGTGCATACAGCCGACGACGTCACCGGTATCGATTTCGACCCGATAGAGCACCGTCGGACCGAGATATCGGCGATGGATGACTTCGCCGTTGGCCTCCGCCGCCCCGGCCGGCCGTGCGCGGACGTCGTCCGGTCTGACCATGAGATCGATCTCCGACCCGACGTAGGCGTCGGTGAGACCGTTGATCTGATCGAACGGGATACAGCCGACGCCGGTGTCGACACAGTCCTCTCTGACGTAACCGGAGACGAAGGAGGCGTGTCCCAAAAAGCCGGCGACGAACCGGGATCGCGGCTGCTGGAAGACTTCCTCGGGCGTCCCGATCTGTTCGATGCCACCCTCGCTCATCACTGCGACGCGGTCGGAGATCGACATCGCCTCCTCCTGGTCGTGGGTGACGGAAACGGCGGTGACGCCGGCCGTTTTCAGGATCTCTCTGACCTCCTCACGCATCTCGACGCGGAGATCGACGTCGAGGTTCGAGAAC
Organism: uncultured Natronomonas sp.; assembly: GCA_964638655.1. GTDB lineage: Archaea > Halobacteriota > Halobacteria > Halobacteriales > Haloarculaceae > Natronomonas. The sequence goes on from CAZWZX010000242.1 coordinate 2,956, forward strand.
GGCTCGTCCAACAGGAGCAACTGCGGTTCCGGAGCCAGCGAGCGAGCGAGCGCGACGCGCTGTTGTTGGCCGCCGGAGAGTTCCTCGGGTGATTTACCGCCGTGGTCGGCGAGCCCGACGAGTTCAAGCAGTTCTTCGACCCGCTCGTTCCGTTCGGCTTCCGGCCACTCTTCGATCCCGAACGCGATGTTCTCCCGTGCGGAGAGATGCGGGAAGAGCGCGAACTCCTGGAAGACGACGCCGACGTCGCGACGCTCCGCGGGAACGAAGCTGGCTCCGCTGACGTCGTTCGCGTCGATCCGAACCGTGCCGCTGTCGGGCCGTTCGAGTCCCGCAATGAGTCGAAGCGTCGTCGTCTTCCCGCACCCGGACGGGCCGAGCAAGGTCAGGAGCTCTCCGTCGCGGACGGTCAACGAAAGGTCGCGAATGACGGTCGTTCCGTCGTACGATTTTTCGACCCCGTCGAGTTCCAGCACCGTCGGTCGCCCCGAGACAGGTTCCCGGCCGGACGAGTAGGACTGTCGGATCTCACTGGACACGATATTCACCCCCGTCGGTTCCGAACGGATCGCCTGCGTTCATTGCGTCATAATTATTTAGGCAAACCAAAAACCCTTCCGTTCGGTCCCGCCGGCGTGGCAGAACGTTT
>CAZWZX010000243.1:0-3585 GCA_964638655.1 uncultured Natronomonas sp.
GCGGACGATTCGCTCGTCACGTCCGTTCCCCGCAGAAGCGTATGGGTCCGGGCGGAGTCAGAACCGGAAAAAGACTCACTCCGTTCGTCTTTCAGGGTTGTGTAACTGTTATAAAATTCAGTAAGATTTGGTAGCAGTTGGGAGTGATTCAAGTTTCAGTGTCACTCTGGCTGGTGAACATTTTTCTTGGTGGCGGCGGTAGCTTGTCTTGTCACGATGACCGCGACCATCGCCTACATGGACGCTCTGGGCGGTCAGCGTGGCTGCTAGCACACTCACACGCTTGCTTGCCGTTCCGCAGGCGTGCGTGCCTCGATGACCGAACCTGCGCTCCGCTGGTGTTGGGAACGTCACCCGAAGGGCCAACGAGCCGCCCGGTGAGCCGACCGAGAGGCACGAAAATAGATGGTGGTCAATCCGAGAGCGTGGCCCAGCCGCTCGCAGTACTGATCAGTACCGATTAGTGTCAAAGACTACTGAAAATTGGAACGGTTCGCCTCCTTTTTACCCATTTTCGCGCCGCGGGCTCCTCGCTCGGCTCGTCGCGTTGCGGCACGAAAATGGGTCCGGGCGGAGTCGAACCACCGATCTCGGCCTTGTAAGGGCCGCGTCATAACCAACTAGACCACGGACCCGACGTTCGTGTGGAACCCGTCGCGCCGCATAACACTTTCTCTCTGGGACGGAACGCTTACCCACTCGCGGGACTTCCGATCCGGTGATGGATCTCCGGTGGCTCGGTTACGGCGCTGTCGCGGTCGTTTTGCTCGCCGCGGCCGTGCTGTTCGCGTTCTCCTCGGGGCTGATCGCTCCGTTTCTCGGTGACGGTTACGATCCGGACGCCGATCCCGGTGGAGATTCGACGCACGACGACTACGAGCACACGAGTGTCACTGTCCACGACGGCGAGACCGGCGAGGAACTCGGCCGCGTCGAGGCGGCGATCGCCGACACGTTCTCGACGCGCTATCTCGGGTTGAGTGCGACGGATTCGCTCCCCGAGGACCGCGGCATGCTCTTCGTCCACGATTCGCCCGGCGAGTACACCTACGTCATGCGGGACATGTCTTTCGGCATCGATATCGTCTTCGTCGATCCCGACGGGACGATCACGACGATCCACGAGGCGCCACGGCCGGGTCCCGGCGAGGACGGCAACGAACAGGAGTACCCCGGAACGGGCCAGTACGTCCTCGAGGTCAACAAGGGGTGGACCGCCGACCGCGGCGTCGGGGTGGGCGACGAGGTCCGGTTCGAGCTATAGGCGTCGATCGCTGACCGCCCGGCTTATCGGCGTGTGGCGCCCGAAAAACGAGACAGATCGACTCACGGGCCGCGTCGGATCAGTTTTGCATCCGCTTGAACTGGTCGATGAGCGCTTCCGCCGAATCGTCCGAATCGTACTCGACCGTCCCTTCGTAGCTCGTCCGCTCGTCGTCGAAGGCCGCATCGACGGTCGACGCTTTCTTTTCGCGGCGTTCGTGCTCGTCTTCGTCATAGGCACCCATTGACATGGTATGGTATGACTTAATCTGGGTATGTAATGAATGTATCGGGTAACTATCTATCAATCGTCCCTCCCGACGATCGCTCCGAAACGCAACCGGTAAGCGACTCGCCGGATAAAAACACCTGTGGCAGGCCCGCTTCGATTCCGACGCTCTTCGGACACGTGGACCCGTGACCGAATCCGCAGCCAGCTTCTGGCACCGCTCGAGGACACCTTCGGCGCAACGCTCGAGGAGCCGTGGTTCTCCGTCGGCGACGACCGCTATGACGCCGTCCGTCTCGAGATGCGGAACGGCGATTTCGCGCTCTTCTGTTTCCGCCCCGGTCGAGCCTACTGGCTCGGAAACACCGAAACGCCGGAGCCGCTGTGGCGGACCGAAAAGGAGACGTTCGCGGAAGCGCCTTACGCCGTCACCCGATGGGCCGAACGGGAACTCACCGCCCGTCTGGAGGTGACCGACCCGTGGCTCGCCGAGTTCGAATACGTCTCGTGGTTCTTCCTTCCGGTGTTCTTTTCGAAGGACGGCCGAGACACGACGCGCCGGTTTTTCGACGAGGACGCCGCCGGGTTCCCCGACGCGACCCGGGAGGCGGGGCTCGGCTTCTATGAGTCCCTACTGGAGACTGGCGTACTGGACGGACACCGGTACACGATGGCCTCGAAGCTCGGTACCTCCCCGGGGTTCGATCTCACGCGCATGCGCGCGACGATGTCGGAGTTCACCGTCGCGAAGCTGCTGGTCGACGCCGACCTCGAGTTCGAACCCGAGGTCGAACAGGAAAGCGGCCACGCGCTCGATTTCTCCGTCGGCGGCCATCTCGTCGAGGTCACCCGGCCGGAGCCTCCGGCGCGGCGCTCACACGCGGACCACCCCGTCGCGGCGGTCAAAGAGACCGGCGGCGCCAAACGGACCGATCAGCTCGCCGAACACCCCGAGGCCGTCCTCGTCGTCGACTGTACCTCCTTTAGCGACGCCGAGTGGGCGGCCGTGGCGGGCGAAAAGCCGGAGGTCGGCCACGAGCCGACCGCCGTCATCAGGGCCCGTCCCGAGGGACGCATCGAGGGATACCGACACGGGCGGCTCCCGTTCGATCTCGATGGCTCGCTCTCCCCCGTCTAGCCCGCCGCCGAATCGGAACGGCTAACGGCCCGCCGGACACACACGGGCACAATGAGACTGCCCGAAACGCAACTCGCGCTGCTCGAGGCTGCCAGCGCGACGGAGCCGAAAACGGTTGCACAGCTCGCCGAAGAGCTCGGCGAGGACCCGGCCACCGTCACGGGAGCCGCCTTCGAACTCGAGGAGACGGGCCTGCTTTCGGTCGAAGCACACGCCTCCGAGACGGTCGCACTCACTGAGGAGGGCCGACGCTACCGGGTGGAGGGGCTCCCCGAAATCCGGCTTCGATCGGCCGCACTCGAGGCTGGCGCCGACGAGGCCCCTGTCGAGATGGGGCGAGTCATCGGCGCCGCCGATCTGGAGGGCCCCGAGGTCGACATCGCGCTGTCGAACTTCGCGCGGAAGGGGTACGGCGAGATCGACGGAGGCGAGATCTCACTCGCCGCCGATCCGAAACACGACCCGGCGTCCGATCCCGAAGCCGAGGCGCTCGACGCCATCGCCGATGGCGGGGCCGGCTCCCTCGACGCCGCGATCATCGACCGGCTTGAGTCACGCGAACTGATCGAGCGGGCAGAGACGACCGTTCGGCGCGTCACGCTCACCGACGAGGGCGTGACGGCGCTCATGGAGGGCATCGAGACCGCCGAGACGGTCGGGGAGATAACGCCCGAGCTGCTCACCTCCGGGGCGTGGGAAACCGTCGAGTTCGCCGAGTACAACGTCGAGGCCGACGCCGAGACGATCCACGGCGGCAAAGCGCACATCCTCCGACAGACCGCTGACCGCGTCAAGGACGTCCTCGTCGGGATGGGGTTTCAGGAGATGGAGGGTCCCCACGCCGACGCCGATTTCTGGATCAACGACTGTCTGTTCATGCCGCAGGACCACCCGGCCCGCACCCACTGGGACCGGTTCGCCCTCGACGTTCCCCCGATGGAGGAGCTCCCGGACG
>CAZWZX010000244.1:0-3582 GCA_964638655.1 uncultured Natronomonas sp.
GCGGTTCAAAGGACTCGGAGAGATGAACCCGAAGCAGCTCTGGGACGCGACGATGGATCCGGAGAACCGGATCCTCAAGCAGATCACGATCGAGGACGCCGCGGCGGCCGATCGCATGTTCAGCGTGCTGATGGGCGATGCCGTCGAACCGAGAAAACAGTTCATCAAAGAGCACGCCGAGGAGGCGGAGTGGATCGATATATGAGCTCTGAATCGCCCGAGACACCCGACGTACCGGCCGACGAAGTGACGCCCGTCCGGATCGAGGACGAGATGGAGCAGTGCTACATCGATTACGCCATGAGCGTCATCGTCGGACGGGCGCTGCCCGACGCCCGGGACGGTCTCAAACCCGTCCAGCGCAGAATCCTCTATGCGATGCACGAGATGGGGATCACCGCCCGGGCCGGTCACCGGAAGTCGTCTTCGATTATCGGCGAAACGATGGGTAACTACCACCCGCACGGCGATTCGGCCATTTACGACGCCCTCGCCCGAATGGCGCAGGACTTCTCGCTGCGATACCCGCTCGTCGACGGCCAGGGGAACTTCGGCTCCGTCGACGGCGATCCGCCGGCGGCGATGCGGTACACCGAGGCCCGGATGGCGCCGATCGCGGAGGAACTGCTCACCGATATCGACAAGGATACCGTCGACTTCGGGAGCAACTACGACGATCGGTTGACCGAACCCGAGGTGCTCCCGTCGAGGATCCCGAACCTGCTCGTCAACGGCGCGTCCGGGATCGCGGTCGGGATGTCGACGAACCTGCCGCCGCACAACCTCGGGGAAGTGATCGACGCCGCGATCCATCTCATCGACGACCCCGAGTGCGCCGTCGCCGATCTCATCGACACGCCCGAGACTGACGGATACGTCAAGGGCCCCGACTTCCCCACCGGGGCGAACATCGTCAACCGCGAAGGGATCTGGGACGCCTACACGGAGGGTCGAGGGCGACTCCGCGTTCGGGCCGAAATCGAAACGGAGTACACCGATCGCGGCGGCGACCGGCTCATCGTCACCGAACTCCCGTATCAGGAGAACAAGGCTCGGCGGATCGAGCGGATCGCGGACGACGTCCAACAGGGGAAAATCGAGGGCATCAGCGATATCAGGGACGAGTCCGACAGGAACGGTGTCCGAGTCGTCATCGAGTGCAAACGCGGTGCGAACGTCGACGTGGTGAAAAACCAGCTCCTCGAACACCACCTCGAGAACACGTTTTCGGTCATCTCTCTGGCGCTGGTCGACGGACAACCCCGCGTGTTGAATCTGAAAGAGCTCCTCGAAGAGTTCGTCGCCCACCGGCGGGAGGTCGTCAGACGACGCTCGGCGTTCGAACTCGGCGAGGCCGAGGATCGGGCCCACATTCTGGAGGGTCGGCTCGTCGCGCTCGACAACGTCGACGACGTCGTCGAGATCGTCCGGGACAGCGAGGACCGCGACGGCGCGATGGCGGGACTCCGCGAGGAGTTCGATCTCTCCGAAGAGCAGGCCCAACACATCGTTCGGATGCAGCTCGGATCGCTCACGTCGATGGAGGTCGGCGAGATCGAATCGGAGTACGAGGACGTACAGCGAGAGATCGATCGTCTCGAGACGATTCTCGGCGACGAGGAGGAACTCCTCGATGTCATCAAAACGGAACTCCGAGAGATACAGTCCGAATACGCCGACGACCGGCGGACGAGCGTCATTCAGGACGCCGGGTCGGTGACGCGGGAAGATCTCATCGCCGAGGAGACCGTCGTCGTCGCCGTCTCGGAAGCCGATTACGTAAAGCGGATGCCGCTGTCGGAGTTCGACACCCAGCATCGGGGCGGTAAAGGGATCATCGGCTCCCGACCGAAGGAAGGTGACCGGATCTCGACCGTGTTTACCGCCTCGACGCACGATTATCTGCTCTGCTTTACGAACCGGGGGCAGGTCTACCGGCTCAAGGTGTTCGAACTCCCGGAGATGGGGCGGACGGCGCGCGGAACCTCGGCGGTCAACATCATCGACCTCGACGACGGCGAAGAGATTACCGCCGTCGTCAACACCGACGATATCGACGAGGGATATCTCGCGATGGCGACGAGGGGCGGATACGTCAAACGGACGGCAGTATCCGAGTTCGAGAACGTCCATTCCGGCGGGATACGCGCGCTTCGGCTGGAGGAAGACGATTCGCTCGTCGACGTCGAGGTCACACCGGGGGAGGGGGATCTCGTCCTCGGGACCCGCCAGGGAATGACCATCCGGTTCGCCGAGACGGACGCCCGTCCGATGGGACGTAGCGCCCGCGGCGTCAACGGGATCGATCTCGAGGGTGACGATCGGGTCGCCGGGCTCGTTGCGGCGGAGGCCGACGACGACCGCGACCTTCTCACGGTGACGAAGAACGGGTACGGGAAACGGACGCCGCTTTCGGAGTACCGTCGACAGTCCCGCTACGGGAAGGGGCTCATCGATATCAAGACGGACGAACGGAACGGTCCCGTCTGTTCGATCAACGCCGTCTCCACGAACGACGGGCTCGTCATCATGAGCGAATCGGGTCAGATCATGCGAACGCACGTCGAGGAGGTATCGACGGTCGGACGGAACACGAAAGGCGTCGTCGTCATGCGGTTGGACGAGCACGACCGCGTGGCCGGCGTCGACGTCGTAGAGGATATCGAAGGGGACGTCGAGTAGCCACCTCGGTCCGGGTGGTTCGAGACACCTCCCTGCGTTACCGAGCGGGGTCGGTGCTCTCTGGTGGTTTAGACTCGTTCGGTCGTAGATCTACAGCGTTCGCTCGCCGAGCGCGCTCGATATCAGCCCGACCGCGAGTTCGGCCGTTCTGTTGTGTGTGTCCAAAATCGGATTGACCTCGACGACATCCATCGAGACGCAGGCCTCCGTTTCGGCGATGAGTTCCATCGCGGTGTGGGCTTCCCGATAGGTGAACCCGCCGGGGACCGGCGTACCGACTCCCGGCCCTTCGGTCGGATCGAGAGCGTCCATATCGAGGCTGACGTGGAGACTATCGGTACCGTCCAGTGCGGTCTCGATGGCCTCCTCGACCACCGCAACGAGACCGCGAGTATCGATGTCGCTCATCGTGTAGGCGGCCACGTCACTGTCGTTGATCGCGGTGCGTTCTTCGGGGTCGATATCGCGCAGTCCGATCATTGCGACGTTTCCGGCTTCGATATCCGCGACCGCCCACGGCATCTCGTCGAACGCTCCGTGCCCGAGCACGGCTGCGACCGACATGCCGTGAACGTTCCCGCTCGGTGTCGTGACAGGCGTGTTGAAATCGCCGTGGGCGTCGATCCAGAGGACGCCGAGATCCCGATCGCGGCTCACACCGTTGATACTCCCGATCGAGATGGAGTGATCTCCCCCCAACACGAGCGGAAACGTCCCGTCACTGAGTGCCTCCGCGACAGAATTTTCGATACGTTGACATACCAAACGGACCTCCCGCAGATACTTCGCCGAACCGGTCGGCGGCGGTTCAGCGTTGGGATCGAGATCCTCCGGGTTGGGGACGGAGAGATCCCCGACGTCCTCGTAGTCGTATCCGACCGAACTGGCCGATTCGGGTAG
>CAZWZX010000245.1:0-3539 GCA_964638655.1 uncultured Natronomonas sp.
TTGCCGTAGTGTGAGATCCCCTCGACGACGCCCTCGAAGAGGTATTTCGAGTGTTCGCGGTCGAAGTCGCCGAAATAGAGGCTGTCCGCCAGCGCGATCGGATAGGCGCCCATCGACAGCGTATCGCGGACGATCCCGCCGACGCCCGTCGCGGCGCCGTCGAATGGGTCGACGTAGGAGGGGTGGTTGTGACTCTCGATCCCCATCGTGACGTACGTCCCGCCGTTCTCGCCGGTTTCGGGATCGGGGAGGGCGACGACCGCCGCGTCGTCGCCGGGGCCGATCACGACCCGTTCGCCCTCGCTTTCGAAGGCCGAAAGCAGGGGTCGAGAGGAGCGATACGCACAGTGCTCGCTCCAGAGGTTCTCGAACAGCGCTTCCTCTGCGGGCGTTGGCTCGCGGCCGAGCTCCTCGATGACGAGTTCGCGATCCGACGGCGGGAGGCTCATGCAGTTGTATGCTTCCTTCGACCGGATAAATCGCTTTTCATGTGCACGTTTTTGTATACTGCTTGCGGCTCCGCCCGGCCGACCGGGGTTCTTTTTAATACCCGCGTCGAAGGGACGATCGTGTTGTCGGTCGAGCTCCACTCTCACTCGGAACTGTCCTACGACGGGCGCGATCCGATCGAACTCCTCTTGGAACAGGCCGAGGCGGTCGGACTCGACGCCCTCGCCGTCACCGACCACGACGAGATCGACGCGTCCCTCGAAGCGGCGGCGCTCGCCGACGAGTACGGGCTCGTCGGAATCCCCGGCATGGAGGTCTCGAGCGCCGCGGGCCACGTTCTGGCGCTCGGCGTCGAGGAGCTCGTCCCGGCGGGACTCCCGTACGACGAGACGCTCGATCGGATCCACGCACTGGGCGGTATCGCCGTCGTTCCGCATCCGTTTCAAACGTCGCGACACGGCGTCGCCGCCCACATCAGCCGCGATCAACTCGCCGCCGCGGACGCGATCGAGGTGTACAACTCCCGCCTTTTCACCGGGCGGGCGAACCGACAGGCCGAACGGTTCGCCGAGGCACGTGGCCGCCCGATGACCGCCGGTAGCGACGCTCACATCGCCGAGATGGTCGGCCAGGCCGTCACCGAGGTCGACGCCTACCACCGGAGCGTGGAGGGGATCCTCGACGCGGTCGCCGAGGGTCGAACCAGCGTCGTCGGCAAGCGGACGCCGTGGTTCATCAGCGTCCGGCAGTTCAGCGGCGGCGTCAAACGCCGGATCGCGTCGATGCTCCCATGGTGATAGACGGTGCCGACCCCGAGGCGGTCCGGCGGGCGCTTCGGACGGAACGGGCGCTGTCGGGGATCGACGGCTTCGCCGGCGAACTCGACGGTCGCCTGGTTCGGGACGCTCTCGGCCGATACCCGATCTTCTCGGAGGTAGACGACCCCACGGCGTGGAGCTTCGACCCCACAGAACTCGACGCGCCCGATCCCGTTCCGGCGGGTCACGTCCGAACCCGCGAGGGTGATCAACTGGTGTGGTCGCTCCCGGATCCCGAGCCGGTCTCCGACGAAGGATCGGCAGTCAGGGCTGTGCGCGCGGCCGTCGTCGACGCGGTCGACGCTGTCGAGGGGTCGCCGCCGATCGCCTTCTCGGGTGGACTCGACTCGTCGATCCTCGCCGTCCGTCTCGGAGGGCCGGCATACGTCGGTGGATTCGAGGGGAGCCACGACGTCGAGGCCGCCCGCTCGGCCGCCACCGAACTCGGGGTCGATCTCCGCGTCGTCGAGTTCACCCACGACGACATCGAGCGGGCCCTCCCGACGGTCGTCGAAGCGACCGGCCGATCCCGCCCGATGGACGTCGAGATCGCGCTGTCGCTGTATCTCGTCGCCGAGGCGGTCGCGACCGACGGTCACGACCGACTCGCGCTCGGTCAGGGCGCCGACGAACTGTTCGGCGGATACGCGAAGGTCGCGAACGCTTCCGAAAGCGACCGTGTGGCCGCGAACACGGCCCGCGGGGCGGCCCGAGAGCTCGTCGAAACGCTGCCCGAACAGCTCGAACGGGACGCGTTGGCGATTCGAGCCGCCGGCGTCGAGCCGGTGACGCCGTTGTGTTCGGATCGGGTCGTCGAGAACGCACTCGCGCTTCCCGAGGCGCTTTTCGTCTCCGGCGGGGAACGCAAGGTCGCGCTCCGCCGGTCCGCGGATTTCCTGCCGGAGGCGATCCGGTCGCGGGAGAAAAAGGCCGTCCAGTACGGAAGCCTGTTGGCCCGGGAACTCGATCGGCTGGCCAGACAGTCGGGGTTCAAACGCCGAATGGACGATCACCTCGGACAGTATATCGACTCGCTCTGTGAGTAGTGAGAACTCAATCGTCGAGCGACGGACAGAACAGCACCGGCACGTCGCTTTTGAGCATCACCGACTGGGAGACGCTTCCGAACACCGCCTTCCCGGCCGGTGTGCGATCGCGTCCGGCGAGTGCGATCGCGTCCGCGTCCTCGTCCTCGACGAACTTGAGGATCTGTTCAGTCGGCGCCCCGCTAGTCTCTGCCAGTTCGACCTCGATTCCCTCGGCTTCGAGGACGTCCCGTGCCGTTCTGGCGGCACCGACCTGGCTCACGGCCGCCCCTTCCGGGTTGTCTTCGAAGACGTGCAGCACCGAGACCGAGATCGAATCCATATCCCATTCGAGGGCCGCGATCGCTTCGGCTGATGATCGGGCGCGTGCTTCGTCGTCGTCGATCGCGAGTATGATCCGTGTCATCGTTTCGTGATATGTCCCCTGGGACAAATAACGGAAGGGTGGATCCTATCGTCGGAGAGTGGTTCGGCCCGGCTTTCCGACGGGTACACGCCCGGTATCGGTGGCCGGACTGGAACAAACGTCGACGGGCCGCTGTCTCGAACGGGCGATACCGGAAACACTTTCGGAGCACGGACAGCTGTCGGTCGCCGACACGCTCGGTCGACACCCAATCGCTGCGAAGGGCCGATCCCGGCTGTCGGCGTTCGATCGCGAATGAGACATTCGAAACGCTTAGTGACGGTGCACACCCAGCCTCGGGTATGACTGTCGACGACGAGGAGGTCCGCCACGTCGCGTCGCTCGCTCGGATCGATCTCGACGAGGCGGAGATCGAACGGTTCACCGAGCAGTTCGGCGACATCCTCGAATATTTCGAGGCACTCGATGACGTTCCCGAGGTCGAGGGCGACGCCGAACTCGCGAACGTGATGCGGCCCGACGAAGTCCGGGAGGGACTGACACAGGAGCAGGCGCTCCGGAACGCCCCGGAGACGGAGGACGGCTATTTCAAGGGGCCAAACGTCTCATGAGCTACAACGCCTTCATCACCGAGGAGACGATCGAAGGCGACGGGTCGGGCCCCCTCCTCGGACGAACCGTCGCGATCAAGGACAACATCTCGACGGCTGGCGTCCGGACGACCTGTGGGTCGGACACCCTCGCCGACTACGTCCCCCCCTACGACGCGACGGTCGTCGAACGGCTCACCGACGCCGGCGCGACGATCGTCGGCAAGACGAACATGGACGAGTTCTGGATGGGGACGACGACCGAGAC
>CAZWZX010000246.1:0-3537 GCA_964638655.1 uncultured Natronomonas sp.
TCGATCTGCGATCGGATGACGTCGGCGTTCGAGATGAGGCCGACGAGGTTGCCGGCGTCGTCGACGACCGGGAGCTGTTGGATGCCCGACCGGAGGATGACTCGAGCAGCGTCCGTGATCCGCATCTCGGGGTGAGCGACGATGATGTCGTCGGTCATGATCTTGAAGATCGGATCCCGGTCGTCGGCGAGCAGTAGATCGCGTGCACTGATGAACCCGCTCACGTGACGGCCGTCACAGACCGGATACCCGCTGTGAGCGTCGCTGTTTGCGATCCGCCTCGCGACCGTTTCGACGGTGTCGTCCGGCGAAACCGTCTCCACGTCACGCGTCATGTAGTCCTTCACTCTCGGTTTCTGTTGACCCGAATCCGAGACTTCGTCCATTGTCGGACCGAGGACCCGCCGCGGCAAAAAGGTCACCCCCCGGACGCGTCGTCGAGATCGATCAGCCCCGAATAGACGAACGCGGCGGCGTGATCGGGCGTGACGCCGAGGGCTTCGAGGAACCGCTCGCTGACGACTTCCTCGATGACGGCCCCGTGCTCGCCGTTTTCCGCGCCGTCCGTGAGGATCCCCACCGGGATCTGTGCCCCGGCCATATCGGCGTGTCCACCGGCACTCCCGATCTGTGCGAACGCCTCTCGAAGCGCCTCTCCGAGATCGATTTCCGTTCCGCGGGCACGCGAGGAGACGAATACGGTTCCATCCATGTATCCGAAGACGAGCGTGGTGGTGATCCCGTTCATATCGAGCAACCGGTCGGCCGCCTGTGCGAGCGTGTCCCGGTCGGAGATCTCCCCGACGCAGGTCGTCAACACGTCGGCGTCGACCGATCGATTGTCGATCGCACGGCCGAGCGTCTCGAGTGTCTCGGCGGTCACGCTGGGCGATTCGACCCGGCGGAGCCTTTCGCCGTCGGCCACCTCGACGAGTCGAGCGGCCGCCTCGAAGTCGGCCAGCGAGACACCGCGACTGAACCCCTGTGTATCGGTCCGGATTCCATAGAGGAGCCCGCTCGCGAGCGGCTCGTCGGGATCGATCCCGAGCCCGGAGAGATAGTTCTCGACGAGCGTACAGGTCGCACCGACGTCGCTCCGTAGGTCGACGAAACTGGCCTGTACTGGCCCCCGCGGTGGATGGTGGTCGATCACGATGTCGATCGGCGTCCCCTCCGGCAGGCTGTCGTTGACCCCCGGTCTGGAGTGATCGACGAGGGCGAAGGCGTCGAACTCCGAAAGGTCGTCGTCGCGTGAAACGTTCCTGAGGTCGTACTCGAAGAGATTGACGAGCGCCCGGTTCTCTTGGTGGTTGATCTCCCCGTAGTAACACGCCACCGCGTCGACGCCGAAAGCGGTCGCGATCCGCTTGAGCCCGAGTGCGGCGGCGATCGCGTCCGGGTCGGGGTTATCGTGGGCGAACACGGCGAGCGTCCCGTCGATATCCGAGAGGGCGTCGCGGAGCTTTCTGACTCGTATCCCGCCGTCACCGGCCCGTTCGGTCAACGTTCGGGCGGTCTCGACCGGAAGGTCGACGAGTCGATCGACCTCGCCTTCGATCGCGTCCCGCTCGGCCGACGTGACGTGTCCGTCCAGACAGCCCATCACGAACGCGTTCGGGTACGCGGCGTTGGCGGTCTCGGCGATCGACCGGAGCCGATCGATCCCGGACGGCGCGACGACGACCGAGTCGACATCGCCCGCGACGGTTCGGATATCGTCGACCGAAGTGAGATCGACGCGACGGGCGTTGATACCGTCCTCGCGGAGTGACTCGGCGTCCGTCTCGTCCTCGAGCAAAACGAGAAGCGACGAGGAGCGATCGCCGAGGCGATCGAGGAAGGCTCGGCCGACCGCCTCACAGCCCAACACCAACCGGTCCATACCGGCGCGAGGAGGGCGACGGCCTAAAACATGCTGGACGGTCGTCGATCAGAACAGCGCCGCTGCGGCGTCGAAGGCCGCCCCATCGAAGACCAACAGTCCGGGCAGGAGGAACACTGTCACGACGGCGGCTGTGAGCACGGCGACGTACAGCGCGGTGGGATATCCGTCGATACCGATCGGCTCCGCCGGCGTCTCGATCCACATCGCCTTGACCACCCGGCTGTAATAATAGAGGCTCAACGCGCTGGTTATCGCTCCCACGAGCGCGAGCCACCAGACGCCGGTCCCGACGGCTCCCGCAAAGAGGTAATACTTCGAGAGGAAGCCGCCGCCGACCGGCAGGCCGGCCAGAGAGAACATGAAGACCGTCATCGCGACGCAGGCCAGCGGCGCCTCGCGGGCGAGTCCGTTGTAGTCCTCGAACGTGCGGCCGACTTCCCAGTGTTCGACGAGCGCCACGAAGAGGAACGCGCCGGTGTTCATAAAGCCGTAAACGAGCAGGTGCAGCATACTGGCGCCGAGTACCGTCGCCTCTGCGCCGGGGCCGCCGACGTTCGTCAGCGCCGCCAGTCCGATCAGCGCATAGCCCGCATGGCCCACGGAGGAGTACGCCAACATCCGCTTGACGTTCTCCTGTGTCGCGGCCGCGAAGTTCCCGACGATCATCGTGACCACCGCGAGGATCTGGAAGACGAGCACCCAATCGAGTGACCCGACGACCGAACCGATCGGGAAGCCGACAACGAGGACGCGGAACGCGACCACGAACCCGGCCGCCTTCGAGGCCGACGAGAGGAAGGCCGCGACCGGGGCGGGCGCGCCCTCGTAGGCGTCGGGCGCCCAGAAGTGGAACGGGACCGAGGCCGTCTTGAACGCGAACCCGCCGATGAGCATGAGCAACCCGACACCGAAGACGCCGGGATAGGTGGCGGAAGCCTCGCCGGCCGCGCTCGCGACGTCCGCGAGCAGCAGGCTCCCGGTCGAAGCGTAGATCAGCGAGATCCCGTAGAGCATGATCCCCGAGGAGAGCGCGCCGACGAGGAAGTATTTCAGCGCCCCCTCGACGGAGCCGCGGTTGTGTTTCAGATAGCCGACCAGCGCATAGGATGGCAGACTCGCGAGTTCGAGCGCGACGAAGACGACGGCGAGGCTGTTGGCCGACGCCAGGATCGACATCCCGGTCGCCGCGAGCAAAAGCAACATGTAGTACTCCGCCTTGTAGGGGAGTTCGCGGATGTAATCGAGCGACGCGATCGCGACCAGGGCGGTCACGCTACCGAAGATGAACGTGAACAGCAGGCTCATCCCGTCGACGACGAGCTGGCCGCCGACCAACTCGACGCCGTCGGCGGCGACACCCGAAAGCAGGAGAACGCCGGAGATCGAAAGCGCGGCGATCGAGCCGATCGCCGCGACTGCGGTCAGAACGCCGCCGGCGGTCTCCTCGGGGACGATCGTATCGATCACGAACAGTGCGAGCGCCGCGAAGGCGAACGCGGCCGCCGGCGAGAGCAAAATCCATTCGTTCACCATCAGCTACCACCTCCGAAGTCGAAGTCGATCACGTCGACCGTCGCGTCCCGGATCATCTCGAAGAAGAGGTCGGGAGCGACCCCCAGGGCGATGATGAGAACCAGCAGCGTCACGATCGG
>CAZWZX010000247.1:0-3529 GCA_964638655.1 uncultured Natronomonas sp.
TTCCGGGACGCCTTCCCGCAGGCCGCCGGCGTCATCCACGACGCCGTCGAGGCGGTCGTCGATCTCGAGGAACCGCACGAGATGAACTACGTCAAGAAACACGTCGAGGAGGAGGCCGAGGAACTCGAAGCCGACGGGGTCGAGGCCGACGAAGCCCGCGAAGCCGCCATGCCGCGCGTCTTCACGACTCGGCCGGGCGGCTACGGGGCCGGGACGAACAAGGCCGTCGACGAGGGGAACTGGGAGGACCGTTCGGATCTCGCCGAGGTGTACGTCCAGTGGGGCGGCTACGCGCTGGGATCGCGAGGACGGGTGAGCGAGGACCGCGACGCCTTCCGTCGGCGGCTCGGTAGCGTCGACGCGACGGTCAAGATCGAGGACACGATGGAGCAAGACGAGTTCGACTCCTCGGATTGGTACGCCTTCCACGGCGGCTTCATCACCGCCGTCGCGGAGGTCTCCGGCGAGGAGCCCGCCTCCTACGTCGGTGACTCTTCGGACCCCGACAACGTCTCGGTGTACACCAACGAGGAGAAGGTCCGAAAGGCGATGCGTTCGCGAGTGCTCAACCCCGCGTGGCTCGACTCGATGGAGGAACACGGCTACAAAGGTGCCGGCGATCTCTCGGGGACGGTCGACGTCACTCTCGGGTGGGACGCGACGACAGGTGTCGTCAGCGACACGCTGTGGGCCGACGTGGCCGACAAATACGCCTTCGACGAGGACCGTCAGGAGTGGATGCGCGAGGTGAATCCCTGGGCGCTGGAGTCGATCACGGACACGCTGTTGGAGGCGATCGAGCGTGGCCTGTGGGACGCCGACGCAGAGACCGAAGAGCGGCTGACCGATCTCAACCTGCGGGTCGACGGCGACCTCGAGGAGCGCAGCACGAGGGACGAGCGGAGCGAGGCCCTCGGAACGAGCGAGCGGCAACGCCGCGAGCAGGACGAGGAGGTGACGAGCGATGACGACTGAGAGGGACGAAGGCGAGCGTTCGGACGGCGGCTTCGAGGAGTACGCCGATCTCGGGGCGACGACCGCCGAGGCGATGGAGATCGCCGAGACCAGCATGGACCGGGTCCACGAGCTGGTTCCACAGGAGACGCTCGCGGATCGAATGCGGGCGAAGTCGGTCCACGCCACCGGCGACGAGGAGTTCCAGTATCTGGTTCGCTTTACCGGAGACGACGAGGACGAACCGGTGCGAGCGGGGGCAAAGGCCGTCCTCGAGAAGCGCCCGGTCGTCACCGACATCACGATGGTCAAAGCGGGCATCACCGGTCGAGGCCACGACTGTCCGGTCCGTAAGGCGATCGGAAACGGCGCCGAGTTGGCCGCCGAGACGGGGATGACCCGAACGGCGGCGTCGGTGCTCGAACTCGACCGCGAGGGCGTGTACAACGGCGCGATCGCGACGATCGGCAACGCCCCGACGGCCGCGTTGGCGCTCGCCGACTGTATCGAGCAGGGCACCCGGC
The DNA here is from genome assembly GCA_964638655.1 of uncultured Natronomonas sp. Lineage (GTDB taxonomy): Archaea > Halobacteriota > Halobacteria > Halobacteriales > Haloarculaceae > Natronomonas. Next base: position 1,479 of record CAZWZX010000247.1, read on the forward strand.
CGGCGGTCGTCGTCGCCACGCCGGTCGGTTTCGTGAAGGCTGCCGAGAGCCGAAAGCGTATACGTGGCGTCTGCGCCGAATACGGTGTGCCAGCGATCACGAACGTCGGCCGCCGCGGCGGGAGCGGGCTCGCGGCCGGGTTGACGAACGAACTCGTCCACGTCGCAAGCGACGTCCGCGACGACGAGGTGGATATAGACGAATGACCGATAGTGTCGAGTTCCCCGAGGATCCCGGAGCCGTCGCCGCCGCCGAGCCGGAACGTCGCGACGGGACGGACCCGGTCTACGCCGTCGGGATCGGGCCCGGAAACCCCGAGTATCTGACCCGTCGCGGCGCGCGTGCGATCCGGGAGGCCGACGTCGTCGTGGGGTTCGAGACCGTCGTCGAGTTCGTCGAAGACGAAATCACGGGCGAGGCGTTGACCTGCGGCTATAAGGACGAACCCGAAGTGCTGGCCGAGTTCGCCGACCGGATCGCCGACGGCGCGAGCGGGACGGCCGTCCTGATGGGCGATCCGAACCACTCGGGGTATCAGTTCGTCGGCAAGATCGAATCGGCCGTCGACGCGCCCGTCGAAGTGATCCCCGGGATCTCCTCACTGCAGATCGCGGCCTCCCGGGCCCGGACGCCGATGGAGGAGAGCACGTTCGTCACGCTCCACAAGAGCGGACCGATCGAGGCCGACCTCGAACGGCTCGAAGCCGACGTCGGCGACGGACACCTCCTCGTGTTGCCGCGGCCCTTCGATTGGATGCCAGAACGGATCGCCCACCGGCTGCTCGCATCCGGCGCTCCGGACCGTCCCGCGTTGGTCTGTGAACGGCTGACGCACGACGACGAAGCGATCACGCACACGTCGCTGTCGGAGCTCGCAGCCGACGTCGATTCGAAGGCAGAGACGGCGTTTTCGGATCTGTCGGTGTTCGTCGTTCGGCAATAGCGGTTCGTCGCTCGACCGGACACCACCGTTATGTGGTCGACCCGTCTACCTCCCGCATAACATGTCGGAAAACGCCTCCCGGCCCGGACCGTCGATCGGAAACCGAATCCTCGATACCGTGATCGGACTCGGTGCCATGTTGATTTTGCTCCCGCTCGCGCCATTCATTCTGCTGCTTTGGCTGTGGAACCGGCTCAAAAGCGACGAAAACGAACGCGAAAACTGACCGGCGACTACTCTTCGTCGTCCTCGTCGTCGACGTCCTCGAAGTCGGCGTCGACGAACTCCTCGTCGCTCGCTTGCTCACCGGCTTGACCGCCCATACCGCCGGGACCGGCACCGCCCATACCGCCCATACCGCCGGGACCGCCCATGCCGCCGGCGCCTGCTCCACCGGCGCCTTCGGCGCCCGCGGCCTGCTGTTGGTACATCTGCTTGCCGATCTCCTGTAGCTCCTCGGCGAGTTCCTCGGTCGCCCCGGTGAGTTCCTCGGTCGTCGCCTCCTCGTCCTCGACGACCTCTCGCAGGTCGTCCATCGCGGCCTCGATGTCGGCTCGGATCTCGTCGTCGACGGCCTCGTCGTTCTCCTCGAGTAGCGTCTCGGCGCGCTGGATCGTCGACTCGGCGTCGTTTCGGGCCTCGATCCGCTCGCGGCGTTTCTCGTCTTCCTCGGCGTGCTCTTCGGCTTCCTCCTGCATCCGCTCGATCTCATCCTCGGAGAGGCCGGCACCGCCCTCGATGGTGATGTCCTCGCTGTTGCCGGAGCCTTGATCCTCCGCGGAGACGTTGACGATGCCGTTCTCGTCGATGTCGAACGACACCTCGATCTGCGGCGTTCCGGCCGGAGCCGGCGGGATGCCGGTCAACTGGAAGGCGCCGAGCAGCTCGTTCTCGTCGGCGATCTCGCGTTCGCCCTGGAAGACGCGGATGTTGACTGAGGTCTGGTTCGGTGCGGCGGTGGTGAAGACCTTCGAGGCCTCCGTGGGGATCGTCGTGTTCTTGTCGATGAGCCGCTCGAAGAGGCCGCCTTTGACCTCGATCCCGAGGCTGAGCGGCGTCACGTCGAGCAGGACGATGTCGTCGACGTCGCCGGCGAGCACGCCGCCCT
>CAZWZX010000248.1:0-3486 GCA_964638655.1 uncultured Natronomonas sp.
GTGTGCGGTCGGTTGGACCGGTCGGTCCGATTATTCGAAGTCGCCCTGTTCGAGTGCGGCGCGGAGGACCATGCCGAGCGCGAGGTGTTGTCGTGCGGCTTCGGCGACGGCGGATTCGGCGGTGTCGTCGTCGTCGAGGGTGTACTCTTTGGTTTTGACGAGTTCGCGCTGTTCGAGGACGTTTTCGTCGCAGAGTTCGTGCAATCGCGGGTAGACGGTGCCGGGGCTGAGGATGGTGTCGAACTCCTGGGCGAGGTCATCGAGCAGTTGTTTGCCGTGGGTGTCGGCGCTGCGAAGCGCGACGAGCGAGATCAACAGTTCGTCGAGCGAGGATTTGACGTGGGTCTCCTCGAAGCTGAACCGTTCGTCGCCGAACAGCGCGGTTTCGACCTCCTCGACGACCTCCGAGACCGCCGAGCCCGGCGCTTCGGATTTGCCCGTCCCGTTCAACTCCGCGCGCAGCTGTGAGACCGTGATCGTGTCCTCGCCGTCGTCGCCGATATCGGCGCCGAACTCCAGCGGTGACTTCATCTGCTTCATTCTGTTACCACGTACGTACCAGATTAGTATAAAACGGGTACTGCGGCTTCAACATCGGAATAACGGCCACCAGATTTATATAATGGCTTCTTTCCCTATCCGAAACGGCGGTCGGAGAGGGACGTCCGACGCCGTCCGGAGACGGACGGGCCGTTCCGGTCGAATGAAGTCACCTGTCCCTCGAAAGCCGCTACGGGGGTACTGAAAATAAAGACCGACGACGGCTCAGATCTCGAAACGGGCGTCGGTATCGACGGCGTCGATCCGGCCGCCGAAACACACTAGCCGTTCCCGTGAGAACCCTCCGCCGATGACCTCGACCCGGCTGGTCGTGTTGGTCTCGCTCGTCGCAAGCGCCGCCATCGCGGTCGCGAAGTTCGTCGCCTGGCTCGCGACCGGAAACGCCAGCATGCTAAGTCAGGTGTACTACTCGCTTTCCGACGTGGCCAATCAGGTGCTCTTTCTGTTCGGCTTCCGGATGAGCAAGGCCGGCGCGTCCACGAAACACCCGTTCGGCCGGGGAAAAGAGCAGTACGTGTTCGCCTTCGTCGTCACGATGTTTCTGTTCGGTATCACCGGTTACGCCGCCGTCCGTGAGGGCTACGAGACGGTCGGGACGGCCGCCCGCGACGTCGACGTGACGATCAACTACGTCGTGTTGGGCGTCGCCCTCCTCTTCGAATCCGCCGCCTTTTATAAATCGTTTCAGGCGGTACAGGAAGAATCCGAAGCGGAGGGGTTCGGCTCGGTTTTCGCAACCTTCAGACGGAGCAAGGACGCCCCGCTTATCACTGCCGCCACCGAGAACTTCGTCGCGGTGGTCGGCGTCCTCGTCGCGCTCGCCGGCGTCTACCTGACCGACGTCACCGGAAACACGACCTACGACGCGATCGGCAGCGCCGTCATCGGACTCCTGCTCATGGGTTTTGCGCTCGCGTTAGCCTGGGAGAGTCGCAGTCTCCTCATCGGTGAGGGGGTGCCGCGCCGGGAGCGCAAACAGCTCCTCGAGGCGATCGACGGCGTCGACGGCGTCGTTTCGGTGCTGGATCTTCGGACGATGCATCTCGGCCCCGAGTCGGTGCTCGTCGCCTGTGAGATCGACTTCGAGAACGAGCGCACGACCGAGGAGATCGAGGCGATCGTCGACGACATCGAGACGGTCGTCAGGGAAATCGTTCCCGAAGCGAAACGGATCTACGTCGAGGCCGAATCCCGCCCCGTCACCGTCGATCCGTCGTGACGCTACGTCAACTCGATCTCGTCGACGTCGAAATGCCGCTTTGCCAGCATTCGGGCCAGCTCGATCCGTCGGCCGTCCTTGCCGATCGCGACCCCGTGATCGTCGTGGTCCACCTCGGCGTAGGCGACGGTCGTGTCGTTCTCGCTCACCGTCACGTTGTAGACGGCCGCCGGCGCCAGGGCGTTGGCGACGAAATCCTCCGGTGTCGCCGCGTTCTCGACGACGACGACGTCGCGGCCGATCTTCGATTCGATCGTTTTGACGCGATCGCCACCGGGACCGATCGCCTGTCCCATCGTCCCGGGCGGCACGACGAAGACGACGCGGCCGTACTCCTCGTCGACGACACAGTCGGTCGGCCCGACGTCGGTCTCCTCGTCGAACAGCGCGATATACCGTCTCGCTTCGTCAGAAAGGGTGACTGTCATCTTAACAAATTTCAGACCACTGTACCGTGATATATATTTAATCGTCTCTAGGCAATCTGGACGTTACCGCAGTTTGGGCACTTCTTTTTACTTCCTGCAAGTCCCCCTGACTTTTTAATGGTCATCTTACCACAGCTTGTACATTCTACTCGTCCCATCTATTGGTGCCGATACAAATGGCCGGAACTGTGTTAAATATATAGGGCTGAACTGAGAGATTAGGTTTACCGTAGAGATACTGATCTGAATACAAAAATGATCAATCGTAATAGCACAATTTCACGAATGGGAACTGTTCTAGTCGTCTGAGGCAGATCCACTCGACCGCGTGGCCCCCATCCGCAGGTCGACGTCACCGGTTCCGAGCCGGATCGGCTTGCCGACGATGACGTTCTCGGTGACGCCGTCGAGATCGTCGACTTCGCCGTGAATCGCCGCATCGAGCAGGTGATTCACCGTCACCTCGAAGGCCGCCCGGGCCAGCACCGAGTCCTTGTTGCCCGAGATACCGTGGCGACCGATCGACTCGATCTCGCCGTTGTTCGTCATGATGTCGGCGACGAGCATCAGGTGCCGGATGTTCACGTCGTCGAGCCCCTGCTCTTCGAGCGTGTTCATCGTCTCCTCGATTATTTGTTCGCGAGCTGCCTCAATGCCGAGACAGTTATGAATCTCGTGGATGTTGTTGCATCTTGTTCGCGAGGCGTCGACGCCCTCGATGTCCAGCACTTTCTTGAGGTTCGACCCCTCGGTGTAGAGGATGAACTCCTCGCCGCCATCGTCGAGGTCCTCCTTCCGGATGACGACCCGGTTGATCTCCTCGATTCCCTTGAAGACGATCTCTCTGAGCTCCTCGACGAGCTGCAACAGCTGTCGGTAGGAGGGCTCCTCGGGGCCGAACTGGATGAGCGTCTCGCCCGGCCTGTCCGTCTCGACGCCGAGTTCGGACTCGATCGTGCCGGCGATCCGGCCGGCGATGTCGTCGACGTCGTCGATCGTCGGCCATCGCTCTGCCAGCGTCTCCTCGTTGAGATCGATCTGGACCAGCATGTCCGCGACGTTCGTCGAGACGTCACCCAGCGCGAGGATCTTCGTCGCCTCGATGTTCCAGACCACCTCGTGGGCCTTCTCGCGGTCGGTCGCGTGGACGCCGTCGAGATGAACCGTCATCATCGGCGTGTCCGGGGTCTTTCGGGCGTCGACCAGCTCGATGAGCCGCGGCAGTCCCTGCGTGACGTCGATCTCGGCGACGCCGGCGTAGTGGAACGTGTTCATCGT
>CAZWZX010000249.1:0-3469 GCA_964638655.1 uncultured Natronomonas sp.
TTCGATCGATCGCCAGGTCCCGACCGGGGATCCAGCCGGCGGCGTCGAAGCTCCGCCTGATCTTCTCGACCGTCTCGGGCATCGGCTCGACGTCGGCGGCCACGACGACCGGGCGGCCGTGTTCGACGATCCACTCGATCACGTCGGCGGTGTCGGCCGTCCGGCTCGACCAGACGTCCAGCAGTCCGCCGTCGAGATCGGTCAGCGCCACCGCGGTCGTCGTTCCGGGATCGATCCCGACGATGACGTGATCGCGACGGGTGACGAGCGGACGGTACTCGATGCCGTCGCGCCGTTCGCGCTCGATCTCGATCCTCGTGTCGCCCGCTCGGCGGGCCGAGACGGGGATTTCGGCCGGTGTCGCCTCGACCTCGAATCGGGCCTGCGAGTAGCCGCCGTACTTCTCGGTGACGTCCTTTTTATACTCCAGGGCGGCCTCATCGAGCTTCGATTCGACCTCACGGGCCGTCTTTTTCACCGAGCCGTGGATCCGACGGGTGAAGCGGTCCTCGCTCCAGCCGCCGCCGCCGGTCGAGCGGCCGCGGGCGACCTTTATTTCGGTCGTGTTCGTAAACGCCGACACCTCGTAGCCGACGTTTCTGGCCGCGAGCCGGGCCGACGCTTCGGCCTCCCGCATCGGCTCTTTGCCGTACGGCACGCCGTGTCTGGCGGCGACCCGCGAGAGCGGCTCCGGCCGCTCGTCACCCGTGACCTGGACGAGCTTCGTTCCGGAGGGAAGCTCCCGCAGAAAGTGAACGAGTGCCCCCTTGTCCTCCGCCAACTCGAAGACGTTGTCCGTCGCGATGATGGCCGGCTCCTCGCCGGCGATGTGTCGGTTGAGTTTGCGCCGGGAGACGACGTCGCGATCGATCGCCTCGCCGTCGTAGGTGACGAGCGCGTAGGAGGGTGAATCACCCCGCACGTCCCCGCTTTGGATGTCGACGCCGAAGATCCGGTCGTCGAGGGCGTCCGTTCGCGTGCTCACGCGTGGCTGTAGGGTTCGATCGATCATAAACCCCGTGTCGGGGCGGGGAGGTCGATCAGTCGTCGGAAGTGGCCTGGCCGGCCCGGTCGCCGCCGGCAGCCGGGACGACGGCGTCCGGCAGTTCTGTCCGAACGTCGACGTTCTCGCGCTCGTCGATGATTTCGGCGTAGGCGTCGGGCATCACCTTGACGAACTTCTCCAGCTCGGACTCCCAGTTTTCGAGGACGTACTCGCCGCGGTCCGAATCGGTGTGTGCGACGTGGTTCTCGACGAGCCGGCGGAGCATCTTCCGGTCTCTGTGGTCGAGTTCCTCCGTCGTCGAGACCATCCCGTAGTTGACCTTCTCCTCGAAGTCGCCGTCCCGATCGAGGACGTAGGCGACGCCGCCGGACATCCCGGCGGCGAAGTTCTTCCCCGTCCGACCGAGACAGGCGACGACGCCGCCGGTCATGTACTCACAGCCGTGATCGCCGACCGACTCGACGACGGCCTTGACCCCGGAGTTCCGGACGGCGAACCGTTCGCCGGCCATCCCGTTGATGTAGGCTTCGCCCTGGGTCGCCCCGTAGAGGGCGACGTTACCGATCAGGATGTTCCGTTCCGGCTCGTAGGGCGCGTCGTTCGGCGTGTTGAGGATCAGCTTGCCGCCCGAGAGCCCCTTGCCGACGTAGTCGTTGGCGGTCCCGGTCAGCTGCATCGTGACGCCGTCCTGTAAGAACGCGCCGAAGCTCTGTCCCGCGGTGCCGCCGAAATCGACCGTGATCGTGTCCTCGGCGAGCCCGTCGGTCCCGTGAACGCTCGAGATGCGGTTCGAGAGCGTCGCACCGACCGCGCGATCGACCGTCGAGATCTCGCGGTCGATGTGGACCGGCTCGCCCGTTTCGATCGCCGCACTCGCCTCTTCGAGGAGCCCCCAATCGAGGGCGTCGTCGATCTCGTGGGTCTGTGGCTCGGTCTTGTACCGATCGTCGCCGACGGGTTCGGCGAGGATCGCCGACAGGTCGAGCTTCTTCGCCTTCTCCTGTTCGACGTCCTCGCGCTGTCGGAGGACGCCCACGCGACCGATCATCTCCTCGACGGTTTCGAAGCCGAGCTCGGCCATGATCTCTCTGAGCTCCTGGGCGATGAACGTCATGTAGTTGACGACGTGCTGTGGCTCGCCCGGGAAGCGCTGTCGGAGGTTCTCGTCTTGGGTGGCGACGCCGACAGGACAGGTGTTCTCGTGGCACTGTCGGGCCATCACACAGCCGGAGGTGACGAGCGGGGCCGTCCCGAAGACGTACTCCTCGGCGCCCAAAAGCGCGCCGATCGCCACGTCGTAGCCGGTCTTCATCCCGCCGTCGGCGGTGACCTTGATCCGCGATCGAAGCCCCGTCGACCGGAGCATCTGGTTGGCCTCGGCGAGGCCGAGTTCCCACGGCAGCCCGGCGTTTTTGATCGACGTCTTCGGTGAAGCGCCGGTGCCGCCGGAGTGACCGGAGATGTGGACGACGTCGGCGTTGGCCTTGGCGACGCCGGCGGCGATCGTTCCGATCCCGGCCTCGCTGACGAGTTTGACGTTGATATCCGCATCGGGGTTTGCGGCCTTCAGATCGTGGATCAGCTGTTTGAGGTCCTCGATCGAGTAGATGTCGTGCAGCGGCGGCGGCGAGATGAGTCCGACGCCCGGCGTCGAGTACCGGACGTGGGCGATCATCTCGTTTACCTTCTTCCCCGGCAGATGGCCGCCCTCACCGGGCTTCGAGCCCTGTGCCATCTTGATCTGGATCTCGTCGGCGTTCGTCAGATACGTGGAGGTGACGCCGAACCGCCCGGAGGCGACCTGCTTGACGTTGCACTCCTTTTCGGTATTGAAACGTTCGGGCGGTTCGCCACCCTCCCCAGTGTTGGATTTCCCGCCGAGGCGGTTCATCGCGATCGAGTTGTTCTCGTGGGCCTCCGGGGAGAGACTGCCGAGACTCATCGCGGCCGTCGAGAACCGTTTGACGATCGATTCGACGGGTTCGACGTCCTCGATATCGACCGACTCCCGGTCTTCGGCGTCGAACTCCAGCAGGCCGCGGAGCGTCTGGAGGTTCTCCCGCTGATCGTTCATCAGTTCGGCGAACTCCCGGTACTGGCCGTAATCGCCTTGTCTGACTGCCTTCTGGAGTGTGCCGACGGACTGGGGGTTCCACTCGTGGAACATCCCCGACGATCGGTGCTCGTACTCCCCCTGTCGTTCGAGATCCGGTTCGTCGCCGAAGGCGACCGTGTACCGCTTCCGGAGATCGGATTCGACGTCGTCTACGTCGATCCCCTCCGTGCGTGCGGTCGTCCCCTCGAAGTACTCGGCGACGAAACCCGAGTCGAGACCGACCGCCTCGAAGATCTGCGCCCCCTGGTAGGACTCGACCGTCGAGATCCCCATCTTCGCCATCGTCTTCAACAGCCCGGCCGCGAGGGCCTTGTTGTACGCTTCGAGCGCGCGGTCCTCGGCGGCGC
>CAZWZX010000250.1:0-3455 GCA_964638655.1 uncultured Natronomonas sp.
AGGCGAGGGAAGAAGCGTTCGGATAGCGAGCCCACGGATCAGGTATCGACCGTCGATCCGGCGACCTCGAGGAGCTCGTCGGCGTCCGCGTCCCGCAACTCGTCCGTCGCGAGCTTCAGCCGAAGCCGCGGACGCCCGACGTCGATGGGGACCTTTTCGGTTTCGATGAGACCCGAGTCCTCCATCCGGGTCTTCGTGCGCGAGAACGTGGCTTTCGAGGCGATGCCGACGTCTTCGCCCCACTTCGAGATGTCGTACAGCAGATCCTCGTTTTTCGCCGCGACCAGAATCGACACCGTGACTTCGTCGAACGTACCCTCCGGTCCGTCCGCCGTATCGAGCGACGAGAGGGCGGCGTCGAAGTCGGCCGCGGTCGCCGGCCCGAGTTCCGCCTCGAGCGTCTCTCTGGTTCGGACCAGCGAGGGGGTTCGCGGCGTGTACGGTTCGGCGCTTTCCCAGACCGTCTCGAACCGTTCCCCGACGTCCCGAGCGAACTCGTCGTTATCCGTTGTCAGCCCGGCGGCATGCTCATCGCCGTGGACGATCGCGACGACGGCATCCTCCGTTATCAGCAGTGTGTTCGCCCCGTCGGCGTCCGCCCTGATCTCGAGCCGTCCGGCTTCGATGTGGTCCGCCGTCCGTCCCGCGACGAGGAAATCGTCCATGACGCGTTTCAGCGTGTCGGCGTCGGCCAGCAGTCGGACTGGCTGTGAGTTCTCGTTCAGTACCTCGACGAGAGCCTCGATCGTCGGAGCGTCCGGGGCAACGACGAGCGGACTCCCCTCCTCGTTTCCGAGCGCGTCGCGGATGACGTCCGCCGCGGTCCGCTCCATGAGATTCGATGCCATCGACCTACCCATAAGTAAACCGTCGACCGTATTTAATATTAGCGGCAAGCTGGCTGTAATACCGCGTTCGGCTGGACGTTTGTCCGGCGAGATTCGGGACCGGAGACGTATCTTCGCTCCGATCGCCGGTCACAAAATACGGCTCGAGGGCCCATCTCCCGGCCGGAGGTTATCCCACAAGGGTAGGTTCTTGTTTCGCCGCCCCTCAATGTCCGTATATGGATTACGAGCAAGTCCGCGGTACCGATCCGGCGGTGGCAGACGCCCTCGCCGGCGAGCGCGAGCGCCAGGAGAACACCCTCGCGATGATCGCCTCCGAGAACCACGTCTCGAAGGCCGTCCTCGAGGCACAGAGCTCCGAGCTGACGAACAAGTACGCCGAGGGGTATCCCGGCGAACGGTACTACGCCGGCTGTGGCCCCGCCGACGAGGTCGAGTCGCTCGCCATCGAGCGGGCCAAAGAGCTCTGGGGCGCCGAACACGTCAACGTCCAGCCGCATTCCGGGACGCAGGCGAACATGGGCGTCTATCTCGCCGTGCTCGAACCGGGCGATAAGATCCTCTCGCTCGAACTCGAACACGGCGGCCACCTCAGTCACGGCCACCCGGCGAACTTCACCGGCAAAACCTACGAGGTCGAACAGTACGAGGTCGACCCCGAAACCGGATACATCGACTACGAGGACCTCCGCGAGCAGGCCGAGCGGTTCGATCCGGATATGGTCGTTTCGGGCTACTCCGCGTACCCCCGCGAGGTCGACTTCGAACGGGTACAGAAGGCCGCCGACGCGGCCGGCGCGTACCATCTCGCCGACATCGCGCACATCACCGGTCTCGTCGCCGCGGGGGTACACGAATCGCCGGTCGGGGTCGCCGATTTCATCACCGGCTCGACACACAAGACGATCCGGGCCGGCCGTGGCGGGATCATCATGTGTGACGAGGAGTACGCCGATGCGATCGATGCGGCCGTCTTCCCCGGCGCTCAGGGCGGCCCGCTCATGCACAACATCGCCGGAAAGGCGGTCGGTTTCCGTGAGGCGCTTTCGCCCGGCTTCGAGGGGTACGCCCGGCAAGTCGTCGACAACGCCGAGGCGCTCGGTGATCGACTTCAGGAACACGGGTTCTCGCTCGTCTCCGGCGGGACGGACACCCATCTCGTGTTGGTCGATCTCCGCGAATCACACCCCGACACGAGCGGGACCGTCGCCGAGGAGGCCCTCGAATCGGTCGGCATCGTCCTCAACAAGAACACGGTACCCGGCGAGACGCGGTCGCCGTTCAACCCCTCCGGGATCAGAGCCGGAACGCCCGCGCTCACGACCCGCGGTTTCGACGAGGCCGCCTGCGAGCGCGTCGCCGACATCATCTACCGCGTCGTCGACAGTCCCGACGACGAGGACCTGAAGACCGAGGCGGCGGCGGAAGTCGAGGAACTCTGTGCGGAGTTCCCGCTGTACGATCGGGAGGGTCTGATCACGGATTACGAGTAATCGCCAGCCATCGGCGGTCGGTTTAAACGCTCGCTCCGTCCGAAACTGACGATCGATATGATGGCCCGCTCCGTTCGAAACGACGACCAATGAACCGAACACTCACTCGATTCAGACGCCCGCTGCGGTACGTTATGGCCGTCCTCTACGTGATCGCGGGAGTCATGCATTTCGTCGTCCCGGAGCTGTACGTACAGATCGTCCCGCCGTTTTTCCCCGGCCGGCTCGCGCTCGTTTACCTCACGGGACTTGCCGAGATCGCACTCGGGCTCGGACTCCTCCACCCGCGGACGCGCCGGCTGGCGGCCTGGGGGATCATCGTGCTTTTGATCTTGATCTTCCCGGCGAACCTTTACATGGCGACGAGCGGCGTCGTCATCGAGGGCACGCCGGGCGGCGGTGATCCCTCTGAACTCGTCCGCTGGGGCCGGCTCCCGATACAGGCCGTCCTCATCGTCTGGGCGTGGTGGTACACGCGTCCGGAACCCGACGGAGCCCTCGAGTGACTGTCTCCACATGCCGGGATCGTGTTCCCGACCACACACCCGGCCGTCATTTATATATCACTGCGTCGAATCGCCGGTATGAGTACCTTCGTCGTTATCGGCGGTGACGCTGCGGGGATGTCGGCAGCGAGCAAGGCCAAGCGTGAGCACCCCGACCTGGATGTCGTCGTCTTCGAAAAGGGCGAGTGGGTATCGTACGGCGCCTGCGGGCTCCCCTACTACGTCAAAGGGGAGATCCAGACGCTAGAGGAACTCGTCTCGGTCACGCCCGAACAGTTCCGCAACGAGCGGGATATCGATCTCAGAACCGGCCACGAGGTCGTCGGGGTCGACACCGAGCGCCGGACGGTCACCGCACAAAGCGAGGACGGCGAGACAGAACAGCCCTACGACCACTTGCTGATCGCGACCGGTGCCGAGTCGGTCGTGCCCTCGATCGAGGGCGTCGACCGGGAGGGCGTCTACACGCTCGGTTCGATGACCGACGGTAAGGAGCTCCGCGATTTCGTCGCCCGATCGCGGGAGGAGAGCCCGATCGAACAGCCGGACCGCGGCCCGGCGTGTCAGTTCCTCGAAAACTGCTCCGGGCCTGTCGCCGTCGTCGGCGG
>CAZWZX010000251.1:0-2181 GCA_964638655.1 uncultured Natronomonas sp.
CGGAACACCTCGTCGTCCATCAACTCGACGGCGCTGACGTCGAACTCCAGCGCCTCGGGGACGGCCGCCATCGCGTCGACGAGGTCCTCGAAACAGTACAACACGAGCGCGGTCTCCTCGGGGACGGTGACGAGCCCGATCGTCGCTTCGACGATGACGCCGAGGGTCCCCTCGCTGCCGACGTAGAGCTTCGCGAGGTTGATCACCCGCTCGCCGTCGTCGTTCTCGTAGACGACTCGATCGAGGTTGTAGCCGCTGACGCGGCGCTTGAGATCGGGATAGCGGGATTCGATTTCGGCTTCGTTCTCCTCGACGAGCGCTCGCACGGTCCGGTAGATCTCCGCTTTGCGGTCGTCCTTCGAGACGATCGCCTCGTACTCGTCGCTGTCGAGGACGATTTCGCGGGCGTGCAACAGAGATCCGTCCGAGAGGACCGCCTTGATCTCCTCCGTGTAGGCGTCCGTGATCCCGTATCGGACCGAGTGTGCGCCCGTCGAGTTGTTCCCGATCCCGCCGCCGACCGTCGATCGGTTCGAGGAGGCCGGATCGGGCGCGAACTTCAACCCGTGCTCGGCGAGATGCTCGTCGAGGTCGTCCTGAACGATTCCCGGCTGGATTCGGGCGGTCTGTTCGTCGGGATCGACCGCCAGCAGGCCGTCCATGTGTCGGGACATATCGAGGACGACACAGCCCGGCCCGACCGTCTGGCCCGCGAGCGAGGAGCCGGCCCCCCGGGGAAGGATCGGGACGCCGTGATCGACGGCCGTGGTGACTGCCGCCCGAACGTCGGCGATGTCCTCCGGATAGACCACACCGGCCGGCCGGGCCTGATAGATACTCCCGTCGGTCGCGTACAGCACCTGTGCGTACTCGTCGAACCGGACGTCGCCCGAGACGACCTCCTGCAGGTCGGCAGCGAGGGCTCTGTACTCCGGTTCGATCCCGTCCGGTTCCCGGCCGAACGCCGACGGATCACCCGGCGGATCGGCCGGCCGGACCGTCGGCGTCTGCTTGTCGGCACCCATGTCACCGTCTGGCGGGCGTGAGGGCATAAAGACTGTCGTAGCGGGCTCCCGGCGACGCCGATCGCCGATTGGGCCTAAAGTCGACGCAGCGTCGCCACGACCCCGCCGACCGCCGCACACAGGATCGCGAGGTTGACGCCGGCACGGGCGATCGGCTGGTATCTGTCGGCCACCCAGATATCGATGATCGAGCCGAGGCTGCTGTAGAGTCCGGCGCCGGCGACCAGAATGAGAAGGCCGAAGCCGAACAACACACCCCACTGCAGCGCCGTGACGAGTCGCTCTCTTTCGATGCCGAGTGCCGGCGAGTTTCCGCCCGATTCGGACGGGGGATCCGGACGGTCGTCCGTGGCCGTGGGTCCGTTTTCGATCCCGCCGTCGCCGTTCGATTCCCCGGCTTCGCTCGCTTCCGATCGTTCCTCGTCCGGGGCGTTTGCTGTCGGTTCCGGTCGCTCGTTTTCGTCGGTCATCGCGACCAGCTCCGGGCTGCGAGTGCCGAGAGCATCAGCGCGACGACCGCAACTGTGACGCCGAAGCCGGGCTGGGATTCGGCGGCGTCCGGCTCGGGCTCCGGTCGGGGTTCGGGTCCTCGCTCGGTTTCGAACTCGCCGGCCTCGAAGGCGACCGCCTCGGTCCGTTCCTCGGCGTCGACCGTCCGCTGTGGGTCGAGGTTCGCGACGGTTCGGGCCGACTCGAGGATCACACCGTCGCGCCAAAGCGTCACGTCGAGGTAGTAGTTCGACTCGTCGGGCACGGTGACGGTGACGTCGACGGCCTCGGTTCCGCCGGGATCGATCGTTCCGACGGTCGATTCGGCCCGGTCGGCGACGACGTTCGCCTCCGCGTGGCGTGCCGTGACGGCGATCCGGACGTCCGATTCTGGGTCGTCGCCGCCGTTCGTGAGATAGCTCGTCACCTCGAGCGACGCGTCGCCGTCGTCGACCGAACCGATCGTGTACTCGACGGCGTCCTGCTGGTCGAAGCGATGGAAATCGACGTTCGAGCGGGCGTACGGCGGTGTCAGCGCTTCGACGCCGCTGAGGCTCGCCCGTGCGACGTCGACCCGATCGCCGTCGACGTAGAGGATCGTCCGGATCTCGTAGCCGCCCTCGCGGGGCACGGTCACCGAGACCGGAACCTCGTGTTCGCCGCCGCC
>CAZWZX010000251.1:2281-3436 GCA_964638655.1 uncultured Natronomonas sp.
GAGCTATCGATCCAGGAACTGTCGGGCGACGATCTGGAGGACGTGAACGAACACACCGGTAAAGGCGACGTAGATCCCCAGCGCGTGAAGCAGCGATCGATTCGGGTCGTACGAGGCCTTCACGTGCCAGATCTCGTAGCCCAACCGCAGGACGAACCCGGCGAAAATGAACACGAACCCGCCGATGAGTACGGACGGGATCGCCGACCCGACGGCGACGAGGACGGCGCCGACGATGAACGCGCCGAAGGAGTACTTGCTCCAGTGGTCGAACTGTTTGTCCCGGAGATAGACGTAGCCGGCGATCCCGAGCGTCATCGCGAGGGTGAGCACGAGTGTCACGGCGAGTGCGATCCCGCGGAGATCGACGGCGATCCGGGCGAGGATTCCGCCGCCGAACAGGGCGTAGGCGCCCTGCAACAGGACGATGCCGATCGACGCCGTCGCCATCGAACCGGCCTCCAGCCCCCGTTCGGCGAGGATGTTGCCGCCGGTCAGCGCCGCCCCGTACACCAACAGTCCGAGGATCGGCACCGCGAACAACAGATCGTTGAGCGCCGATAGCGGCGTCATCGCGACGAGATACATCAGCCCGATGTTGACGCCGACGAGCGCACTCGCGGGAACGGCGACGCTCCGAAACTTCGGAGACGCCGTCTCGCCGCGCGTTCGATAGGCGGTTTCCATACCCGAACCTCCGCGCCTGTACTGATAAGGCTCGGGATCCATCAACGGGGTCGGCTCTCCGATCGACCGGGGGAACACTCTCAAGTTCGCAACCGTCATAGAGGTCCATATGTCCGAATCAGTCCGGTCGTCTATCAAACGCGCCGAATCGATCGAGTACGACTCCGTCGACGCAGCCGACGGGCTCTCGAAGGGCGTCCTCGTCGGCCCCGAGGACGGCGCCCCGAACTTCGCGATGCGTCGGTTCACTCTCGCCCCCGGCGCCGAGGTACCGGAACACACCAACGCGGTCGAGCACGAGCAGTACGTGCTGGCGGGTGAGTACGTCGTCGGGATCGACGGCGAGGAACACACCGTCTCGGCCGGCGATTCACTCTTTATCCCCGCCGGAACGGTTCACTGGTACCGCAACGAAGGGAACACGCAGGGGGCGTTCATCTGTGTGGTTCCGAACGGCGACGACGAGAT
>CAZWZX010000252.1:0-3395 GCA_964638655.1 uncultured Natronomonas sp.
GACTCGGTCGAACGAAAACCGCGAGTGAGATCGAGGAAGCTCAGGGGAGAAGACCCCGAATCCGACCGAAAAGGCCCGATCGACCGACCGATCCGGTTCCGCCGGCGAGCCGGTCGAGCACCGCCTCCGTACTGTTGTCGACCGGTTCCGGGTCGCGGCCGGCGGCGGCGGCCGCGTCGGGATCTTTCAACAGGTGTCCGGTCGTCAGACAGACGACGTCCTCGCCGCCGTCGACGACTCCCGACTCGCGGAGCTTTCTGAGCCCGGCGACCGAGGCCGCCGAGGCGGGCTCGACACCGATCCCTTCGCCCGCGATCGCACGCTGGGCATCGGTGATTTCCTCGTCGGAGACGGAGACGGCGGTCCCGCCGGTCCCGCGGATCCCCGGAAGTGCCTTCGGCGCGTTGACCGGGTTGCCGATCCGGATCGCCGTCGCGATCGTCTCGACGTCCGTCCAACGCCGGGTGTCCTCGAGTCCCTCCTCGATCGCCTCGACCATCGGGGCGGCGCCCTCGGCCTGCACGCCGGTGAGCTTCGGAACGTCCCCGGGAGCCAGGTCGCCGCTCGCGACCATCTCTCGGAAGCACTTATAAAGGGCCGCGGTGTTGCCGGCGTTGCCGACCGGCAGGACGATCCGGTCCGGGAACCGACCCTGCTCGTCGTAACAGGCCTCGAGTATCTCGAGGCCGATCGTCTTTTGACCCTCCAATCGGAATGGGTTCAGCGAGTTGAGCAGATACGCCTCGCCGCGGTCGGCCAGTTCCTGGACGATATCCAGACACGAATCGAAGTTTCCGTCGACTTCGAGGATTCGCGCACCGTGGAGGCTCGCCTGTGCGATCTTGCCGGCGGCGACCTTGCCGGCGGGCAGGAGTACGAGCGTCTCTAAACCTGCGCGCGCACCGTAGGCGGAGAGGGCCGCCGAGGTGTTCCCGGTCGAGGCGCAGGCCAGACGGTCGACGTCGAGTTCCTCGGCGACCCGAACGCCGACGGTCATCCCGCGGTCCTTGAACGATCCGGTCGGATTCATCCCCTCGTGTTTGATCCGGAGGTTCCGGACGCCGACCTCCGATTCGAGCCGCGGCGCCCGGTGCAACGGCGTGTTTCCCTCGGGGAGCGTCACCCCCTCCTCGAAGGGCAGCGCCGCGTTGTATCGCCAGACGCCGGTCCCCTCGAACTCGTCGAAGGTCGGATACCGGTCGTACCGGACCTCCAAGAGGCCGCCACAGGAGTCACAGGTGTAAACGATCCCCTCGAACGGCGGGTGCTCGTGGCCGCATTCGATACAGTGAAGCCAGACGCCGTCCGCCGCGACGTCGGGTGCCTCGGGGCGGTCGGGAAGCTCGAGATCTGCCATTGTCGACACTGCGTCTCGGAGTCGCAAAAAGGGGCCGCTTTCGGACGGACCGACCGGAAGAAGACGCGCGGAGCCGGTCGATGCGAGACGGCGGGACACTCTCGCCGGTACAAAGAATTTTGTCGTTTGACGAAAGACATAATACATGGAGTGTAGCCATACCCGCGGTTCGAAGGCTTGCCCGTACTGTGTGGACGACCCCGAGGAGGCCGGACGACGGACGGCGACGGCGACCGGGTTCGCCGGGTCGGTTCTCGGCGCCGTCGGCGGCCCGGTCGGGGCCGGCATCGGCGGTCTCGTCTGTGGAACCGCCGGCTACGTCGCCGGATACGCGGCCGAGAGTGCGCGCGAAAGAGCGATGCACGCGAGCGACGGGGAAAGGAGGATCACAACGACGGAGAGAACGGACAGCGGCGGTGAAGAAGCCGGGAGCAACGGGGAAAACGGTTCCGAGAACGCGTCCTGAACACAAAAAAGGGGAAGACTCCAGCCCGAACCGGTGACAGCCACAGGGCTAGTCGTAGAGGTTTGTAACCCCTGTGGGAAGCGGGTGTAGTGCCAGGAAGCGGAGCCGAAACCCTTCGACTGACGACGATACCACTTATCAGTTATCGCGCAGCGCGTCCTCGCGTTCCGTCGCCTCGAGCGTCTCGGCCTCGACGTCCGTCGCGACGACCGCGGGCTTGTAGGCGCCGCCCTCGAAGAGGTGGTGTTCCCCCACGCTCGATTCGACGAAGCGGGTAAAGGCGCGCCGTTCGGGCGGGAGTTCGCCGTAAACGACTTCCTCTTCGACGAGGTCGTAGACGGGGATCCGCGGCGTCAACAGCGTGTTCTCGCCGACGACACTTCCCTCGCCGACGACGAACCCGCTGGTGACGCGACAGCCGGCCCCGAGCGAGACGCCGTCCTCGAGAACGACCGGCGCGGCCTCGACCGGTTCGAGGACGCCGCCGATGAGGACGTTCCCGCCGACTTTCACGTCGTCACCGATCTGTGCGGCGGACCCGATCGTATCACAGGAGTCGACGAGCGTGCCGTCGCCGACGTGTGCGCCGATGTTGATAAACGCCGGGCTCATGACGATGGCGTCGCCGCCGACGTAGGCCCCCCGGCGGATGACGGTCCCGTCCGGCGTGTTGCGGGTCCCTCGGCCCGGGAGGTCGTCCGTCTCCCGGAGCGACAGGACGTCGTGGTAATCGACGTCGCCGTAGGTGTGCGTCCGGATGTCCCGAAGCCCGAAGTTCAGGAGGATCCCTTGCTTGACCCAGCCGTTGGCCTCCCACTCGCCGTCGCGTTTCTCGGCGGCCCGGATCTCGCCGGCCTCCAGCGACTCGAGGAACTCATCGAGGAGCGCGCGTTCGCTTTCGCCGACGTCGTCGGCGGACAGTCCCTCGTCGTATCGAGCCTGGAGGTCTTCGATGTCGTCTCGGAGTACGCTCATTGTATCGGTGGACGGAAACCACGGACTTGGCTCTGTTGGAATCCCGGTCGCGGTCGACTGTTAGACTTTTCAACGCCGGCCACAAACGGTCGGATATGCAATGGCAAACCGACTGGGGGCTGCGGGCCCGCATGGGGTTTACGATGTTCCTGCTCTTCGCGCTCTATTTGGTCTTTATCGGCGTACTGACGCTGTATTTCGGTAATCTACTCTTCGCGGCGGTCTTACTCGGGGCGTTCTCTATCTTTCAGTTCTTCTTCAGCGACAAGCTCGCGCTTCGCTCGATGGGTGCCCGGACGGTCACGGAGGAGGAGTACCCGAAGTTACACGCCCAGATCACCCGCCTCTCCCAGCAGGCCGATCTCCCGAAGCCGACCGTCGCCGTCGCCGACAACCGGACCCCGAACGCCTTCGCGACGGGGCGATCGCCGTCGAACGCCGCGGTCTGTGTGACGACGGGGATTCTCGGCACGCTCGACGACGAGGAACTCGAAGGCGTGTTGGCCCACGAGCTCGCACACATCAAGAACCGCGACGTGGCCGTGATGACGATCGCCTCCTTCCTCTCGACGATCGCCTTCTTCATCGTCCGGTGGG
>CAZWZX010000253.1:0-3388 GCA_964638655.1 uncultured Natronomonas sp.
CGGGGATGCGCATCGTGATCGTCTCGTAGGTTTCGAGATCCATCACCTGCATGTCCTTATCCGAGACGGAGACGACCTGTCCCTGCTTTCGGTTGACGATCGGGACCCAGATCTTCGCGTCGACGGGCTGGGTGAAGTTCCGCTTCTGCCCGTCGAAGACGCCGGTCCCCTCGACGCGAGCCTTCGCGCTGCCGTGTTTGCCCGGCTTCGACGTACTGTACGACGTGATCTTCGAGGGCACGTCGTCGATCAGCACGTAGTTACCCTCCTGGAGTTCACGAACTTCGGTCTGCTCTTTCGGCATACCAATCGGTTCCGGTCGGCGCAGTATAAACGGTTTGGATGGCGTCGATCACCTCGATGCGGGTGGCCCTCGATGACGGATCCGTAGCGGTTTCAATCCCGGCCGCCGGGAAGTCCGAAGCTCTCTGTGAGGATTCCCTCGTCGGTATCTCCGACGACCTCGACGCCCGAGCCGACGACGTCGATCGTGACCTGTGCGGGGGCGAACACCTCGACCGGGAGATCGTAAAATTCCCAGCCGTACTCATCGAAAATCTCGGCGAAAGGGACGCCGAACTCGGCCCCGGCCGTCGACGGGAGATCGCCGAACCGATCGAACGGCTCGTCGACAGTCATGTGGACCAGACTGCCGTACGCGAGGGCGTCGTTGGTCCTCGCCATGGCGGCCTCGTCGGTTTCGGCCACCGGGGCGACGGGGGCGGAGGCGGTCACCGTCAGTACGTCGAGCGGATCGTACCCCAACTCGGAGAGTCGGAACGTCGCCAGTTCGGCGGCCCGCGCCGCCAGAGCGACGCTGCCGGTGACACTCGCCGTCGAGAACGTCGGCAAAAAGACACTCGAGGTCGGAACACCCGCGGTTTCGGCGACGTGTTCGGCGACCGCCTCGCCGGGCAGCTCCTCGCTTTCGATCGCCAACACGGCGAAATCCGAAGCGTCGCGATACCCCATCCGCTGGTACTCACCCTCCTCGGCGACGAGCGCCCGGGCGGGGCCGCTTCCGAGCCCCTCGAATCCCCCGACCGAGATCTCCCAACCTGCCTTCTGTGCGGCCAAGAACGCCAGACCGGGATGGTCACTCGAGACCTCGACATGCGTTATCGGGGCGTCGCCGACGGTACCCATCCCGGTCTGTACCGTCGCCAGACCGCCCGTCTGTATCTCGGTCAAAAGCAGGCCGGCTTCGATCCCGCCGACAGCTTCGACACCGAAATCACAGACGACGGCGCCGTTCTCCAGTTCGTGGACGTCGATCGCGAGTTCGTCGGCGAAGTCGATCGCCTCGTCGACCAACTCCATAGCCATTCGGTTGAGACTCTCCATACACCGGACTCGTTCGGATTCGAATAAAAGGTTCGTGACTTCGTGGGCTAACGGTCGACTCACAGAAAATTCGCGTGTATGACAAATGTTTAGTTTAGGTGTGCCTAATCGACGGTCATAGATGACGAAAGATCGGAACGGCCTCTCGGGCTGGGTGCTCGCGTTCGGGCCGTTCTTCGTGATCGGGGCCGTCGTCGCGCTCTCCTTTGCCGTGATCTCGTTCGCCGATTTCGCGTGGCTGGCTGCGACTGAAACCCCGAACGTACTCGCATTACTGACCGTTATCGGAGTCATTGCCGGGATTCTACCGGTCTTTCTCGGCATGCTCTGGTTCCCCTATATCCGACAGCTCGATCCGAGCTGGATTCACGCTATTTTAGCGTTTTCGGCCGGGATACTGGCATTTATCGCCTTCGAGATGGGCGAGGAAGCGATCGAACACGCGATCGAGGTCCCGACCCCGATGCTCGGAGAGACCGTCGTCCTCGTCGCCGGGCTCGGAACGATCGGACTGATGGAGGCAGCCAGCAGATGGCGACGGAGCAAATCCGCAAGCTCGGGCGGCGACGGGCTTCGGGTCGCGTATCTGATCGCGGTGGGACTCGGGCTTCACAGCGTCGGCGAAGGGCTCGCGATCGGGAGCGCGTTCGTGCTCGGAGAGAGCGGTCTCGTCGTGCTTTTGACCGTCGGATTCATACTTCACAACGTCACCGAGGGACCGGCCGTCATTTCGGCCGTCGCTCGCGATGCGACGTCGCCGCCGATCCGGCATTTCCTCGCCCTCGGGACGCTGGCCGGCGGCGGCGTTATCGTCGGCGGCTGGCTCGGCAGTCTGGTCGATTCGGCCCTTTTGGCGGCGCTTTGCTTTTCGATCGCGTTCGGTGCGATCGTACAGGTACTCTGGGAGATGCGCGGGCTCATTCGCTCCGACGCGGGCGCGCTCGTGACCCGGCGAACCGTCATTTCGTTCGTCATCGGTGCCGCCGTGATGTTCACACTCGAAGAGGTCATCGTGGACGCCTGGCTTCTCGGATGACCGGAAACCGGAACCGAGATGGCTTCCCAAAGGCTATGCGGTGTCCTCCGTAACGCTGCCGTATGAACGCACACGACATTATGACGCGGGACGTCGAGACGGTCTCACCGGACGACGACGTGGGCGAAGTTCTCGGTCGGCTCGCTCGAGCGGATTTCAACGGCTTTCCGGTCACCGAAGACGGGCTCGTCGTCGGGATCGTCACACAGGGAGACCTCGTCGATCTGTTCGAGCCCAGCGATCGGACGCTCTGGATCCCGATCGGCTTTCCGCCCTTCCTCGAGTCGCTCACCTACGCGATCGATATCTCGTGGGACGACCTCGATCTCGGGATCGATCTGGCGAGGAACGTCGGCCGACCGGTCAGTGAAGTGATGATCGAAGACGTCGTCACGGTCGGCCCGAAGGCCAGCGTCGACGACTTGCTCGCACTGTTGGCCGATGACGAACGCGATATCAACCGCCTCCCGGTCGTCGACGAGGCGGGAGCGCTTTTGGGAATCATCGCCCGTCAGGACCTGCTCCGGGCGCTCAAAAGCGAGCGCAACGCCGAAACGCCGGAGCGATAGCGGCGGCTGAGATAGACGTCGCCGTGCGGATGTCGAAAGGTTGAGATCCGCTTCGGTCCAGATGCAGGCGTGCGCTATCGTAACCTCCTGGCGTTTCTGCTGCTTGCGGCCGTCTGGGGATCGGCGTTCATGGCGATCAAAGCCGGCGTCGGCGAGCCGAACTCGCCCGCGTACTTCTTCGACGCGCCGGTGTTTTTCGCCGCGATCCGGTTCGACATCGCCGGCGTTCTGATGCTCGGATACGCCGCCTGGACCACGGAACGGTGGCGACCGCGCGGGCGTTCGGAATGGCTCGCGGTCACCATCGGTGCGGTGTTCATCATCGCGGGCTATCACGCGCTTTTGTTCGTCGGACAGCGCGGAACGACGAGCGCCGCCGCCGCCGTCATCGTCTCGCTGTCGCCGCTTTTGACCACCGCGTTTGCACGCGCACTGTTGC
>CAZWZX010000254.1:0-3383 GCA_964638655.1 uncultured Natronomonas sp.
CGGTTTTCGATCTTCGAGACGACCTCCTGGCCGACGTAACACCCCTTCTCGAAGTCCAGCGCGTTCCGGAGTCCGAGGACGTTCGGGACGTTCCCGGCGAGCTCGGTCTCGAAAAGCGGCGTGCCGGCCTCGAGTAAGAGATACCCGAGCGTCCGGTAGCCGAACGGGGCGGCGTTGAGGCCGTGGTTGATCAGCGCGTCGAAGACCCGTTCGGCGTCGTCGGCCGCACAGATGACTTCGTACCCCTCCTCGCCGGTGAGGTCGTCGGTCCGGACGACGGTCGCGCCCCAGTCGCCGATCGTTCCCCGGACGAACGAGAGCGGTTCGTCGGGCGAGCTCGGTCCCGTGAGCACGGAGGCGACCTTTTCGGTCGCGTTCGGGCCGTGGACGCCGAAGACGCCGAAGTCGTCGGTCGCGACGCGGACGGTCACGTCCTGAATGAACGTCTTTTCGTTCCACTCGTCGGCCAGTCCGGTCTCCGATCCGGGCGGGACGAAACAGAGCAACCGCTCGCCGGCGTTATAGATATACAGCTCGGTCTCGATCCGCCCCTGGGGGTCGAGCAACAGCGCGTAGACGCCCTGTCCGTCTTCGTCCGGAACGCGGTTCGTGACGGCGTTGTCGACGAAATCGATCCGATCGTCGCCGGTCACCTCGACGATCCCGTAGCCCATCTCGATCGTCCCGACGACGTTTCTGACGGCCCGGTGAGCGCGCTCGGCGCGGCCGTACTCGGAGACGACACGGCGATCGCCGCGCTCTTCGAACGTCGCGCCGTGGGACTCGTGTAAATCCGCAACGACTGTCATTGGACGGTATGACGCGTTCGAACGGTAAAACGGCCCCGTCTCGCGGAGGAGATCACAGCCCGATCCGCTCTCTGAGACGCTCCACGATCGACCCTCCGCCGGCGTCGGCGTCCGCGTCGGGTTCCGGGACGACCCGATCGTCCGGATAGATCCGCATCGGTCCGTCGTCGTTTTCGACGTCGATCAGGCCGGCGTCTTTCAGCTCCCCGAGCGCCGTCTCGAGTTCGTCGATATCGACCTCGACGCCCGCTCGGAGTTCGAACACGGTCATTCCCTCCTCTGTCCGATCGACGAGCGCGTCGAGCACCGCGACCTCCGTCTCGTCGCGTTCGCGGTACTCTCGCTTCGCCTGCATACGCGGAGGTTCGTCGGGCGGCGTCTTAACCGTTCGGCGGGTCTTCCGAGTCCGTCGTGGACTCAACTTTTATGTCGCCATCGCGGCCACGTATCGACAATGGGACTACAGTGTTCGATACTGGGCCACTCCTTCGAGTCCGCCGGCGTGGAGCGCGAACGCGAAGAGCGGGACAGCGAGATGGTCACCACCGAACGCGAGATCGAGCGATGTCGCCGCTGTGGCACCGAGCGCGTCGTCTCCGAAAGCACCGAGGTCACCGCGATCGTCGACGGTGAGGCGGTCGGGCTCGAAGCCGAGACCGCTTCCGAAGGGATGTCCAGCGACGGTCCGGAGCCTGGAACCCACACCAGGCCGATGACCGATTCGACGTCGGAAGGCGACCCGGCGCCGGCGTCCGAAGAAGAGTCCACCGGGAGCGCTTTCGCCGGTATCGTCGATCGGAGTGGCCTCGACGACCATCCAGCCGGGGAAACACCCCCCGCGGACGAAACGCCGTCGACCGATAACGGCGGGGGGAGTCACGATTACGGCCCCGACCCCGAGCCAGCGTCGCCGGATGCGGACACGCCGGACCCGTCGGCGGCCGTCGCCGAGGACGACCCCTCGGAAGACGTCCCGGACCCGGCCGAGGAGGACGCCGAGATCCTCACCGACGACGGCCCCGAACGCGAGCCCGGCGAATGGCCCGAGGGATCCGACGAGGGGCTCGACGAACCGGAGACGACTGCAGGCCGGCAGCCGGGTGGAGACCTCGACGACGCGGCCGGGGACGTCTCCGAGCCGGCCGACGATCCCGCGCCGGACGAATCGCTGTCCGGAATCACCGTCCCCGACGGCGAGATCGGCTGCCCGGACTGTGGGTTCCGTGTCGATGCCCAGTCGGGGTATCGCGCCGGCGACCCCTGCCCCGAGTGCGGCGCGTGGCTCGAAGCCGAACGAAACCAGTAAACACCCTCCTTTCGAAACCCCCTGGTATGGAAGAGTACAAGATGCGGCGCGGGGAGTATCTCGAGGAACGCGTCCCCGACATGAAAGCGACGGTCGAGGAGTATTTCGGCGAGATAACCGGTACCGAGGAGTTCAACGGAAGCGACCTCTACGTCGTCGGCGAGCCGAAAAACCCCGTCTTCACCAGGATCGTCGCCGGGACGGTGTCGTACTCCGGCAAGAAGGACAAACTCGCCGTCCACTTCGAGGAGCGGGATCTGGAGTCGCTGATGGAGACCGGCGACGTCGACGCCGCCGGCGACGCGAACAACGCGAAAAACGACTTCCTCCTCGAGTGTACGGGTCGGGACGCGAAATCGCGCCGCGAATCGATGAAACGCGCCGTCGAGGACGACGCGGAGACGCCCGACAACGTCTAACTCGCACCGCCCTGACTCACATCACCGACGGCTCGTCGGATTCGTACGCCGCCTCGGTGAGCAGCGCTTCGAGGTTCTCGTAGGGCACGAACGCCAGCAGTTCGTCCCCGTCGTCGTACAGTTCGACGCCGCGGTCGCCTCGCTCGTAGCGCTCGCACTCGAGTTGTCCGTTCGGCAGAATCGCACGGTACATACCCGCCGTTCGGGGCCGAGCCACGAATGCGTTTCGGCGACCCATTACCCATTTATATTCTCGGGTTGTACTAACGATATGACCGAACGCCACGTCCCGTCACCGGTCGAGAAACCGGTCGTGTTGACGATCGCCGGCAGCGACTC
Organism: uncultured Natronomonas sp.; assembly: GCA_964638655.1. Classification (GTDB taxonomy): domain Archaea; phylum Halobacteriota; class Halobacteria; order Halobacteriales; family Haloarculaceae; genus Natronomonas. The sequence continues at coordinate 2,874 of CAZWZX010000254.1, forward strand.
GGGCGGCGGTGCGGGGATCCAGGCCGACCTCAAAACGATCGAGGCGACCGGCGGGTTCGGCACGTCGGCGCTGACGGCCGTGACGGCGCAGAACACGACGGGTGTCGAGTCGACTCACGTTCTCCCGGTCGACGAAATCGAGGCTCAGATCGACGCCGTCGTCTCCGATTTCGACGTTCGGGCGGTGAAGACCGGGATGTTGGCGACCGCCGAGATCGTCGAGACGGTCACGGCCGCCGTCGCCGAGATCGACGCTCCGGTCGTCGTCGATCCCGTGATGATCGCGGCGACGGGCGATCGGCTGTTGAGCGAGGACGCCGAGTCGGCCTACGGGGCGCTTCTCGCCGAATCGACGCTCGTCACGCCGAACGCGGACGAAGCCGAGGTACTGACGGGCGTCGCTCCCGAGGACGAAGCGAGCGCACGCCGGGGCGGCGACGCGCTGCTCGAAACCGGGGCTGACGCGGCGCTTATCAAGGGCGGGCACATGCCGGGCGATCGCGTCCTCGA
>CAZWZX010000255.1:0-3377 GCA_964638655.1 uncultured Natronomonas sp.
ACGTCGTCGAGGTGGATCTCGCCGGTGATCGAGGCCCGAAGCGAGAGCTTCTCGTCGATCTTGTTGGTCGTCACGCCCGCTTTCCCGGTGTCGACCAGAAACCCCCGGACGGTGTCGTCGTCCGAGCGGTCCTTCGCCCAGACGACGGCCACGTCGGCGATCGGCGAGTTGGTGATCCACGTCTTCGCGCCGTTCAGCACGTAGCCGTCGCCGTCGCGTTCGGCGTGGGTCTCCATCGCGGAGGGGTTCGAGCCGTGCTCTGGTTCGGTGAGGCCGAAACAGCCGACCTTCTCGCCGCTGCCGAGGTCCCACAGATAGTTCTCCTTCTGTTCGTCGCTGCCGAAGGCGTGGATCGGATACATGACGAGCGCGCCTTGGACGGAGGCCATCGATCGCAGCCCCGAGTCGCACGCCTCCAGTTCCTGCATCAACAGTCCGTAGGCCCGCTCCGAGAGGTTCGGAAGCCCGTAGCCGTCGAGGTTCGGCGCGTAGAACCCGAGTTCGCCCATCTCGGTGATGAGCTCCTTCGGGAACGTCCCCTCGATCCAGTGTTCGCCGATGTCGGGCCTGACGCGGTCCTCGACGAACTCTCTGGCCGTGTTCTGAACCATCCGCTCCTCCTCACCGAGATCCGATTCGAGGTCGAAGTAATCGAGCATACACCGGCTTGGGTTCGGCGGGGCAAAAACGCTCGTATCGGCGACGGCACGTTGCGCCCGTGGTTCGATCGCCTGCGGGCTTCCCGCGCCGGTCACCGCCGGCGTCTCGCCACGCGTTCCTCGGCCGTCTCCGCCGTGACGACCTCGTAGAGAATCGCCCGGCCGACAGCCGAGCTTTCGTCCTCTTTCGGCCGCAGCACCCGGCCGAGCCGCTGGGTGAACTCCCGTTCGCTTCCCGATCCAGAAAGGACGACGGCGACGTTCGCGTCGGGGACGTCGACGCCCTCGTCGAGGACGTTCGCCGCGACGACCCGGGAGTACTCGCCGCGGCGGAACTTCCCGAGGATCTCCCGGCGCTCCTCGGCCGGCGTCTCGTTCGTGATCGGCGGAACGAGAAACCGCGAGGCGAGTTCGTAGACGAGATCGGTGTAGGCGGTGAAGACGATGATCCGATCCCCGCGGTGTCGATCGAGAATTTCCGCGAGGGCGTCGGTCTTCCCGTCGGCGTTCATCATCACCTCTCTGGCGCGCTGTTTGGCGAGCAGCGCCTCGCGAGCCTCGGGGTCTCTCCCCGACCGCTTGACGAGTTCCTGGTAATCGCTCCCGCTCCGGAGCTGTATACCGGAACTGGCGAGGTAGTCGGTGAACGTCCCCTGTAACCGCTCGTAGCGCTCCCGCTCTTGGGGTGTCAACTCGACTTCGATCCGTTTGATGTCGTAATCGGCGAGGTGCTCGCCCGCGAGATCGTCCGCTGACAGCCGGTAGACCACCTCACCGACGAGTTCCTCGATCGCCTCGTGTGCCCCGTCGGGGCGTTCGAACGTCGCGGTGAGTCCCAGCCGGGCCGGAGCCGCCGAGAGCCGAGCGATGTCGCGGTACCCCTCGCCGCCGAGGTGATGCACCTCGTCGAATATCAGCAGTCCGAACCGATCGCCCAGTTCGTCGGCGCGCAGGTACGCCGAATCGTACGTCGAAACCGTGATCGGTTCGACGCGCTGGGTGCCGCCGCCGAGCCGGCCGATCGCCGTCTCGTCGTCGAACTCGGCGTCGAGTTCGCCGTACCACTGCTCTAAGAGATCGATCGTCGGGACGACGACGAGCGTCGGGGTCGAAAGCGCCGCGATCGCGCCGATCGCGAGGACGGTCTTGCCGCTCCCGGTCGGCAACTCGACGACGCCGCGCTCCCGACGGTCCCGCCAGGCCTCGAGCGCGTCGGTCTGATAGCCGCGAAGGTCGTACGCCGTCGTGAGATCTCCGATCTCGTCGAGGGTGAGAACCCGGTCGTCGAGCGGAAGTCCCCGGTCGACGCAGAGACGGAGCAGATACGGGTACCGGTAGGCGGGCGCGCGATACGTTTTCGATCGGGGGTCGGACTCGACGAACGAGAGGCCCTCGAGCGCGCTCGCTGACTCTCCTTCGATCCGAACCGTTCCCTCGTCGTACCGGAGCGTGACCACGACGGTTTTCGGCGGCGCGGCGGCTTAGTTCCGGCGGGACGTGCACCCACCGCCAGCGTCCGCGTTTCTCAATCCTTATTGTCGCCGACCGGTTCCGTTCGCGTATGAGCGACGAGGACGGAGAGACGGTCGGGTCGGCCGCCGAAACCGAGGAATCGTCGGCCGAGACGAACGGGACTGACAGCGAGGATCCGTCGGCCGAAACGGACGGAACCGCCGCTGAGTCCGATGAGGAGGGGCCGCCGATCGACGAGATCGCCGACCGGATCGAGCGCACCGACGCCGAGACGATCGCCGAGGAAATCGCGACGCTCCGCGAGGAACTCGCGGCGCTGAAAGCCGAACGTGACGACCTCGAGTCCAAGCTCAAACGCAAACAGGCGGAGTTTCAAAACTACAAGAAACGCCAGGAAAAACAGCGCGAGAAGGAACGAGCCCGCGCGACGGAGGCGCTCGTTTCGGAACTGCTCGAGGTACGCGACAACCTCAAGCGCGCGCTCGGACAGGACGAGCAGGCCGACATCCGCGAGGGCGTCGAGGCGACGTCCAGACAGCTCGACGACGTTCTCGAAGGGGAGGGCGTCGAACCCGTCGAGCCCGAGCCCGGAACCGCGACCGATCCGACGCGTCACGAGGTGCTTCTCGGTGTCGAAAGCGACCAGCCCGAGGGGACCGTCGCCGAACTCCACCGCCCCGGCTACGAGATGGCCGGAAAGGTTCTCCGCCCGGCGCAGGTGACGGTCTCGGAGGGGCCGGCCGACGACGCGACCGGTGACTCCGACGGGACTGACTGAGCGTCTCCCAGTCCCGACCAATTGCGGTTCTGTTTATATCTCTCGGTATTCGAAACAACTATTCCCGAAAACCGCAGGAAGGGGATCCAACGCTCGAAACGCCCGTTCGCCGCATCTAGCAACTTTTAACCGACTCAATCCGGTAGACACGCACAACATGGCGAGCAACAAGATCCTCGGTATCGACCTCGGTACCACCAACTCCGCGTTCGCGGTGATGGAGGGCGGCGACCCCGAAATCATCGTCAACGGCGAAGGCGAACGGACGACGCCGTCGATCGTCGCTTTCACCGACGACGACGAACGGCTGGTCGGCAAGCCCGCGAAGAACCAGGCCGTCCAGAACCCCGAAAAGACGATCCAGTCGATCAAACGCCACATGGGCGAGGACGATTACACCGTCGCCATCGACGACGAGGAGTACACGCCCGAGCAGATCTCGGCGATGATCCTCCAGAAGATCAAAC
>CAZWZX010000256.1:0-3370 GCA_964638655.1 uncultured Natronomonas sp.
CCCGCCGCCGACGGTCCCGACCTCCAGGGAGGCGATCGTGAGGCTCGCATAGAGGTCGTCCCCGCGGACGTCGGCGGTCGTGATCGCGTTCGACCCTTCGACGACCTGTGCGATGTCCTGTCCGGTCGCGAGAAACGCCGCCGCGATCGTGTTCGCGGCGTGGGCGTTGAAGCCGAGCGAGCCGGCCTTCGCGGAGCCGACGAGGTTCTTTCGGGTGTTGGCCTCGGCGATCGCCTCCGGCGTCGTCTTGAAGTACGTCTCGACGAGCCCTCGGGGGATCTCGACGTCGGCGGCGACGGTCCGTCCTCGCCCCTCGACGCTGTTTATCGCCGCCGGCTTCTTGTCGGTACAGAGGTTTCCCGAGAGGGCGACGAGTTCGGCGGGCGTTTCGTCGGTGACGAGTTCACAGGCGGCCTCGGTGGCGATCGTCGCCATGTTCATCCCCATCGCGTCGCGGGTCTCGTAGCCGAACCGGAGAAAGACGTTGTCGCCGACGACGTACGGCGTCACTTCGCGCAGTTCGCCGTGGTTGGTCGTCGACTCGGCGGCCCCAGCGAGTCTGTCGACGTTGGATCGGACCCACGCGGCGGTCTCGCTCGCCTCGGCGACGTCTTCGACACGGAACACCGGCGCGCGCGTCATCTCGTTTTTGAACACTCTCGCGGTGGCACCGTCCGCGGCCCGGATCGCCGCACAGCCGCGGTTGACGGAGGCGACGAGCGCTCCCTCCGTGGTCGCCAGGGGCAACCGTTTCGATCCCTCGACGGCGCCGCCGTCGATCTCGATCGGACCGACGATCCCCATCGGAACCTGCGCCGCCCCGAGCATGTTCTCGATGTTGGACTCGGCTTCGGCGGCGGGGAACGCGTACTCGCCGACCGTTTCGAGATCCGTACCCGTTTCGGCGGCGACGAGCCGGCGTCGGGCGGCCGCCGCGTCGTCGGCGTCGGCGTGCTGTTCGAGTTCGTGAAGCCGGAGGTCGCCGTCCCTGACGGCCTGGATCAAGGCGTCGGTATCCATAGCGGGGGCTCGCGTGGCGGGGACTAATGGCTTCCGTCCGCCGGCGATCACCTCCGTCAGTGCGGGCCCACGATCGAGCCGCAGGCGGTGTAAAAAGAACGGTTGAAGACAAAATTTTATCATACGTTGAGTTCGTCTGTCATATCAATGCAAAGTTCGCGTGTGAATGTACGGCAGCCAGCAACTTCGGGGAGGGTGTACCGGACTCGAGACAAAGACGAGGATCGCCTGGCTCCGCGTAGCTCACCGGCGGTGACCGACGGTGATTGAGCGATCGACGGTAGAGCGGTGGCTCCGTGAGGACCTCGGACACCACGACGTGACGAACGACGTTCCGGGCGAGACGGAGGGTCGACTCGTCGCGAAGGAATCGGGTGTCGCGGCCGGGACCGACGCCACCACCGCCGTCTTCGAGCACCTCGGCGTTACGATCGATGCGGAGATCACGGACGGTGACTCGATCGCGCCAGGGGACAGCCTCCTCCGGGTTTCGGGTCCGGCCTCGGCGATCCTCCGTGGCGAGCGGGTCGCGGTCAACGTCGCCGGCCACGCCTCGGGGATTGCGACACGGACCGCAACGGCGGTGGCGGCCGCCCGTGAGGTGTCGGACTCGGTCGCGATCGCGGGGACGAGAAAGACGACCCCCGGCCTGCGAGGGCTCGAAAAGCGCGCCATCGCGGCCGGCGGCGGAGACACCCACCGGCTGGACCTCTCGCATATGGTGATGATCAAGGACAACCACATCGCCGAACTCGGCGTCGAACGGGCGATCGAACGGTTCCGAGAGCGGACCTCCTTCGCGACGAAGATCGAGGTCGAAGCCGAGACCCCCGAGACGGCGACGGCGGCGGCCGACGCCGGCGCCGATATCGTTCTGTTGGACAATATGACGCCCTCGGAGACGGAACGGATCGTCGAACGGCTCCCGGAGGGTGTGCTGACGGAAGCGAGCGGCGGGATTACTGTCGAGGACATCCCAGCCTACGCCGCGACCGGGGTCGATATCATTTCGCTCGGATCGCTGACGCACAGCGCCTCGACGCTGGATCTCTCCTTCCGGACCGGAACGGAGTAGCCTTTTAACCGTTGCGGCCACAACGTGGCGGTATATGGGTATCCTCTCGCGGGCATCGTACGTCATCCGATCGAAAGTCAACGCCGTCCTGAACCGGGCCGAGAACCCCCACGAAACGCTCGATTACTCCTACGAACAGCTCCGAGACGAGCTACAGGACGTAAAGAAGGGGATCGCGGACCTGACGACACAGAAGAAGCGCCTCGAGATCCAAAAGCGGCGGCTCGAGGAGAACGTCGAGAAACACAACGAGCAGGCGAGACAGGCGGTCGAGCAGGACCGCGACGACCTGGCGCGTCGGGCGCTGGAGAAGAAAAAACAGAAGATGAACCAGATCGAGGACCTGGAAACCCAGATCGCGGACCTCCAGAACACCCAGGACAACCTCGTCGAGAAGAAGGACGAACTCCAGAGCCGCATCCAGGAGTTCCGCACCGAAAAGGAGACGATGAAGGCCAGATACGAGGCCGCCGAGGCGAGCGCCCGCGTCAGCGAAGCTATGACCGGCGCCGGCGACGAGATGGAGGACATCTCCAGATCGATCGAGCGGGCCAGAGACGACACCGAGGACATGGAGGCCCGCGCCGCCGCGATGGACGAACTCGAGGAGACGGGCGCCTTCGAGAGCGCGCTCTCGAACGAGAGCGATCTCGAGCGCGAACTCGACGATATCAGAAAGGAAGGGGAGGTCGACGCCGAACTGGAGACGCTGAAGGCCGAAGCCGGCGTCGAGGGCGACAGCTCCGACGGGGACGACGTCGACATCGAACTCGAGGAGGGAACCGAATCGGCCGACGCCGACCCCGAGATCGAAGCCGAACTCGACGACATCAAACGCGACGACGAATAGCGGGGGCCGGTCGATCGACGGTCAACTACTCCGAGTCGTCGACGAAGTCCGGTTCCACGCGTTTCTCTTCGATCTCGCTTTCGAGGTGCTCGCGGAACGTCTCGACGGCGACGTCTTTGTGTTCGGCCTCGAAGCGGTCCCGAACGGAGACGGTTCCCGCTCCCTCCTCGTCGTCGCCGACGACGAGCATGTAGGGAACGCGGTCGTCGTGGGCAGTCTGGATCTTCTTGCCGACCGTCCACGATCGGTCCTCGATCTCGACGCGGAAATCGTCGAGATACCGGTTCTTGAGCTGTTTGGCGTAACCGACGTTGTCGTCCGAAACCGGGAGGATACGGACCTGTTCGGGCGCGAGCCACGTCGGGAAGTTCCCGTCGAAATGCTCGATGAGCACCATGAAGAAGCGCTCGTAGCTGCCGTACAGC
>CAZWZX010000257.1:0-3303 GCA_964638655.1 uncultured Natronomonas sp.
ATGACGTTCTCGTCGGCCTCGATCGCCTCGGAGATCGCCCCGAGAGCGTTCTCGACTGCCTCGTCGTCGCGTTCGGCTTTGACCGATTCGAGGCGATCGAGTTGCCGGTCCCGGGTCGAGGCGTCGACTTTGAGAAGCTCCGGCTCCGTGTCCTCCTCGATCTCGTATTTGTTCACGCCGACGACGGTCTCTTTCTCCCCGTCCACCCGCTTTTGGTATTCGTAGGCGGCCTCCTGTATCTCGCGGTGGAAGTAGCCGTCCGGGATCCCCTTGAGAACGCCGTCCCGAATCGAGCCGTCACCCATCTCTTCGATCTCCTCGATGTAGGCCGTGATCTCGGCCTCCATCTCGTTCGTGAGCTTCTCGATGGCGAAGGAGCCGCCCATCGGATCGACGATGTCCGCGGCGCCGGACTCGTCGGCGATGATCTGCTGGGTCCGCAGCGCGACACGGACGGCGTCCTCGCTGGGCAGCGCGAGCGCCTCGTCGTAGCTGTTCGTATGTAGCGACTGGGTGCCACCCATCACCGCCGCAAGCGCCTGGATCGTCACGCGAACGATGTTGTTCAGCGGCTGTTGGGCCGTCAGCGACTGGCCCGCGGTCTGAGTGTGGAACTTCAGCCGCTTCGATTCCTCGGCTTCGGCGCCGTACCGCTCCTTCATCACGCGGGCGTAGACGCGTCGGCTGGCCCGGAACTTCGCGATCTCCTCGAAGATGGAGTTATGGGAGTTGAAGAAAAAGGAAAAAAGCGGTGCGAACTCGTCGACGTCGAGCCCGCGATCCAGACAGTCCTCGGCGTAGGCGAAGCCGTCGGCGAGCGTGAAGGCGGCCTCCTGGGCGGCCGTCGATCCGGCTTCGCGGATGTGGTATCCGGAGATCGAGACCGGGTGGAACTTCGGCGTCTCCTCGACGGCGAACTCGATCGTGTCGGTGACGACGTCCAGCGACGGTTCGGGCGGGATGACCCACTCCTTCTGTGCGATGAACTCCTTGAGCATGTCGTTCTGTAGCGTGCCGCGGATCTCCTCGCGTGGAATCCCCTTCTCGTCGGCCAGCGCAATATACATCGCGTAGATGACCGGCGCGGAGGGGTTGATGGTAAAGGACGTCGAGACCTCGCCGATGTCGATCCCGTCGAAGAGGATCTCCATGTCCCGGAGGGTGTCGACGGCGACGCCTTCCTTGCCGACCTCGCCTTGGCTCATTTCGTGATCGGAGTCGATCCCCATGAGACTCGGCATGTCGAAGGCGGTCGACAGCCCCGTCTGACCCTCCTCGATGAGGTAGTGAAAGCGTTCGTTGGTCTCCTCTGCGGTTCCGAACCCGGCGAACTGCCGCATCGTCCACGTCCGACCGCGGTACATCGTCGGATAGACGCCACGGGTGTACGGCGGCTCGCCGGGGAACCCGAGATCCGACTCTAGGTCGATGTCGGCGATGTCTTCGGGCGTGTAGAGACGGTCTACCTCGTGGTTCGACACCGTCGCGAAGCGGTCCTTCCGCTCACCCTTCTCCAAGAAGGGTTCGAGCGTCTCCGCTTCCCACTCCGCCCGGCTCTCGCGGATCTGTCGTAGGTCCTCTTCGCCGAACATTGCTAACAACAACCACGTCTGCGTGCAAAAGCGTTGTCGTTGTTCCACCGGTCCCGACGGCTCGCCCTTCGTTTCGTCCCCCGTCCGGAACGTTTAATCGCGATCTGTGTGAACCGCCGGTCAATGACACGCGAGATAGAATCCGTCTCCCGCGTCGGTGTCGTCGGCGCCGGAACGATGGGATGCGGTATCGCCCAGGTGGCCGCCGCCGCCGGCTACGACGTCGTGATGCGGGATATAGAGCCCGAATACGTCGAAAGCGGGTTCGAAACGATCGAGGAGAGCCTCGAAAAACTCACCGACCGCGGGGAGTGCACCGAGACGGAGGCGGAGGCCACGATCGATCGGATCACCGGAACGACGGACCTCGAAGAGCTCGCCGACTGCGACGTCGTCGTCGAGGCCGCCCTCGAAAAGATGGACGTAAAGCGGGATATCTTTTCGGACCTCGAGGAGATCACGCCCGAGGGGACCGTCCTGGCGACGAACACCTCGACGCTGTCGATCACGACGATCGCGGCGGCCACCGAGCGTCCCGAATCCGTCGTCGGCCTGCATTTCATGAACCCGGTGCCGGTGATGAAAGGCGTCGAGGTCGTCTCCGGCGAGAAGACCGATTCGGCGGTCACGGCCTTCGCTCACGAGTTCGCGGAGGCGCTCGGGAAGGAAACGTGGGAGTCCGACGACAAACCCGGGTTCGTCTCTAACCGGATCCTGATGCCGTGGCTCAACGAGGGCGTCCGGGCGCTAGACGAGGGCGTCGCCACGAAGGAGGACATCGATCGGGGGATGAAACTCGGGACGAACGTCCCCATGGGGCCGCTGGAACTCGCCGATCACATCGGCCTCGACATCTGTCTACACGCGAGCGAGACGCTCTACGAGGAGCTGGGCGATCGGTACAAACCCGCCTACCTGCTCAAACGAAAGGTCGAGGCCGGGGATCTCGGCAAGAAGACCGGGCAGGGCTTTTATAAGCACGACTGAGGCGGATCCTTCTGACGGGAGTCACTTGCCGAGGTGGCGGGCGATGATCTCCTTCTGTATCTCGGAGGTTCCCTCGTAGATCGTCGTGATCTTCGCGTCCCGATAATACCGCTCGACGTCGAAATCCTTGGTGTAGCCGTAGCCGCCGTGGACCTGAACCGCCTCGTTTGCCACGTCGACGGCCGTCTCGCTGGCGAAGTACTTCGCCATGCTCGCCGCCATCGGATCGACGCCTTCCTCGTTCTTTTCGGCCGCGTCGCGGGTCAACAGTCGGGCCGCCTGGACATCGGTCGCCATCTCGGCGAGTTTGTGCGCGATGGCCTGATGCTCCGAGATCGGTTTGCCGAACTGCTCGCGCTCGTCGGCGTACTCGACGGCGGCCGAAAGCGCCGCGTCTGCGAGGCCGACCGCCTGACTCGCGATGGCGATCCGCCCGCCGGTCAGGATCGAAAAGGCCGATCTGAGCCCGTCCCCAACCGCAGTGAGACGGTTCTCCTCGGGGATCCGGGCCCCATCGAAAAGCAACGTCGTGGTGTCGCTGGCCCGCAGGCCCAGTTTGTCCTCCTTCTTGCCGACCTCCAGCCCGTCGGTGTCCTTCGGGACGAGAAACTGCGTCACGGAATCGGGGTCGTCCCGGTCGGTCTTCGCAAAGAGGATGATCACTCCCGACCGCTCGCCGTTCGTGATCCACTGTTTCGTGCCGTCGATGACGTACTCGTCGCCC
>CAZWZX010000258.1:0-3283 GCA_964638655.1 uncultured Natronomonas sp.
CCCGCGTCGGCGCGATCCAGGCGGTCAAACACACCTGGGAGACGATCCCGATGTGTCACCAGATCCCGATCACGAACGTCGAGACGGAGTTCTCGGTCGACGAGGCGGGGGTCGAACTCACCGTCGCCGTCGAGACGACCGGCAAAACGGGCTGTGAGATGGAGGCACTGGAAGGCGTTTCAACCGGCCTGAACGTCGTCTGGGACATGGTGAAGGCGGCCGAAAAGGACGAAAACGGCGAGTATCCGGCGACACGGATCCACGACATCGAAGTCCTCGCGAAGGAAAAGCGGGAACTGACCTGAGGCGACCGATCCCGGTAACGGTCACTCCGTCGGCGCGACCGGCAACTCGCGGGCCTTCGCTCTGGCCTGTTCGATGACGGCCGGACGGGCCTCGAAGTCGATGGTGACCTCGTTGCCGTAGTCGACGTCTTCGACGTGAGCGTGATCGTGGACCCACGAGACGAGGCTCATCGTCTCGTCGGTCATCGGCACGACGAGGCGTTCGCGGCGCCACTCGGGCAACTCTGCGTCGATCCGCTCTCTGAGCGCCTCGACGTTCTCGCCGGTCTTCGCGCTCACGACGACCGGATCGGGCGCGAGCGCCGAAAGCGCCTCGCGTTTGTACTCGAGGTCCTCCTCGTCGATCGAGTCGATCTTGTTCAGAACGGTGACGATCGGGGCTTCGTTGCGCTCATAGAGGGTGTCGTGACACGTGACGAGCTTTTCGCGGATCTCCTCGATGGGATCGGAGACGTCGACGACGAGCAACACGAGATCGGCCCGATACACCTCCGAAAGGGTCGACTTGAACGATTCGACGAGCCAGTGCGGGAGATCGGAGACGAACCCGACGGTGTCGGTCACGAGCACGTTCCGACGATCGAACTCCGCGCGTCGGGTGGTCGTCCCGAGCGTCGTGAACAGTCGGTTTTCGGATTCGGCCGTCGTGTCCAAGTCCGGGTGGAGCCCCTCGTTTTCGTCGATCTCGAGGTCGCTCGCCAGCCGCCGCAAAAGCGTCGATTTCCCGGCGTTCGTGTACCCGGCCAACGCGACGAGATCGAAGCCGGACTCCCGGCGCTGTTCGCGGCGGTGGGCTTCGGTCCGTTCGATCCGCTCGAGTTCGTCGTTGATCCGGCTGATCTGCGCTTTGATGTCACGTTCTCGTGACTCGTCGTACTCGCCGAGCCCCATGAAGCCGGGCCGCTCGTCGCGCTTTGCCAGCGAGGCTTTCGCCTCGGCGCGCGGCAGTTCGTATCGGAGTTCGGCGAGTTCGACCTGTAGCTGGGCCTTTTTGGTCTGGGCTCGCTGACCGAAGATATCGAGGATGAGTTTGAACCGGTCGAGGACTTCGACACCGTCGGGGAGCTCGTTCCCGAGGTTGTACGTCTGATAGGGACCCAGCCGGTTGTCGAAGACGACCGTCCTCGCACCTTCGGCGGCGACGAGTTCGGCGAGTTCGGCGACCTTCCCCTCTCCGAGGCAGAGCGCCGGATCCTCCGTTCGGGTCTGTGTTACCTCGCCGACGACGGTGTAGCCGGCCGCCCTGGCGAGTTCGCGTATCTCTTCGGTGTCGGGATGGCCGTCGTCGACACGCTTTGCGACGACGACCGGGCCATTGGTTTCCGTCACTTACCCCCGAGTACGTCGTCACAGTATTTAACTACCGGGTGATCGTGACAAATGTTCTCAAAGTAGGTCTACCGAGTCCCGATCTCGTCTTCGTCTTTGATGATCCGCGTTTCGGCCTCACCGCTCGTGTGTTCGTTGACCAGATCGTAGAAATCGTTCTGGAGGCCGGCCGGGAACCGGAGGACGCCGACCCACGAGCCGTCCGGCTGCCACTCCTCGCGTTCGAGCTCGCCGAACTGCCTGATCTGTGCCTGTGCGCTGCCGGCGTAGTCGGCCGGGACCTGCGTCGCGATGACGACCTCGTCGAACCGGATCGGGATCACGGGTCGGAGCGCGTCGAGCGCGTCATCGACCTGGTTTCCCACCGGCTCCATCGGGTCGACCTTGAAACCCGCCTCCTCCAGAGCGCGCTCGATCCGTTCCGGTGGGTGAGGTGCGTCGTCCATCTGAGGGTTGACCGCGTTCCGAGCGATCTCGTTGACGAGCTGTTTGTGTTTCTGCTCTTGCATCTCCCGGCGCTGTTCGGCCGTGATCTGGATCTCGCCGCGACGGATCACTTCGGGAATGATATCGAGGGGCTCGGTCGTCTCGAAGACCTCCTCGAGTGAGTCCTCCGGCGGCCGATCGCCCGTGGAGGCGTCCTCGAAGACGTCCTCCGCGGCGATCACGTCCTCTAGCTCGCCGTCGAACTCCCCGCGTTTGATCGCGAGGGCGGCGTCCGGATCGACGAGCACCTCGAAACGCTGGCCGTGAGATTCGAGTCTGGCCGTCACAGCCTCGTCAAGCGATATCATACGTTCCGGTAAGTGGGCCGGGCGATAAAAGGTGTTGCTAGCGAGTGTGTCGCGAAAAAAGAACGAACTGTCGGAGTGAAACCGGAACTTACTCTTCGTCGGTCTCGTCGGCGTCGTCCGTCCCTTCGTTTTCGTCGGCGAGCAGTCCGGCTTCGGCGAGTCTGGATTCGATCTCCCCGTCGGAGAGCTGACCGAACCCGTCTTCACCGACCGAGATCGTCGCGAGTCCGATCCCCTCCGGTGTCAGTTCCTCGTCGTTGACGGACGCGAGCGCCGCCAAAGCGAGGTCGACGCCCTCATCGAGCGAGAGGTCATCGCGGTAATGCTCCTCGAGGTAGTCCTCGATGTCGCCGCGGTCCGCGCCGACCGCGAGCGCCTGCCACTCGTAGGGTGTCCCGGAAGGATCCGTCTCGTAGAGGCGGGGTTCGCCGTTCTCGATCCCGCCGATGATGAGAGCGACACCGAAGGGACGCGCGCCGCCGACCTGCGTGTACTGCTGGATGTGGTCGGTGACGGCCTTCGTCAGCGTCTCGACGCCGATCGGCTCGTCGTAGCGGAGTTGGTTGACCTGTGCTTGCCGGCGTGCGAAGTCGATCAGTTGGCGGGCGTCGGCGACGTGGCCGGCGCTGGCGATGCCGATGTGATCGTCGGCCTTGTGGATCTTCTCGACGCTCGTCCGCTCCATCAGCGGACTCCGGATGCGTTTGTCCACGGCCAGCACGACCCCGTCCTCGGTGCGGATGCCGATAGACGCCGTGCCTCGTTTGACCGCTTCGCGCGCGTACTCGACCTGGTACAGACGGCCGTCCGGGGAGAAGATGGTGATCCCCCGATCGTACGCCTGCTGCTGCGATT
>CAZWZX010000259.1:0-3280 GCA_964638655.1 uncultured Natronomonas sp.
GAGGTCGTCGCCGCCGGCGGCGACGGCGACGGCTACGGGATCGGCGGCAACCACTTCACCCACACCGCCCGCGAGAACCACGATATCACGTACATCGTGTTCAACAACGAGATCTTCGGGCTGACGAAGGGTCAGACGTCGCCGACGAGTCCGAAGGGCCACAAATCGAAGACTCAGCCACACGGCTCCGCGAAGGATCCGGTTCGACCGCTGTCGATGGGACTGACCGCGGGGGCGTCATACGTCGCCCGGACCGCGGCCGTCAACCCCAACCAGGCCCAGGAGATCCTCGTCGAGGCGATCGAACACGACGGGTTCGCTCACATCGATTTCCTCACGCAGTGTCCGACCTGGAACAAGGACGCCAAACAGTACGTCCCGTACATCGACATCCAGCAGAACGACGACTACGATTTCGACGTCAGCGACCGCCAGGAGGCCGCCGAGATGATGTACGAGACCGAGTCGGCGCTCCACGAGGGGCAGGTGCTGACCGGTCGATACTACAAACAGGAGGGTCGACTCTCCTACGGACAGGAAAAGCGCGCGATCGGCGAGATGCCCGAGGAGCCGCTGGCCGAGCGGTACCACGACGACGACTACGAGTGGGAGCGGAGCTACGACCTGCTCGACGCGCACAAATAACCGCGGTCTCCCTTCGAGTCGTTTTTGTTCGTCTCGTTCGCGCCGAGACGAGCGTCCGCGCGCCGCCGAAAACCAGCAGAACCTCCCGTGGACCCGTGGGTTTAGGCTGTGGCCGCCCGTGAAAGTGTCCAATGCGACTGCACTGGCACCGGCGGGATCTGCGGCTGTCGGACAACCGGGGACTGGCCGAGGCGCCCGCTCCCCCGCTCGGGATCTTCGTCTTCGACGACGCGATTTTGAGACACGCCGGCGCACCGAGAGTTTCGTTCATGCTCGAGGCGCTCTCCGAACTCCGGTCGGCGTACCGAGAGCGCGGCTCGGAGTTGCTCGTCCGACACGGCGATCCGGCGGCGGTGCTCCCGGAGACGGCCGAACGGTACGACGCCGGGTTCGTCTCCTGGAACCGCGATTACTCGGGGGTGGCGGCCGAACGGGACGACCGGGTGAAAGCGGCGCTGCAGTCGGCCGACGTGACGCCCCAGCAGTTCCACGACGCGATCTGTCACGAGCCCGGCTCGATCACGACGAACGCCGGCGACCCGTACTCGGTGTACACCTACTTCTGGAAGAAATGGCGCGACCGGGAGAAGGACGCTCCCCGTCCGGTTCCGGGGCTCGCCGATATCGAAGCCGACGCCGAAACACCGATCCCGACGCTGGCCGATCTCGGGTTCGAGTCGCCGGAGGCAACCGTTCCGCCGGCGGGAACAGGCGTCGCACGGGAGCTACTCGACTCGTTCCTCGAGGCGGACGTCTTCCGGTATGAATCGACACGTGATTACCCCATCGAGGAGTGTACCTCCCGGCTCTCACCGCATCTGAAGTTCGGGACCATCGGAATCCGCGAAGTCGACGAACGGACCAGAGAGACGCTGGAAAGCGTCGAAGGCGAAAGACGCGAGTCGGTCGATGAATTCCGATCACAGCTGGCCTGGCGGGAGTTTTACACCCACGTGCTGTACTTCAACCCCGAGGTCGTCACGGAGAACTTCAAGGACTACGAGAACGACATCGAGTGGGAAAACGACAGGGAACTGCTGGCCGCCTGGAAACGCGGCGAGACGGGGTATCCGATCGTCGATGCGGGCATGCGACAGCTCCGCGAGGAGGCGTTCATGCACAACCGGGTCCGGATGATCGTCGCCTCCTTTCTGACGAAGGACCTGTTGATCGACTGGCGACACGGCTACGATCACTTCCGGGAGTATCTCGTCGATCACGACACGGCCAACGACAACGGCGGCTGGCAGTGGGCCGCCTCCACGGGAACCGACGCCCAGCCGTACTTTCGGATCTTCAACCCCATGACTCAGGGTGAACGCTACGACCCCGAGGGGGAGTATACAAAAGCGCACGTCCCGGAGCTTCGTGGCGTCGACCCGGACGTGATCCACGGGTGGCACGAACTGACGCCGACACAGCGGGCCAACGCAGCCCCCGAGTACCCGGAACCGGTCGTCGATCACGCTGACCGTCGCGAACGGGCACTTAAGATGTTCGAGCGCGCACGCGGCGAGTCGGAGTGAGATCCGTCGAAAATCGCGTCGATAACCGCGTCATTCGACGGAAAATCATCGAGACCGATGACCGCAGTATCCCTGTGGATATCGATACGTGCACCATTACGGCTACACGGACGGTCGTGGTACCACCCTCCGCTACGATAACGAGAACGAAACACCCGGACGGCACGAACGCCACACAGCCGACAAGATCATCGACATCGAGTTTCCGGGGATGATGGAACTTCGCGACCAGTTCCTCGCCGAAATCGACACCCGATCATGACCGAAAACATCCTCAAGATCACGTTCCAGCAGACCGACGATCACCGCCAAGCGGCTCGCGAACGATTGCGACGGGCTGAAGCCGGAGAGACCAGCGAAGCAATCGAACAGGACGTGCGCTTCGTCGTGAACTTTGAGGAGTTTGACGACATCGCTCGCCTCATGTGCGCCTCGAATCTCGAACTGATCGAAGCAATCGTCTTAGCGGAGCCAGCGAGCATCCGCAAGCTTGCCGAAACTGTCGACCGTGATTACCGTGAAGTACACCGAAACCTGACCGAGCTTGAAGCGCTCGGTGTCATCGAGTTCGAAACCGACGGCTCCCGAAAGCGACCGATCCTTCGTGGCGGAGCTGCACATATCGACTTCTCGATTCGTTT
Source organism: uncultured Natronomonas sp. (assembly GCA_964638655.1). Lineage (GTDB taxonomy): Archaea > Halobacteriota > Halobacteria > Halobacteriales > Haloarculaceae > Natronomonas. Next base: position 2,813 of record CAZWZX010000259.1, read on the forward strand.
CCCCCGATCTACCGATTCCGGGGAGACACACGAGACGCTGGCGTGACTACGCCTACGAATTCAACTCGTGGACGTTCGTCTCGGAGTCGTGTAAAGCCGTGAGCGTCCGCGCTGTTACGTTGTGTCCGATCATCACAGCACCCACTGTTCGTGGTATGCTATCATGTCTTCATGAAGCTTTAACAGGATCGCGGGAGATTAGTAGTATTAGAGGTCGATATAAATGTCCGAACATTCCAACCCAGAGCTTCCGCCGCTCCCGTACGATTACGACGCCCTCGAACCGTCCATCTCCGAACAGGTCGTCACGTGGCATCACGACACCCACCATCAGGGCTACGTGAACGGCCTCGAGTCGGCCGAGGGGACGCTCGCGGAGAACCGCGAGTCCGGCGAGTTCGGCAGCTCAGCCGGCGCGATCCGAAGCGTCACCCACAACGGCAGCGGCCACTATCTCCACACGCTGTT
>CAZWZX010000260.1:0-3258 GCA_964638655.1 uncultured Natronomonas sp.
GTTCGACATCAGCGATGTCCGAAAGATCAGATAACGTCGGCTTCGACAGCCGAAGCGTGCGAACAATTAAGAATGGTTCGGATACTATGAGTATGTGATGGCTACCGAGTCGGCCCCCGACACCGAGTTGTCGGTGACGCTTCCGCGCTCTCTTTCGGAGTGGCTCGATGAACGAGCCGCGACGCAGGAGGTCGATCGCGAGGAGTTACTCCTTCAGTTGCTCGGCGCGTACCGGACGACAGCAGAGACCGATCCCGACGACCTCGCCGAGCTACTGTCGCCGGGATCCGAGAGCCCGGAGACGCCCGATCGTCGGATCGACCCCGCCGCTCTCGACGAGGTCGATGAGCGTATCGAAGGGGTTGACGCGGCGCTCTCCGAGCACGTCGAGGACCTTCGAAGCCGTATCCTCCATCTCAAGGACGAAGTCGAGGCCAGCGCGTCGGCCGACCACGACCACGCCGAGATCGAAACGCTCACTGAGCGGACCCGAGAGCTATCGGCCGATCTCGAGCGCTTCGAGACGGACGCGGCCGAGCTCAGATCCGAACTCGAAGTCACCGGAGAACATCTCGAAACGACCGAAGAACGCCTCGAAACGGTCGAGACGAAACTCGATCGGCTCGCTCGTGTCGTCCTCGAACTGAAGCGAGGAGCGGATTCGACGACAGCGTCGGGAAAAGCGCTCGAACGGCTCCAGGAAGCCGCGAACAGAAACGGAACGTCGGTCGCCGACTGTCAGGGATGTGGCGAGCGGCTTCAGGTCGGTCTTCTGACGGAGGCCGCCTGTCCACACTGTGGACACGACTTCCGGGATATCGAGCGTCCGTCGTCGATCCTGCGACGGTTTAAATCGCCCGTGCTCACGGGAACGCAGCCGTCCGAAGCGGAACCGGACGACGGTTTCATCGAGGACAACGATGAGTGACGACCCCGAAAAGAGAGTCAGAGGCCGGGGAACGGACGCGGAGAGATCGGGTATCGAGCGGGACGCGGAGGGATCGAATACCGGTCAGGACGCGCCGGATGAAACCGATATCGCCGATGATCCGTTCGCCGAGTTGGGGTCGCTCGATACTTCCGAGGCGTCCCCCGAAGAGCTCGACGATCTCTTCGACCCCGTCGAGACGGCGGACATCGACGACGAGGCAGTCTGGGAGGCCGTCCTCTCGGAGGATAGCGAGGAACCGATCGAAAGCGACGCCGACGGGGTCGACGCGGTCGTTCCGAAGAACCAGTACTGCAAACGATGTGAGTTCTTTTCGGCGCCGCCCGACGTCGCCTGTAAGAGCCCCGGAACGGAGATCGTCGAGCTCGTCGGTGTCGATCGGTTCCGGGTTACGAACTGCCCGGTCGTCAGCCGGCGCGGGCGAGCGGAGTCCGTCCTCCCCGAAAAGAACTGATCGCGAGCCCGTGCGCTTTTTTCGCCTCGGAGTCAACGGGTACGCATGCAGTTCTGCGACGAGTGCGGGTCGATGATGCACGGCGACGGCGACGAGATGGTCTGTTCGTCCTGCGGATCGACCCAGAGAAAGGACGAATCGCTGGCCGAATCGTTCGTCAGTACGGAGGCCCAAACTGACGACGACGTCATCGAGTCCTCGGCCGATGCCGATTTCGAGGGCAAACCGACCGCCGAGGACGTCACGTGCGACGACTGCGGGCACGGCGTCGCGTGGTACACGATCAAACAGACCGGTGCCGCCGACGAGCCGCCGACGCGTTTTTTCAAGTGCAAAGACTGCGGGTATCGGTGGCGCGAGTACAGCTAGGGGAACAGTCCCCGGACCTCGTGTGCATCGCCGACCCGTTCGAGGGCGACGGCGTAGGCCGCCGTCCGCAGGTCCGGCGTCTCACGCTCGGCGAAAGCCTCGAGGGTGTCCTCGAACGCCTTCGAGATCCGGCGTTCGAGGTCGGCGTTGACCTGTTCGAGATCCCACGAGTACTGCTGGGAGTTCTGGACCCACTCGAGATACGAGACGATGACGCCGCCCGCGTTCGTGAGTATGTCGGGGACGACGGGGATATCGCGCTCCCGGAGAACCTCGTCGGCCGCGACGGTCGTCGGGCCGTTGGAGGCCTCGAGGACGAGCCCCGCACGTAGCTCCTCGGCCACGTTCGCCGTTATGACGTTTTCCAGTGCCGCCGGACAGAGCACGTCGACGTCGAGCCTCAGGAGGTCGTCGTTTTCGATCGCCTCGCCGCCGTCGAACCCGGCGACGCCGCCCGTTCGCTCGACGTGGTTCTCGAGGGCGGCGATATCGAGGCCGTCTCTGTTGTAAGTGCCGCCGGTGACGTCGCTGAGAGCGACGATACTCGCCCCGCGCCGATCGAGGAGTCGGGCGGCGACGCTGCCGACGTTTCCGAACCCCTGTACCGCGACCGTCGCCTCGCTGAGATCGCGTTCGAAGTACTCGAAGGCGTGATCCGCGGTGATCGCGACGCCGCGTCCGGTCGCCTCGACTCGACCCGCCGTCCCGCCGATCGAGAGCGGTTTCCCGGTCACAACGTCGGGGATGACGCACCCCGCATACATCGAGTAGGTGTCCATCATCCACGCCATCGTCTGCGGCCCGGTGTTGATGTCCGGCGCGGGAACGTCCATGTCGGGGCCGATCATCCGGCGGATCCCCTCGGTGTAACGGCGGGTCAGTCGCTCGGTTTCCCGCTCGGAGAGCTCTCGCGGATCGACGATGATCCCGCCTTTCGCCCCGCCGTACGGGAGATCCATCAGCGCCGTCTTCCAGGTCATCCAGCCCGCGAGCGCCTCGACCTCCTGCCGCGTGACTGCGGGATGGTACCGTACGCCGCCCTTATACGGACCGCGGGCGGAGTCGAACTGGCAGCGATAGCCCTCGTACACCTCGACACGTCCGTCGTCGTGATGGATGGGAAGGGTAACCTTCAGCGTCCGTTCGGGGTATTTGAGACGTTCGAAGACGCCGTCGTCGACGTCGGCGTACGGCCGTGCGGCCGACATCTGTGCTAGCATGTTCTTGAGCGGATCCGTCTCACTCATGTTGCAACACTCGTCCCGCCAGCGGTATAATTCCCGGCCGAAAACGAAAGCGGCGTCCGGAAGCGCCGGTCGTCGCCCAAACGTTCATTAAACGGCGAGCCGTCGACGTCGACCATGGTCCAACGGAGCGGAGGGAGTCGCCGGTGAGCACGTTCGCTTTGATCCACGGCGCCTACCACGGGGCGTGGTGTTGGCACAAGGTTCGGCCCGAACTCGAGGCGCGCGGTCACGACGTCGTC
>CAZWZX010000261.1:0-3223 GCA_964638655.1 uncultured Natronomonas sp.
TCCGGACGTGGCCCATGTGGAGCTGTCCGGACGGGTAGGGGTACATTCCGAGGACGTACGTCGGGTCCTCGACCTCGTCGGGTGTCCGGTACGCGGAGGCGTCGTCCCACGCCCCCTGCCAGCGTCGTTCGACCTCGGCGTGGTCGTATCCGTCGTCGTACATAGAGAGGAAGTTGTATCGACGTTCCGTCGGTTCGATCCTTAAACTTTCCATCCACGCCCCGCCGTTCTCACAGCGTGAGATTCGTGGCCAAGGCTCATATCCGATCGGGCCCAACATACGCGCATGATAGGAGGCACGACCCCCGGACGGCTGAAAGGCGCGATACGATCGGAGAGCGGATCGGACTCCGAATCCGACGAGCTCTCGAACCCCTGGATCGCGGCGGCGGCGGCGCTGTTGGTGGTGTTGCTTCCGTTAGTGCCGTTTCTGTTGATCGTCTGGAGCATCTCCCGGACGCTGAAGGGCGTCAGAGAGCGCGTCTCCTGGGAGTGAACGCGCCCCGATCGGCCGTTCACCGAACCCGCGTATCGACGAGGCCGAAGCCGGTACCGTTGCCGTTCGCTTGTGCCCGCTCGTAGACGACGTGTGCCGTGGCCACGTCCTGAATCGCCAGCCCGGTCGAATCGAAGACGGTGACGCCGTCCTCGGCCGTCCGGCCCGGACGCTTCCCGGCGACGATCTCGCCGATCTCGGCGTGGATATCGTCATCGGAGAGCGCCCCGTCGCCCCAGGGGACGTTTATTTCCCCCGAGTGGGTACACTGCTCGTAGTCGTCGATGACGAGTTTCGCCGAGTCGACGACGTCGAGACCGAGTTCGTTCTTCCCCGGCGCGTCGGCGCCCATCGCGTTTATATGCGTGTGCTCGCCGAGGTCCCCCGAACTCACGATCGGCGATCTGACCGGCGTGACCGTCGAGAGGACGTCACAGGCCCCGGCCTCGGCGATCGACCCGCCGCGGACGTCGAACTCCTCGCCGTACCGGTCGATGAACCGCCCGACCGCCTCCTCGCGTTTGTCGGCGACGACCACCGTCTCGATGTCCCTGACGGTGCTTATGGCCTCCAGTTGCGTGTACGACTGGACGCCGGCGCCGACGATACCGAGCGAGGTCGCGTCCTCGACGGCGAGGTGATCCGTGGCGACGGCGGCGGCGGCGCCGGTCCGGATCCGGGTGAGCGAGGTCCCGTCCATGATCGAAAGCGGAAAGGCGTTTCTCGGGTCCGAGTAGATCATCGTCCCGAGCACCGTCGGGAGGTCGTACTCCTCGGGGTTGTCGGTGTGGACGTTGACCCACTTGATCCCGGCGGCGTCCCAGTCACCGGCGTTCATGTACGCCGGCATCGATCGGAAGTCGCCGTTGTACTCCGGAAGTTCGATGTAGGATTTGGCCGGCATCTGGACGCGTCCGGCCTCGTAGGCGTCGAAGGCCTCCTCGACGGCGACGATGACCTCGGCCATCGCGGCGTTCTCCTCGACGGCGTCGTGATCTAACAGCAGCGTCTCCATACGGCAAAGATTGCACGAACCGTATTTATATTGTTAGTATCGCGCTCGTGGCGTGCCCTCTGTCCGTGAAATCACTCGAAGAACTCCTCGACCCGACGCCGCGTTTCGGGTTCGTTGTACGCCGCGATCGCGTGGTGGATCGCCTGACTCATCGACCCCTCGACGTTGGGCGGGCGCACCGAGTGGACCTGCCGTTTCGCGATCCCGTGGACGTACGTCGGTTTCGAGGCGAGCGTCGCCGTGAGTTCCTCCAGGGCGCCCTCGAAGGCGTCCGGTTCGTGACACTCCTCGATCAGGCCGACTTCGTACGCCCGTTCGGCGCCGATCGGTTCGCCGGTCATGATCAGGTATTTCGTCATCCCCTCGCCGATCATGCCCGGGAGCTTCTGTGCGCCGCCGAGATCCATCGCCAGCCCCATCGTCGATTCGGGCAGCCCGAACTGTGCGGTGGTGTCGGCGATCCGGATGTCGCACGCGACCGCGAGCTCCAACCCGCCGCCGAGTACGTGTCCCTCCAGCGCCGCGACGACCGGCGCGTCGAGCGATTCGATGGCTTCGAGCCCCTCGTGGATCGGCTCGAGCAGATCGCGGACCTCGAGGGGGTTCATTTCGGCCCACTCCGGGACGCCGGACATGTCGACCCCGGCGGAGAAGGTTCCCTCCGTCCCCCGGAGCGTGACGACCGATACGTCCTCGTCGGCCAGCCCCTCGAAGATCTCGCCGATCCGGAGAAACATCTCGCCCGTCAGTGCGTTCGATTTATCGGGACGGTTCAGCGTGATATCGGCGCGTCCGCCCTTTCGCTCGAGGACGACGTTTTCGGAGGCCATACAGGTTGTTCTGCCGATACCCACTTTGCAGTTCCGGGCGGCCGGTTCACGCTTGACCGTCGCTGTGTGCGATCGATCCACACAAATATCCGCCCGCGAAAGACCTCAGCCGTGACCGACGCAAACGAGTGGTTCCTCGAGAACCACGATCACCTACGGGATCTCGGGATCGAACTCGAAGAACAGCGCGAGGGGTACGTCCGTCTCACTCTCCCCCACGACGACAGGCTCACCAACCCCGGCTCGGACGTCATTCAGGGCGGCGTCCTCGCGACGTTGATCGATCACGGCGCCGGGGCGGCGATCCGGACGACGCTCGAGGCGCCCAGAGACCAGACACACGCCTCGACGGAACTCAACATTAGCTACCTACGCCCCGCGACGGCCGATCTGACCGCCGAAATGACCGTCGTTCGATCCGGCCGGACTCGTGGCGTCGTCGAAGCCGAGGTGACCGCAGAGACGCCAAAGGGCCGAAAGGAGATCGCCGTCGGCCGGATCTCGCTGTTTTTGGATCGCACCCGCCAGTGACATCCTCGCCCGGCGTGAACGCCGGGGCTTCCACCGCAGGTAGAATACCCAGACTGGCTGGGATTGAGGCTTCAAGACGTGTGCGCGTCACCGGTCTCCGGCTCCGCCCCCGCTCCCGCCGCTGGTGAGATAGACGAACCCTTGTCATCGGAAGCCCGCCTCTCGGACGGGAGTCCCTCGCTCGGTGACGTGTCTTCGTGGGCCTGCCACTGGCCCCCGCTCCGAGGCGAGTCATCGCCTGCTGATTTCCAAGGCAGGCTCTCTCCCCACGGATTTAGCCGATTGGCTATGTTCGCTGCTGCGTTCAGATCCGCTTGATACTCAGACATCCAGCACGCCTCGTTCGTACAC
>CAZWZX010000262.1:0-3216 GCA_964638655.1 uncultured Natronomonas sp.
CTCGGGGGACGGCGAGGCGACCTACGTCGTCGGCGTCACCGACGACGGCGGGATCGCCGGGATCGATCCGGCGGCGTTTTCGGAATCGATGGACGTCCTCTCTCTTTTGGCCGACGAAGCCGGAGCACATATCGACGACGTGGAGACGTGGGGCGTCGGAGAAGAGGGTTCCGAACGTGGACTCGTCGGTGTCGCTACGCTGAAGGAAGGTTCGATGATCGAGGCCGACGACGACCACATCGTCGTCGGGACGGCGGGGCACGTCGATCACGGTAAATCGACGCTCGTCGGCTCGCTCGTGACCGGCTCGCCGGACGACGGGCAGGGCGGAACCCGTGGCTTTCTGGACGTCCGCCCGCACGAAATGGAACGGGGGCTCTCCGCCGACCTCTCCTACGGCGTCTACGGGTTCGACGACGAGGGCGCGGTCCGGATGGACAACCCCCACCGGAAATCCGACCGGGCGCGGGTCGTCGAGGAGGCCGACCGACTGGTCTCGTTCGTCGATACCGTCGGCCACGAGCCGTGGCTGCGGACCACGATCCGCGGACTCGTCGGCCAGAAGCTGGATTACGGGCTGCTCGTCGTGGCGGCCGACGACGGACCGACGAGGACGACCAGAGAACACCTCGGAATCTTGCTCGCGACCGAACTGCCGACGGTCGTCGCGATCACGAAGACCGACGCGGTGACCGACGAACGGCTCCGCGAGGTCGAACGGGAAGTCGAGCGTCTCCTCCGAGACGCCGACAGAACGCCGCTTTCGGTCGACCGACACGGCGCCGGAGCCGCGATCGAGGAGATCAGCGAACAGGTCGTCCCGATCATGCGTACGAGCGCGGTGACGATGGAGGGGCTTTCGACTCTCGATGAGATCTTCGAACAGCTCCCGAAGACGGGGACCGAAGCCGGCGAGTTCTCGATGTATATCGACCGGACGTACAACGTCACCGGCGTCGGCGCGGTCGCCTCGGGAACGATCCGCTCGGGTCGAGTCGAGGCCGGCGACGAACTGCTCGTCGGACCGCTGGCTGACGGATCGTTCCGGCCGGTCGAGGCCCGCTCGATCGAGATGCATTACCACCGAGTCGAGACCGCCCCGGCGGGCCGGATCGTCGGGATCGCGCTGAAGGGGATCCCCGAGACCGATCTGGAGCGCGGGATGGTGTTGCTTCCCCGCGACGCCGATCCGACGGCAGTCCGGGAGTTCGAGGCGGAGGTGATGGTGTTGAACCACCCGACCAAGATCGACGACGGCTACGAACCGGTGGTCCACCTCGAAACGGTGAGTGAGACCGCCTCGATCCATCCCGACGACGGCCAACTCCTGCCAGGTGACACCGGAACCGCCCGGATCCGGTTCAAGTTCCGGCCCTACGCAGTCGAGGAGGGCCAGCGGTTCGTCTTCCGGGAAGGTCGATCGAAGGGTGTCGGCACGGTCACGGATATCACCGGCATCGAGTGACGCCACGGCGACCGAGATCGGCAAGTCGGACGAAACGCTCGTATACTCGGTCGGATAAGGTTCCGGTATGGGACGGCTTTTGTTGCGCCTCCTGATGGCGGCGAGTGGGCTCTCGCTTCTCGGGCTGTACGGTCTCGTCGCGATCGCCAGCTATGGTTTTCTCGTGTCGGTGTTTCCCGATCGGCCCGATCCGATCCGGCTCGCAGTGTACTTCTCGCTGGTGACGCTCACCGTCGGCTATCTCAGCTATCGGCTCGGAACCGCGGGACTGTTGCGCGATCTCGATGCCGTCGAACTCACGCCCGAAGGAGCGCCGGGGCTGTACGCCCGCCTCGATCGGATCGCCCCGGCCTTCGACGTCGAGGGCGTGACGCTGTACGCCGCCCGGATGGAGGCGCCGAACGCGCTCGCGATCGGGACCGCCCGCGGTGGCGCCGTCGTCCTCGAGGTCAGCCTGTTCCGGCTGTTGACCCCCTCGGAGCTCGAGACGATCATCGCCCACGAACTCTCTCACTTGGAGGGCCGTGACGGGCTGATACAGACGCTCGGATACACCGCGGTCCGGACCGCCGGCGGCGTCTGTTATCTCGTCTTGTTGCCGATCGGCGTCCTCGTCGGCGGCCTGTTCCGGGCGGTCTCGTTGCTCCGCGGGAGATCCCCACGACCGTTTCTCGAACATCTGGCCGTCGTCCAGTGGCGGGTCGCCCAGGTCGTCATCGTCGCGCTGTTCGCCGTCACGTTGCTTTCGCGCGCCCACTCGCGCCGTCGGGAGTACGCCGCTGACGACCGGGCCGTCGAAGCGACCGGCAACCCGATAGCGCTGGCCAGAGCGCTCGTGAAGATCCAGCGAGCCTCGACGCCGGGCTGGGGTTCTCTCGCGCCGCTGTACGTCTACGGCGATCAAGAAGGGCTGTTGACCCGGTTGCTCGCGACACATCCGCCGATGGACGAACGGATCCGACGGCTGATCCGGCGGGCGAACGAGCCGAACGCCGGTCGACGCCGGCGTCGAGCGCGGCGGTGACGCCCACTGACGGGCCACGGGGTCGGATGGAAACCAAAACGTCGGTCATGATGGGACTGTTTCGATGTCTCGAATCGCTCGACTTCGAGGCGGTTGGGTTCGCTTACTACCGGCTGAGTTGAGCCACGCTGTGTCTGTCTGCACTTATCACCGGTGGTCAAGCCACGTCGTCCGGTGCTTACATTTACTATCGACAAGGTTGAGCCACGTTGTACGCTGCCTACACTTACTATCGGATAGGTTGGGCCAAGCGGAATCCAACCGCCGCATAACAATCTGGAAGTGCGTCGGGTGGGTAATTGTGAGTCCCACAACTGCGGGCCGATCGAACGTACCGTTTGCGGAAACACACGGCGCATGTGCTGTTGACGGAGGTGTCATGAACCAATGAGCGATAGCGATCCGTCGCGACGACTCGACCGACGAAAGTTCATCTCACTGCTCGGCGTTACCGGGGCCGTGGCCGTCGCCGGCTGTGGAGATCCCGATGAAGAGCCGATGGACGACGACGATCCGGTCGACGACGATCCGATGGACGACGACGATCCGGTCGACGACGACGATCCGATGGACGACGACGATCCGGTCGACGACGACGATCCGATGGACGACGACGATCCGGTCGACGACGACGATCCGGACGACGATGACGAGATGGATGACGACGAAGAACCGGACGACGATGACGAGATGGATGACGACGAAGAACCGGACGACGATGACGAGA
>CAZWZX010000263.1:0-3205 GCA_964638655.1 uncultured Natronomonas sp.
TGCATAATGTTCCAGAGTATCTGCCTCATTAGATTCTGAAAGTGATATTTGGCTTATATTTTCACTTTTAGTTTCCAACTCAGCAACATTACGGATTCCTATTGCATCTCTATCACTTTCTTTTATTAGCTCTGGGTTAACAGAGATATTTATTTGATCCCCATCATCAACTACGATCTGATTCTCAGCAAAGCTAATCACGAATCCATCAGAGTCCCATATCTCATAAAAAGATCCACTAATATCTTTGTCTATCTCCTCAGCGGTGAACCCGATCTCTGCCGCTTCCGAAACAGAAACGACGAGTGCACGCTCGTTTTCGATTCCGAGCCCCGCCCCGTCGTCGACGGTTGCAACCGTCGTCGCGTCGTACTCGGAGCCACCGGAGGCGACCGATCCGGTCGCCTTTAAACCGACATCGACGACGAGTTCGGCGTCGGTGACGGAACCGCCTTCGCCGGGATCTTCGAATTCGACCTCGATCGTATCGGTCGTGTGATCCACTTCGACACCGACGTCTTCGGTTCGATCGGAGACCTCGCCGATTTCGAAGGCGTCCCGTTCCGATTTCTCGATGGCGATCTCGATGGAGTCACCGGCCTCGGCGGTTCCATCGAGCGTAAGCGTCAGTGTTCCGTCGTCGATCTCCCCGGAATCGTCCCCGAGGAGATCGACAGCGCGGTACTCGTGGCTCGCGGGGTCGGAGTCGGCCGCGGCGACGGCCGGCGAAACACCACACAGGAGGACGAAAGCGGCGATGAAAAGGAAGGCGCCGACCGATAGCCTCCTCCGAAGCGTCATCGGTCGATCACCCATACAATCCGCCGGGACTCCGGGACTCCGGTGGAACGCCCCGGGTTGAGTTCGCGATGCGGTACGCCGACCGTCGTTCGGCACCGATCTCGTGGGCTCGACCCTCGCATTGGCGGGGGCATCTGACGGAGTGTATTAATTTTTATTCCGAGTTTCGATAGTCAAAATATAAATTAAAATTATGAAAAATAACGGGCTACTGAGAATGTAATCAACCCCAGTAAGTGAGAACCACCTATACGGATCACGGGGGAATTCGTTCCGTGGCAACGATCCTTATGTTGTACCACTGAACGGAGACGAAGAGATATTAACCGATCACCGAACCGATCGGAGCATCGGAAACCAATGCACACCCGATCGGAAGGAGGCTGTGTGTTCGGTATGCATATCCCTCCGATTTATAAATAAGATACACCGACGGACCGACACGTTCACTCGGATTCGTTAGTCCCGCTGACGGGGGCTTCGGTCCGCTCGAGCCTGAAATCGGGTGTCAGAAACGGTTCGTCGGTCCCTTCGACGTCTCTCACGTCGAGCGTTCGGACGGTCGCCCCGACCTCGAGCAGACCGGCCATGCTCGGCTCGGTTCGGCCCTCGTCGCCGCTTATCAGTTCCTTGATGTAGAGTCCGCCCTCGCCGTGAATCTCGACGGTGGCGGCGTATTCGTCCGTCAACGAACCGTCGATCGAGAGCACCGTCCGCTCCCGGACGAGGTCGGCCCGGCGGTGATCGACGCGGTTCGGCGTCCGCTGCCGGATCGTCGCACCCGCAAGCGTTTCGATGGCGGTCTCGAACGTGGATCTCTCGACGGTGTCGTCGAAATCGACGGTCGCCCGGTAGGTCTTCGAGGCGTCGTGCTGTTTGACTCGCTCGATCATCTCGTAGCTGACGAACGTGAGACCCTCGATTTCGACGGCTCCGCCCGTCGATTCGTTGACCTCCGTCTCGAGTGCGTCGAGGTCCGCCTGTCGGCGGCGCGGCTCTTTGATTTCGAGGACGAACGGGCGGCCCGAACCGAGCATCAGGGCGTCGACGTCCTCGCGACCGGCGCCGTGAAACACCGCGTCGGTCCCTCGAAAGGCACTCAAAAAGGGCGGTGCGATGAGCTCCTCGACGCTGGTGTCGAACTTGACCCACTCGGTCTGGGGAATATCCCGTTCGAGCTTCCGGTACCGGCCGTAGATCGAAACGGAGTTCCGCTGGATCTCGATCTCGTCGGCCTCGAGATCGACGAGAAACTGCACGTCGGGGCGTTCGAAATCGACGTCCGCACCCAGTCGCCGGCCGATCCGGCGGCCGATTTCGCGGTTCAACTCCGTTCCGAGCCCCTCGCCGCGATCCTCATCGAGTCCGGCGTCGATCCGCAGGAGGCGGTCGTTCTCCTCGAGAAGCGGCGGTATCCGGGTGCCCACCTGATACGTGTACAGTTCGGTTTCGCCCAGCGACTCGACCGCTTCGGTCGCGAGCTCGTCGAACCGACCACAGAGCCCTTCACAGACCCAACAGGGCTCGTCGGGCTCGGCGTACGGTTCGTCGTCCGCGAGCGCGAGTGTCGTCCGAAGCGCCCGGCCTCGTTCGGCGTTCGTCAACCCGAAACTCCGGTCGGCGAACGGTCGGCCCAGACAGGAGTTACAGAGCGGCCCGGAGGCGGAGAGATCGCGTGCCGTCTCGATGGGATCCATTATCGCAACTCCTCGCCGCGTGGCCTTCGGTGTTGTGTTCTCCGGGTATCGGGGGAGTGCAGCGGCAGTCTCAGAGATCATTCGATCGGTGACTGACGGAGCGAGTCGAGTTCCTCACGACGGTCGCGGATCGCCCGCCTGTATGCTTCTTTGTCCTCGAAGTTCGCCGACTCGAGTCTGGCCTCGAGAACGACGAGTTCGAGTTGGAGCTGGCGGGCTCGGTCGTGATGCTTCGCCGGGACGTCGTCGGGTGGTGTTTTCGGATATTCTCTGGACATACGAACAAATAGGCGTCCGAACGACTTGTTCTGTCGGACCGCCACGTCGACTGCCGGTACTGTCGGATCCGGCCGTCGATACTTTCATCTCTCGGCGGCCGGAGAGAAATGACATGGAGATCACGACCGGCGTCGTACTCGCCGCTGGGGAGGGGACGCGGTTGCGCCCGATGACGGCGAACCGCCCGAAAACGATGCTACCGGCCGCCGATCGGCCGATCCTCGAACACGTCCTCGACGTGCTCGTCGAATGCGGAATCGAACGGCTCTGTCTGGTAGTCGGCTACCGGCGCGAGCGCATCCAGGAACATTTCGGGCACAGCTACCGCGACGTGCCGATCACGTACGTCCACCAGGAGAAACAGCTCGGCAGCGCTCACGCGCTCCAGCGGGACGGGGCGGAAATCGACGGACCGATCCTCGTTCTCA
>CAZWZX010000264.1:0-3178 GCA_964638655.1 uncultured Natronomonas sp.
CGCATCATGAAGTAGCTCTCTTGGCCCTTCCGCTGGTGGTACAGCCCCCACCATTTGAACCGTTCGAACCACGCATCGCGTTCGTCCTCGGGGATGGAACTCCACCCCTCTTCGGCGAACCGATAGAGATGGTCACGGATCTCCGACCCGTAGACCTCGTCCTTCCAGCCCTCGACTTTGCTCGGCATACTCCATACAGTATCTCCGAACATATACGGGCACCCGTGGCGTCAATCCTCCCCGCGGCTCGCTTGTACCGGGTTTTTTTGCCGTTTACTCGCTCGGGAATGCGAGTCTGCGGCGGCGCTCGGGAACGTGGACGCTTCCGGGGTCAACGCCGAAGAAACGCCCCGTTTCCGAATCGATCACGCGACCGAGCGTCAGCCAGTCGGTGACGCCGCTTTCCCCACACTGGATGCACTGGCCGGCGATCCGACCTTCGATATCCGGATGATCGATACCGATCTCGACGAACCCCTCGGCGAGGAAATCCGCCATCTCACAGGCGCAGAAATCGTGGCGTGCGAGCCACCAGAGGTCGCTCACGTTGATCTGACGGGCGTCGTTGACGCTCAACCACGCGCCGTCATCGAGCTGATGTACCGAGGTCGGCATACCGGAGTACAAAAGCCCCTCGGCAGTAAGCCCATCGGCCCCGACACCGCTCTCCGGATGTCGGGGAATTCGGTGACGGCCGTAAACAACGAAACCCAAGGAGAGGAGTCGAATCGCACCGAGCAGTCGCGTCGAGGATAGAGGCAGTACCGTCCGGAAGACGGGAGTGCTGGTAGCGTTTACGGGGGTAGCGTTACTTAAGCACGTCTGGGCTGTACGAAGAGTTGATGACAGACCCACGGCGGGAGAGCCCACGTCAGCACACTTCTGCTGACGTCGCTCCCGAGCTGTACGACGAGGAGGAGTCAGGATGACAGGTCGAACCAAACACGCCGAACGGACGGACGAAGAGCAGGTCGATACGAGCCACCTCGACGACGTCGAGGACGGCTGTGGCTGTACCGAGATCTGGGAGCACCTCTCCGACGAGCGCGACGGGGAGTAGGACGCGGTCGCCGTAGCGAGACGTTTTTGACCCCGGTTACCGTACCACGGACGTATGAACCAACAGCCGGACGAGGGGCCGCCGACCGACCGGGAATCGCCTGTCGGTGAACCGGTTATCCGCCGTGACCCACAGGTCGCCGGCGAGAAGGCGGTCCGGTTCGATCCCGACGACCCCGAGAGCCTCGAGGAGGCTGCCGACACCGTCCGGCGGTTCGCATCCAACACCGCCGGCAGCGAGGACAACGTCTACATGCTCCGCGGGGCGGCGGCCTGTGCGGCACTCGTCCGCGGGACCGGCTCATACAAAACGGCGGCCGAACGCGCCGGTGGCGAGGCGACGGTCTCCTTTATCAGGAAGTGGGCCCGCGTCCACGATCTCCCGCGCTCGATCCGCCGGCATGTCGCGCTGGGCGAGATCGCCCCGACCGCTGCGAAACACATCGCCCGCGTTTCCGGAGAGTCCCGCTTTCTGCTCGCGTGGGCGGCGCTCGATCACGATCTGACGGTCCGGGAGATCCGATCGATCGCCTCCCGCGTCAACGAGGGGACGAGCGTCGAGGCGGCCCTGCAGGCCGAAGGGATCGACCTCGGGCGGCTGACGGTGTCGCTACCGCCCGACACGTACCGGGAGCTCCGCCGTCGTTCCGCCCTCGAGGGGACCGATCCCGACGAGATCATCGATCGCGCGCTTGAGGAGTATCTGTAATCGAAAGAGTTTATCACCGGCCGCGGTAAGCTATCGCCGAGGGCCGATAGCTCAGTCCGGCAGAGCGTCTGGCTTTTAACCAGACGGTCGGGGGTTCAACTCCCTCTCGGCCCGTGAAGCTACCGCGAGCAATAGCGAGCGGCTGCTGAACGCAGCCGGAGGAGTTGAACCCTAAAAGACGCGGCGCCGAGCAACGCGAGGCGACCGTCTTTTTTCGGTTCGACTCCCTCTCGGCCCGCTTTTGTGAGGAGCAGCACGCCGAGCACCTCGTGTGCTCGGCAACGACGCGACGAACAACTCGGCCCGGGAGTTGGACCCGGAGAGACGCAGCCCGCGAGCGAAGCGAGCCGGAACGTCTCTACTCGGTTCAACTCCCTCTCGGCCCGTACAACGAGACGGTGAGCGAAGCGAACCGTCGAGTGAACCGGCAGCGGTGAACCCTGCGAACCATCGGATCGGCGGACGGATACGGATTGCTGTAGCCCTTTTAATTAACGTCACCCCGCGTAGCCAACGTTATCTCGCCTCCCAACGTTCATACGGGCGGTGACAGAACCGCAGGGCGAAGAGTGGTTGCATGTCCTCCTCGTGTTGTTACTGGTCATTTTTCTGATCGGACTCCTGCTTTTCGTCTTCGGCGTAATCGAGGGGGTTCAGTTCCCGAAACTGACGAGCATTACGCCATCTCCACTCCTCAGCGACGGACGGTCTCTCCGTGTACAGTGAGATCTATCACGGGATTCGCTTCTGTACTCGGGGAGTGGGGCACGGATCTCGCCCGAGGAACAATCGTTAAGACGGCCCCGCCCCCGTGGTTTCCCATGGACTACGATCTCGCGATCGAGAACGCGCCGGCGACGATCCCGGGTGGAACGGGTATCCTGCTCATCCACCCGAGCACCGGCGAGACGGACCGGATCGACACCGATTTCCTGAAAACCGACACCGACCGGATACTCGTCATCTCGACGCGGACGACCGCCCGCGAAGTCCAACAGAAGCTGGAGTATTACGACGTCGACGAGGAGAAGGCCGATATCCTCGATACGCTGTCGGTCGAACGGGGATACTCGCGACGCTCGTCGGAACACGTCCACTACGTCTCGGCGCCGGACGATCTGGAGGGGATCACGGAGACGACACGGCAGTTCCTCACCGAACACGGGGGGAAACGTCGGATCAGCCTCGATTCGGTGACTGAACTCGCCTACTACGCCGACGAGGAGCGAGCGCTCGAGACCGTCGAGGAGCTACTGGAACTGCTCGAAGAACACGACGCGGTCGGGCTGTTTCACCTCTCGGAGGAAGTCCACGACGCGGCCGACGTGGAGGCGTTCAAGGCACTCTTCGACGGGATCGTGTATCTCGACGCCGACGGACACGTCGAAGCCGACTTTTGAGCGACGGAAC
>CAZWZX010000265.1:0-3100 GCA_964638655.1 uncultured Natronomonas sp.
TCGAAAAGGGACGCTTAAGTAGCTCCGTAGGGAAACGACATGTACTATGGCGAACGGCAAATACGCCGCGCGGAAAATCAAGAAGGACCGCCAGAAACACCGGTGGTCCGACTCCGATTACGCGCGCCGTGCCCGCGGACTCGGCAAGAAGTCCGACCCCCTCGAGGGAGCCCCGCAGGGTCGGGGCATCGTCCTCGAGAAGGTCGGAATCGAGGCAAAGCAACCCAACTCGGCGATCCGGAAATGCGTCCGGGTACAGCTCATCAAAAACGGCAAGCAAGTCACCGCCTTCTGTCCCGGTGACGGCGCGATCTCCTTTATCGACGAGCACGACGAGGTCACGATCGCCGGCATCGGCGGCGCGAAGGGTCGTGCGATGGGCGATCTCTCGGGTGTCAACTACAAGGTCGAGAAAGTAAACGGTGTCTCGATGATCGAACTCGTCCGCGGGAACGCGGAGAAACCGGTGCGATAACCATGAGTTCGGAAGCACCCGAGCCGGACGCCCCGGCCTCGACGGACGACGAACGCGTCTCGGCGAAGCTGTTCGGCGAGTACGAGATCGGCGAGATCGAGTACGGCGACCCCTCGACTCGGCGATACATCACGGTCACGCCGATCGCCCACACGATGGGTCGACACTCGGAAAAGCAGTTCAAGAAATCCGAGATCAGCGTCGTCGAGCGGCTCATCAACCGCCTGATGCAGACCGAAGAGAACACCGGCAAGAAACAGCAGGCGACCCGAATCGTCCGGGACGCCTTCGAGATCGTCGAGGATCGGGCCGAGGAGAACCCGATCCAGGTTCTCGTCACGGCGGTCGAGAACGCCGGGCCGCGGGAGGAAACCGTCCGACTGAAATACGGCGGGATATCGGTCCCGAAAGCCGTCGACGTCGCCCCCCAGCGACGGGTCGATCAGGCGCTGAAGTTCATCGCTCAGGGCACACAGAGCGCGTCGTTCAAAACGACGACCCCTGCCGAGGAGGCGCTGGCCAACCAGCTCATCGGCGCGGCGAACTACGATCTCAACGCCTACCCGATCAACCAAAAAGAGGAACAGGAACGCGTCGCCGCGGCGGCACGCTGACCGTTCGTTTTTTCGCTTTCGTTACGACGGGTGTGAGTAGCCGAACGCTTCCGTCGGATAAACGATCAGTCAGCCGCGCGTTTCCGTCCGACCGCGTACTCCCGAGTCACGTCGACGAGCGCCTTTCGATACTCCGATTCGTCGGGATCGGGACCGAGCGAGCGGAAGTGGTTCTTGAACCGCAGAAACGCGATCTCGGGGGCATCGAC
Source organism: uncultured Natronomonas sp. (assembly GCA_964638655.1). Classification (GTDB taxonomy): domain Archaea; phylum Halobacteriota; class Halobacteria; order Halobacteriales; family Haloarculaceae; genus Natronomonas. The sequence goes on from CAZWZX010000265.1 coordinate 1,299, forward strand.
CGCGGCTGCGTCGGCGAGGTCATAGAGGCGATGTCCGTCGTCGATCGCGTCGTGTCGCTCCAGAAGTGCGAGCGCGAAGGCGGCGTTGACCGCCGTGATTTCGGGGTCGGCGGCGTCGGTTCGGCGCTCCCAACCGCCGGGCGCCGACGGCGGCGAGTCGGCGAGCGCACCGGCAAGCGAGGACTCCATGAACGCGACGAGTTTCCCGGTCGGACCGATATCGAGCGTGATGTCGTCGGCGTAGATGTCCTTCATGTGGTTGGCGATCTGATAACAGTGTGAGAGCTTCCGACGTTCGACGCTGCGACCGGCGAGTGCGAGAAAGAGCGCTTCGGCCGTCGACTGGTGATGGGAGGGATGGGACTCCTCGTACCGGGCCATGTGGGCGAACTCGTGGAGCGCGAGTTCCTTCGCCATCGCCGAGGTGGCGGCCCGACGCGAGACGATGAGCTCGTGTCGGTCGTCGTAGTGTGTAGCCATCGTCCGTTCGTCGGGGTTCTCGCGGACCTTCACCACGACCGGAAGCTTGAGATCGTACTCGGTCGTCAGTAGGTCACGGGCGCTGAGAAACGGTTCGGCCGGCCCACGTCCCGTCACGCGAACATCCATGTTATCGTGTAACGCACCCTATCGGTTTGACTGTTACGCCGAGCTTCAGCACGTTTTTGTGCGGGCGAAACGATCCGACAGACATGTCCCGTGGGTTATCCGTAACAGTCCGTTCGGCGCTCCGCGATACGGTTCCGTTTCTCGTAATCGTGGTCGTCTGGGTCGTGATCATGCTCGTATTATACGGGCTGTTCCTCGTCACGATCCCCGAGGACGTCTCCTATAGCGCGGCCGTTCACGCCTCGGTGTTCGTGCCGCCGCTGGTCGGACTTGCCGGCCACACGCTCCGCGAAGCGCTCAAAGGTGTCTGAAGCGGTTCGTCAGGGGGTCCGATCGAAACTCCCGGAAGACTCGCACGCCTCGTCTTCCGGGCCTCCGTGGGACGAGCCCACGACGAAACACCGAACGACCCGCTTTACTCGCCGTTCGAGCTTCGGCGCGAAAACCGCCCGCGCCGAAACACCGTCACTTCGTTCCGCTCGTGACGAGCCTCGTCGTGGGACAAGCCCACGACGAAACACTACCCTTTTCACGCTGCTGTCGAAATTAGGCAGTATAATGGGCCGACGCAAGAAGATCGTACAGGAGTGTGAACGGCTGATGGACAACCCGGAGCATATCCGGAACATCGCCATCGCCGCACACGTCGATCACGGGAAGACAACGCTGACGGACAACCTGCTCGCCGGTGCCGGGATGATCGCCCAAGAGAGCGCCGGACAGCAGCTCGCGATGGACACCGAGGAGGACGAACAGGAGCGGGGGATCACCATCGACGCGGCCAACGTCTCGATGACCCACGAGTACGAGGACACCAACCACCTCATCAATCTCATCGATACGCCGGGGCACGTCGACTTCGGCGGCGACGTCACGCGTGCGATGCGGGCCGTCGACGGAGCGTTAGTGGTCGTCGACGCCGTCGAGGGCGCGATGCCCCAGACGGAGACAGTTCTCCGGCAGGCGCTCCGTGAGGGCGTCAAGCCGGCGCTTTTCATCAACAAGGTCGACCGTCTCATCTCCGAGCTTCAGGAGGGCCCCCAGGAGATGCAGGAGCGGCTGATGGGCGTCATCGCCGACGTCAACGAGCTCATCCGCGGGATGACCGAGGAGATGGACGACATCGACGAGGACTGGACGGTCTCCGTCGAGGAGGGTACCGTCGGCTTCGGTTCCGCGCTGTACAAGTGGGG
>CAZWZX010000266.1:0-3076 GCA_964638655.1 uncultured Natronomonas sp.
GGCAGGTACATTGTGGTGTTTCGGTGGGGCAGGTACATTGTGGTGTTTCGGTGGGGCAGGTACATTGTGGTGTTTCGGTGGGTCGAGCACCGCCTCTCGCGTTCGAGAGTCGTTCGGTCGAACACTGCACGAAGGCGCCGTTCCGACGAGTGTTCCACCCGGGATCGAGGTGACAGGTGCTGGATAACGGTACCCGAGGTATTTTTAAATAATTTTCGAGAGTCGCGGGACGGGACCGGAACGCCGGGCCGTCTCGCTGTCGTCGAACGTCGGGCCGTCTCGCTGTCGTCGAACGTCGGTCGATTCTGAGCGTCCAAGCGTCGGTCGATCCCGAACGTATCCCACACGAGATAGCACCGGGTGGACGACTGCTGTCAGTTTCTCGGACGTTTGACCAAAGACTGATAACGACATCTGCCGATATATCACCCGTGTTGTTGAACACTGAACGGTTGAGCCAAACCGCAACCGAACTCCGTACCGGCGAAGGTGACCTCCCGACGTATCTCGACGGACTCTGTGATCGCATCGACGACGTGGATCCCGACGTACGCGCCCTGCTTTCGGAGACGGACCGACGGGCCCGTCTCATGACCGCCAGCGGCGCGCTCTCCGAACGGTTCGATCCGATCGATCGTCCGCCGCTGTACGGCGTCCCCATAGGCGTCAAGGACGTGTTCCACATCGACGGGTTCCCCACGAAAGCCGGCGGGGAGGTCCCGCCGGAACTGTTCGGCGGTTCCGAGGCGGCTGTCGTCGAACGGTTTCGGAACGCCGGCGCGCTCGTCGTCGGGAAGACCGTCTCGACGGAGTTCGCCATGTCTGCCCCCGGACCGACGCGGAACCCCCACGATCTCGAGCACACGCCGGGCGGCTCATCGAGCGGTTCGGCGGCGGCGGTCGCCGCCGGGCTCTGTCCGCTCGCCGTCGGCACACAGACCAACGGGTCGGTGATCCGTCCGGCGGCGTTCTGCGGTGTCGTCGGCTACAAACCCAGTTTCGGCCGTATCCCGACGGACGGTCTGGTCACGCTCTCGCCGTCGGCGGACCACGTCGGGCTGTTCACACAGACGGTCGAGGGCATGGAACTCGCCGCGTCCGTCGCGTGCCGAGACTGGCGCGAGATCGATCCCGGGGAGCGACCGACGCTCGGCGTCGTCGACGGGCCGTACCTCGAGCAGGCGTCGCCGGAGGCACGGGAGACACTCGGAGAGCGCGTTGCCGACCTCGAATCGGCGGGATACGACACACGCCGTGAGACCGCCTTCGACGATATCGATGCGGTCAACCGTCACCAGAAGAACCTCACGGCCGCGGAGATCTCGCTCGAACTCGGCTCGTGGCTGAAAGACAACGAGGAGTCGTTCCGACCGATCACGACCGATCGCGTTCGGGAGGGGTACGACGTGACTGCAAAGGAACTCCTCGACGCCCGCGATAACCGGTTTTCGCTTCGGAACTCGCTCGCCCACCGAATGGCGGGCGCCGGGATCGACCTGTGGCTCTCGCCCGCTGCGCTCGGCCCGGCTCCGGAGGGTATCGACGACACCGGCGATCCGGTCATGAACAAACCGTGGACGCACGCCGGCGTGCCGGTCGTGACGCTGCCTGCGGGCTCGATTGACGGGCTTCCGTTCGGGCTACAGATCGCCGCTCCGTTCATGACGGACGAACGGTTGCTCGCGTGGGCGGGGGAGATCGAAGCCGCGCTGAAGCCGTGATCTCCGGCGGTCCACTGGGGACGAGGTCGGTCTCAGAACGTCGGTGACGAGTGGTTGAGCTCGATTTCGCTGGCCGCACCGCGGAGCGCGGTCGGGAGTTCCTCACGGAAGACGTCACCGCGGAGTCGCCCCTCCGGACCGCTGACGGTGATGGCCCCGAGGAGGCGTCCGTCGGCGCGGATCGGACAGGCAACGGCCCGGAGTCCGCTCGACGTCTCGCCGTCGTTGTAGGCGATACCGTCCTCTCGAACCGCTGCGATCTCTTTTCGGAGTTCGTCTCGGGTCGTGATCGTCGCCGCGGTGTACTGCGGCAGATCGATCTCGTCCAGACGCCCGTCGGGCTGATCGGCGAGGATCACCTTCCCGCAGGCGGACGCATGAAGCGGGGCCTGTTTGCCGACCGCACCGTTGGTTCGGGACGCCCTTCGGCCCTCCTCCTTCGAGACGTAAACCGCCCGACCCTGCTCTCGGGTAACGTACCAGACGGTCTCGCCGGTCTCTTCGGCACACCGTCGCAGTGTCGGTTCGACCGTCCCGAGTACATCGAGCGATTCCCGTGTCCCCCGTCCGTATTTGAGGAAGATCGATCCGATGCGGAACTGGTCGCCGTCACGGACCAGCCAGCCCTGCTCTTCGAGCGTCATCAGATAACCGTGGGCGGTGCTTTTCGCGATACCGAGTTCGGTCGACACCTCGAGGGTACCGACGGCACCGGCGTCGCACACCAACTCGATGATGTCGAAGACGCGCCGGGCCGTTTTGACCCTCGGTGACCCGTTTTTGTGCCCGACCATGGCACGTTTACACGTTACTGGTTGAAGAGTCTTCGGAAGCAACCAAATAATTGCACGAGACGGAACCAATATCTCGGTATTTCTGTATCTGTTACACCGGTGGGGCGGACAACGGCGCCGAGCCGCGATCGCCGCAAGCTGTATATACCCGCTTTTCGATGTCCACGACATGGTTTCGCTCACGGACGAGGAGATCCAGGAACTGGCCGCGTCGATCGGCGTCGAACTCGGTGCGGGCGAGCTCGAAACGATCCGTTCGTATGTCACCGAGAACCTGACCGGACTCGATCGTATCGATGAACTGCAGCTCCACGCCACGCGGGAGCCGACCGGCGAACGGGCGTGGTGGACGCCTTCCGACGACGAGCACAACGCGATCGTCACCTGCTGTGAGGTACCCCCATCGGAGTCACACGACGGAACGCTCGAGGGATCGACGGTCGGCGTCAAGGACATCATCGCCGTCGCGGGCGTGCCGATGCAGTGCGGTTCGGAGGCGATGGTCGGATACGTGCCGGGACGGGACGCGACGGTCGTCGACCGACTCCGGAAAGCGGGCGC
>CAZWZX010000267.1:0-3060 GCA_964638655.1 uncultured Natronomonas sp.
AGCTCTCACAGTCAGGATCATGGTGGATCTCCGGCTCAGCCCTGGAGACGCCGGAGCATCACGCTGTACTCGTTTCGCTCGTATAATTCCTCGACGTGATCGAGAACTGCATCGGCGACGAGTAATAACCCGTCGGCTTGCATCGGTGCCGTTCCAAGCAATCCGTCGGCCTCCGCTGTCAGTCCCTCAGCGAGATCGACAAAGTGTTTCGGGATCGTGTGATTGTGATCGGGCCGCACGTCGACGTACTCCGAATCGATACGTTCGATGCGATCGTAAACGTCGGCCGGTGATCGAGCCGCATTCTCGGCTGTCGTTCCGGACATCGATCTGGAGAGTCTCGGCAACAACGTCCGATCGTAAAAGGAAATCTCCTGATAGATCGCGTACAGCTGAATATCGTCGATCGCTTCGGAGCCGTCGATCGACGCCTCCAGCTCCCGGATCCGATCGGACAAGTGGCTGTATATCGGTGTGTCACGGGTGGCGAGTTCACGATCCAGCGACTCGAGTCGCCGCTTGACGTCCTCGGATCGGATTTCCGAGAGCATTTCCCGGGTTTCGGCGTACTCCTCTAACGTCTCAACGCTCGCTTCGAGTGCGGACCGGACGTCAGATCGGCCTCCGGGCTCCCCGAGCGCATCGAGCAACCGTTCGGCGGACCGGCTCGATGGAGCGACAGCCCGTTCCACGCCGGTGACGGCCGATTCGACGGGCGATCCCGGATCGGTGATCGTCACCGACCCGTCCCGAAGTGCGGTTGCGAGTGCCTCCACTCGCTGTTCGATGTCGCCGCCACGGCGATGGATTTCGTCGGATCGTTCCGCCAGCTCACAGACCGTCTCCACATCGGCACGGAACGTCCCGTGTTCGTCCGTCTGTCGGTCGCGCTCGGCGGACCGATCGTGAAGTCGGGTGAGAACCGAATCGATCGCCTCGGGAAGAGGTCCCTGTTCTCGCTCTATCCGTTCGGCCATCCGTTCGTACCTCTGTGGGGAGGCCTCCCGATCGATCGCTTCGACGGTTTCGGTCAGTTCAGCGACTGTCTCGAGTTGTTCAACTGTCTCCTCAAGTGTCGCTTCGAGCTCGGGGTCATCCACAGAGCGACCCGAGAGAGTACGACACAGCCGTTTTGCCGCCTGGGAACGCGGTTGAAGCTGCCGTTCGACTGCCGAGGCGATCTCGCTTGTCCGGTCGGTAATGGCCACCGATTCAGCTTTCCCCGCCGCCGAACTACCGTCCGACGTTTCGGTTGCCGGCTCGAACGGCGACTCAGTACCACAGGAGGGACAGAAATCCGAGCCAGGATCGATCGCCTCGCCACAGGAGAGACAGGGACGGGACGTCGTCCCTCGGCCCGAGGGCGACCGATCAGCGGACTCTCCGGATTCGGATCGTCCGTGGCTGGCTTCGGCTGTCGCCGAGTTCGCCGCCCCGGAGGCCGACGCGCCAGCAGCCGCGTCCGACACGGGCCCTGATTCCGCACCCGAAACGCCCTCCGATCGATCCCGACTCCCCGGGCCGAACGTCTGTTCACTTCCGAACTCCTCGCCGGTCGTGCTCTGCCCCACGGCTCCCAGGAGTGGTCCGCCGAGAAAGCTCCCAAGCCTCCCGGTACGGGCCCGTGCCGCCGCCTCATCGGCTGTATCCCTGGCGGCTCTGCGGAACTGAAACACCTCCCGTCCCTGGCTCAAGCCGTAAAAGGAGAACGCGAGCGCGACGACGAACGCCGCGAAGACGTATTCGCCGATGTCGCCAACCAACGGTAACTCGTTGTTCGTGACCGCTGCCATAAACGCGACCGGCGCGACCAGAAACCCCTTGACCATTGTCAGGAGTTTCCCCTTGAACGTGAACGCCTGATATACGAACCAGGCGATCGCGTTCGTCGCGAAGATCGCGGCGATCGCGGTGAAAACGAACGACAGAAGCACGCCGATCGTTCCCGTCGCGACCAGCGCCATCGATCCGATCGACGAGACCCCCGGGAGCGCGTAGCTCACGACCCCGAACGAACCCAGAAACGCACAGCCAGCGCGGAAATAGTCGAACCCATAGACACTCGCTCCAATAACTGTCAGTGCCGCGCCGAACGCGACCCCGACGGCCGGCTGAGAAGCGACCGTCAGCGCGCTCGCGACAAGGGCACTACCACCGATGGTGATCGCCGCGTTCCTGTTCGACTCGGCCATCTTGATGTCGTCCGAACCGATCATGTCGTCCCCCCGTTCGTCGTAGGTATCAGATTCCGAGTACTTAATTTACGGCATGTTCTCGCGGCCGAGACAGGAAAACAGCGGTTCGATGTGTTCCCAGACGTCCCTGATGTTCTCCGCTTGCTCGCTGTTTCCGTCCTGTTTGAGCTTCTTCGCGTGATCGTACATCTCCTCTAGGGGCGGCATTTCGGGGTTCCAGAGCGTGCCCCACAGGAAGACGTCGTCGAGATACGGCGTGACGAGCTGGTTGACGTGGATATCGATCGATTCCGAGCCGACCGTCCCGTCCGCATCGAGAAAGTCCTCGCTCGCAAGGATATCGGAGACGACGCCGTCGTTGACGAACGCCGAGATCTCTCGCATCTTCTCGTTCGGGCCGTATAGAAGGAAGGTCCCGCCCCATGCGCTTGTGGGATCGAACTCGGCGAGCTTGTTCTGAAAGAGCGCGTTGCGGGCGAGAATCTCCAGTTTCGACCGGTCGAACGAGTCGGCGCGCATCCGTCCGAGAACCGGTGCCAAGACGACCGCCGGCGTGTACTCTCTGTCCGGATCAACCTGGTATTTGTCCTGTACCGGTCGGAAGCTGTCGGCCGGATCGAAGACGTCGCCCATGATCGACATCGTCGCCTCCCGATCGAGGAACTGCGGCACCGAGGACATCGTGAACGCCTCGAGAAAGGCCACGAGCGGCTTGTTGAGATCCTCGTACTGTGGGGGATTGTACTCGTCGAGTCGATGGATCCGGGGGCTGATCTCGCTTTTGACGCTGTCGAGCCGCTGGTTGTCGAACGGGATGATCGCGTCAACGGCCTTCGACGCTCGCGTCAATCCGACTATCCCGTTG
>CAZWZX010000268.1:0-3017 GCA_964638655.1 uncultured Natronomonas sp.
TCGAACGCGAAGACGCGATCGATCACCTGATGGAACTTGCCGAACAGCGCGGCTCCGAGATGAAGTTCATCTCCACGGACTTCGAGAAGGGCGAACAGTTGCTTACGGCCTTCGGCGGGATCGCCGGGATCCTGCGGTATTCGACCGGCGTCTGATCGTCCGGAGCTACTCCAAGATCTGTTCGAGTTGATGGCGTCGCCTCGAGATGTCGAAGGCCGGTGAGACGCCGCCCTGAACGTGGAGCCGATCGAGCAACAGGAGCGGATCCGCGCCGGCGGATTCCGCCGCCGGAACGAGTTCTTCGAGCGCTCGCCGGTTGAGCGCGAGCGAATCGAGGAGTCCGATCGCGATCGCGAGCGGGACGGCGGCGGCCGGATCGCTCGGGAACGCGCTCGAGATCCGATCGAATCTCGGATCGACCTCGGCCGGGACGTCTTCGGCGGCCGTCAGCGTGAGACACTCAGGACACAGCCCAGCGCGCGCTGCGCCGTCGGGAACGTGTTCGCGGTACTTTTCGGGGACGTCGAAGACGACGGCTCGGGCGCGACAGTTCGGACACTCCATACCGGCGCTATCGCGCCGACGGTGATGAACCCATCCGTTCGTCGGACAATCGCGGTGGGATCAGCCCTGCAGAGGGGTCAGCCCTCGTCCTTTGGCGACGGCGTCGGCGATGAGCTTGTACAGCGCACCGAGAAAACCCGCGAAGATGGCGACGAACCCGAGTGCGGTAACGATGAACCCGAGAAGTATCAGCCCGAAGTTCGGATCCGCCTGAAACCCCGTATCGGCGCCGGCGGCCATCAATCCGAAGCCGATACCGGCGATCGCGTTGCCGAGGAGCACCACCCCGACGTAATAAACCATGATCTTGAAACCGTACGCGATACCGTCTCGGACACTGACCGTCTCCATGGAGGGTTTGTTTTCCCGATCGTATAAATAATCTCGGAGGGGAACGGCGAGAAAATAACGCCGTGACCGACTCAGTCGTCGGCCGTCACCGGCTCTTCGAGTTCGGCTTCGGCGGCCGCCTCAGCCTCGGCTTTCTCCTCCTCCTCTTTTTTCGCTTTGATCTTCTTCATCCGGAATATCTCCTCGCGTTCCTGCTCTTCGAGTTTCTGCTCGATGTACTCTTGGGCCTCGTGAAGCTCCGGCAACAGCTTGAACTCGAGGGCGTTGACGCGCCGTTTCGTCTTTTCGATCTCCTCGAGCATCTTCTTCATCGCCGTTTCGACCTCGGCGGCGAGGATGACCGTCTCGAGCAGTTCCTCGTAGGCGTCGGCCGCCTCGTCGATGCGGGCGGAGGTGCCGACCAGCCCGTATCCGCGCTGATCAAGGGACTTTCTCACCTTGGTCGACTCGATCTGGGGGACGACGACGCCCATGATGTTCTTCGATTGGGTCGTGATCTCGGGGTGTTCCTTCAGGGCCGCGGCGGCACCGCGGACCGCGACGTCGCCCTCCATCGCCCGCGCCATGTTGATGTTCTGTTGGGCGCGTTCGTAGTTGTCATCGAGATCCGAACGGACGTCCTGGGCCTGATCGAGGATGTCCATGAACTCCATGATGAGACCGTCGCGCTTCTTTTCGAGCGTGTCGTGGCCGCGCTCGGAGAGCTCGATCCGGTCCTCGATGGCCATGAGGTTCTTCCGCGTCGGTTTGACGTCTTTGCTCATTCTTGTGGGACCGTTCTATCCGGACCGGGTTAATGTTTTCCAACGAACTTTTCGCGCGCTCGCGTCCGACGGACGCTTCGCGGCAGAAACTTCGATGAAAAAGACGTGTCGGCCCGCCCCACGGGCGGGCCTCGGTCCCGCGACTCGCTTCGTTCGTCGCGGTGAACCGCTTCGGGGGCTGTGCCCCCTCGCGGATGCTCGCCCGGGTACGGATATCGATCGGTATTGTTCGATTCGGTCGGTACGGGTAAGATGCCCGTGTAGAATATAGAGACAGAATTCAGCATACGTACGACCGAATCCAGTACAACTCGTCGGGAATGCGTCACGCGAGATAGGCAGTGATATCCGTCATAGAGACCATTCCGATAAAGTCGCCGTCAGTATCGACCACCGGAAGGTGTTTGATCCCGAAGTTCGTCATCATCGCGGCGGCTTGAGTCAGCTCGTCTTCCGTCGTAACACGCTCGACAGGTGCCGTCATCTCATCAGTAACGGTGGCCTCCGAGAGGTCCTTGTTTTTAGCGACTGCGTCGGTAACATCCGTCGTGGTGATGATGCCGACCGAGACTCCCGGCACGAACAGCCCGCTGATATTGTGATCGCGCAGTTGGGTTGCGGCCTCTCTCACAGTCGCGTCATTTGAGATGGTTTTCAGCGGCGTCGTCATTACGTCCTTCACGAGCGGTGTTCTATCAGTATCCATACCGGCTCAACGGAAAGGTGTCATTTGTGTCTTTCTCCTCTCAGATATCGAACGAACAGAACTCGGGTCATACGACTCTTCGATTCGAATCGATCCTTGCGGATACAGCGATTTGTCGCACCCATCCGATTACTATGATAAAGAACATCTCAACGAGATTCTCGACCAGCGAAAAGTGAGAGTGGGAGTTCAGTCCGCAGTCTGGGCGAGCTCTTCGCTTTCGTCCTCGAGGTAGTATTCCTCGATGAGCTCCTCGTCGATCCGATTGAGCGACTCCTTCGGCAGCCCGCTCAGCAGTTCCCAGGCGATATCGAGCGTCTCGTCGACGTCTCGGTTCGTGTCGTGGCCCTGCTGGACGAACTCCTCCTCGAAGGCGTCGGCGAAGTCGAGGTATTTGTTGTCGAGTTCGGAGAGCGCCTCCCGACCGACGATGTTCACGAGATCGCGGAGGTCCTCACCTTCCGCGTAGGCCGCGTACGCCTGGTCGGAGACGTCCGCGTGATCCTCGCGGGTAAAGCCCTCGCCGATCCCGTCGTCCATCAGCCGCGAGAGGCTGGGCAGGACGTTGACCGGCGGTTCGATACCCTGGCTGTTGAGGTCCCGATCGATGTAGATCTGGCCCTCGGTGATGT
>CAZWZX010000269.1:0-3002 GCA_964638655.1 uncultured Natronomonas sp.
ACAACCGGACGGTCGAAGAGACGCTCGTCGACGGCGTCGGCGACTGCAAGGACAAGTCGTATCTCCTCGCCGGTCTACTGTCCGTGCCCCCCCTCGAGTGTGACGTCGCTTTGTGCGTTCAGCCGGCGCACGTTCTCCTTGCGGTTGCCGAGAGCGACGTACCCGATCGATTCGGCGACGTCGGGGCGATCGATCTGGGCGGTCGCGATTACGTCCCTATCGACCCCTCGTTTCGGTTCGCCATCGGGAACTACCCGAACGCGCAGATCACGGCAGCCTACGGAAACGGCGAGTGGCTCCGTTTCGATCCCCGGGAGTTCGGTCGAGGGCTAAAACGTAACGTCCGCGATTACGTCGAGAACGGTAGACGTACACAAAAGTAACGGTGTGGGATCGTGATACTCGGAGGGACGGGCGATCACATCGGGGCGTCATCCGTGCGATCACCCGCACATATATGTCAATATAATAGTATAAATCCGATTTAGATTTTATCTGAGAGGAAATACGTGGCAACGGGTAACCCGATGGTAGCTCCCGGGACAGCGATACCAGCGGTAGCCGGACTCCCCGTCAAGATACCGGATGTCGATCCTCGTCGTCGTTCAGAGTCCGGTCGGTCGATCGAGATACGTCGTCTCGATGCCCCACTCTCCGACGAGCGTTTCCAGTCGGCGAACGCCGAACGTCTCGGTCGCGTAGTGGCCGGCGAAAAAGACGTTCAGTCCGGCCTCTCTCGCCTCGTGATAGGCTTGCTGTTTTCCCTCACCGGTCACCAGGGCGTCGACTCCGGCCGCCTCGGCCTCGCGAATCCAGTCGGCGCCCGAGCCGGTTACGATCGCGATCTCCTCGATTCGATCCGGACCGAAATCGAGTGCCTGAACGGGACGGCCACCCGTATCGAGTTCGGCGAGTCGCTTTCGGAGGGTCCCGACGGTGTACGGGTCGGTCGCCTTCGCCCGGTGTCCGATCGTGACGCCATCGTACTCGCCGAAGGTTTCCGTCGGTTCGCCGTCGAGGAACCCCGCCAGACCGACAGCGTTTCCGAACTCTGTGTGACCGTCCAGCGGGAGATGAGAGACGTACAGCGCGACGTCGTTTTCGATGCAGGCCCGGAACCGGTCGTACTCGCGTCCCGTTACGCGGTCGACCCCACCCCAGATCATCCCGTGGTGGACGACCAAGACGTCCGCGTCATCCTCGGCGGCCGCCTCGACGGTCTCTTCGACACCGTCGACCGCGAAGGCGGCCCGCTCGACCGTCTTCGACTCGTTCCCGATCTGTAACCCGTTAGAACTCGCGTCGACGTCGGCGTAGCGGTCGAGGTCCAGTCGATCGTTCAATCGGTCTCTGAAATCCGATAGCTGCATGTCGAACACCACTCGGTACGTACCCTTGTATTCGACGCCGGCTCACTCGGCGTCGGTGTTCGCCCGTCCGGTCGTGCTCGCTCTCCCCTCGGGATTGTGTACGGTGACGTCGAACGTCGACGTCTCGAGTGCGGTCACGGTCTCGTCTTGCGCACCGGTGATGTCGACACGGACCGTGAGTTCGACTGCGGTCGTCGCCGATTCCCCGGGGGAGAGATCACCGCCGAAATCATCGACCGTCACGTCCGATCCGACGGCGGTCAGGTCGTGTCGATCGAACCGGAGGGTCGCGTCCCCGTCCGACCCCTCCAGATCCCCGTTAACGGTGACATCCCCGTCCTCGATCGGCGTCTCGAGGAGGACGTCGAAGCCGTTCGCCTCCCGTAAGGACGCCGACAGCGTCACGTCGACGGTTTCGATCCCGCCGCCGAAATCCGTCCAGCGGATCTCGAGTTCCGGCGCGACTGTCACCGCCGTCAACTCGCCGTCGTTTCGCTCGATCCGAACGTCGTCGGCCAGGAACTGATCTTCGGTGCCGACCGCAACGGCCGGACGACTTCCGGCGTGTCCGATCCCGAGAACGACACCGACCCCGGTTGTGGTCGCGCCGATTCGTTTCAGTACGGTTCGTCGGGAGATTTCGTCAGCGCTCATCCGGGGCGGAGTGGCCCCGTCATCGTATATAAATCAGCGGTCGGCGTGGGCGAAGACGAACTCCTGCAGCAGTTTGCCCGCAAGCGACGCCGCCTGGCCGTCGTCGCGGTCGTTCACTTCGACGATATCGAAGCCGACGGCGTTCGGCGCGACCGATCGAACGACGCCACGGAGTTCCCGCGGCGTCAGTCCGAAGGGAGCCGGTGTTCCCGTCCCCGGTGCGAACCCCGGATCGGCGGCGTCGATATCGACGCTCAGATACACGTCCGTCCCCCCAGTCGTCGACGGCGACCACTCCGCGATCTCCTCGGGCGGGACGACCGTCACGTCCGCCTGCCCCGCACGGTTCCACTCGGTTTCGCTGCCGGTTCTGGCGCCGAGCAAAACGACGCGATTCGCAGTCTCCAGAGCATGGGTCGTGACGGTCGCGTGTGACAGTTCGTTTCCGGCGTAGGAGTCGTAGAGATCGAGATGGGCGTCCAGACAGACGTAGACGTCGGGATCGGCGGCGCGAACCCCGGCGACGGTGACAGTGTGTTCGCCGCCGACGAGCAGCGGCAACCGGCCGGCATCGTGGTGATCAGAGAGCGTTCCCTCGAGGAACTGGAGATACTCGGCGGTGTCGTCCCAAGCGGTCACGTTACCGTCGTCGGCGACGAGATCGGAGAAGCGAAAACCGGTCCGACGGTCGTAATCGTCGAAGGGTCGGGCAAACTGTCGGATCCGGTCCGGGCCGAACCTCGCTCCGGGGCGGAACGTCGTCGAAACGTCCAGCGGCGCGCCGACGACCGCGTACTCAGCACCGTCTAGGGGAGCGCTCGCGCCGGGGAATTCGGCCATGAGGCGGGGCGTTCAGACGACCTTCCGTTGGCCCTCGAACTCGAGGTACTCGATCTCGTCGTCCGATTCGGGATCGAGATCCTCGGGGATGCGCATCGTGATCGTCTCGTAGGTTTCGAGATCCATCACCTGCATGTC
>CAZWZX010000270.1:0-2951 GCA_964638655.1 uncultured Natronomonas sp.
TCGTAGACCGGCTGAGACTCCCACGGAGGAAACCGCGCCGTTCACGGCGCGGAGGATGTCATTCCGAAGGGAGTCGCCCGATGTCGGCCAACACCGCGCTCGCGGTCTCAGGGCCGCCGGCCCCGCGTCCGGAGATGTTCAATCGTCCGGCGTGGGTCGTCTCCAGTTGGGCGATGTTCAGCGTTCCCGACACCGCCAGCGTCCCGTTTTCGGGGACGAGCCGGGGGCCGACCCGCACTTCGCCGTCGGAGACCTCGCCGACCAGCCGGATCGTCCGGCCGTCCTCGGCGGACAACTCGAGGGCGCTTCCCGGCAAGTCGTCGATCCCTTCGACTTCGGCGTCCGAAAGCGAGTACGTGTCTTCGTAGAGGACGTTCGCCAGGATGACACATTTCAGCGCCGCGTCGGTTCCCTCCACGTCGAAGGCGGGATCGGCCTCCGCGACCCCGAGATCCTGGGCCTCCGCTAGCACGTGCTCGTAATCGAGCCCCTCGGCGGCCATCCGGCTGAGGATGAAGTTCGCCGTCCCGTTGAGCACGCCGCGAGCCGCAGTCACCTGTCCGTTGAGATCGGCGATCGTCGAGAGGATCGGGATCGCGCCGCCGACGGTCGCCTCGAAGAGGACAGTCCCGCCCGAATCCGCCTCGAGCGCCCGGATCTCGTCGTATCGTTCGGCGATCGGTCCCTTGTTCGCGAGCACGACGTGTCGATCGTCCGAAAGCGCTCGACGAACGTGTGAAAAGCCGGGTTCGGCGTCGCCGAGCGTGGTCGGCGTCGCCTCGACGAGGACGTTGTAGTCCGTCTCGAAAGCCGCCTCGGGATCGGCGCCGCCGACCGACCCGTCGTTCCGCTTTCGGGACAGAACGGCTCCGGTATCGAGACCGCCGTCGTCGACGGCCGCACTCCTCGAATCGGTGACCGCGACGACGTCGTGACCGTACTCGCCGGCAAGTTCGACGACGGAGGCACCGACCGCACCGGCGCCGAGTACAGCCAGTTTCATGCCGATCCCTCCATGAGCGGCTCGATGACCCGAAGCTCCTTTCGCTCGGCGATTGTTCGAACCGTCGATAGCGCCTTCTCTGTCCGCCCTTCGCTCGCGACCAACCGTACCCGTGCGCTCGAGGGCCCCTCGGTGCCTGCGGGTGCCGACAGCGACAGGTCGGTGACGGACACCCCGCCACACTCTCTGAACCCGCTCAGGGTATCGGAGAGATCCGTCTCGACGAGCTGCCCGACGAGAACGACCGTCAGCTCCTCGCTGTATCGCTCCGAGCCCGCCTGAATGACGTTTATCCCCGCATCCCGAAGCGCGCCCACGATCGTCTCGAACTGCGTTTCGGTCGCCTCGAGATCGACCTCGACGGGAATATGTCCGCGTGGCGTCAAGTTCCCACGTTCGTGGAAGATCGACAGGAGGTTCCCGCCGTTTGCCGCGATCGGCTCGAGCGCGTTGAGCAGCTCTCCCGGCTCGTCGACCAGTTCCAGTCGGACCGTGTACGATCGCCGTCTCGCTTCGCTCATCGGCTCACCTCCAGGCGTTCACTCATTGTTCCAACTCAAGGCCGCGGGATATATGAACGCGGTCATTTACGGAAACGGACTCGACGCCGGCGGCTTCCGGAATCGCGCTTCCGATGTCGGCGTCGGTCGTCGCTGGTCGTCCGTGCGATTCGTCGGTCGGTTCTTCGGCAGCGGTCGTAGGCTTTGACATCAGTTCGGTAGATCGATGGCGTCGCCGGAACACCGGCGACAGGGGTGATTATCGGGCGTTTCGAACCGGATCGAGAAACAGTGTGATAGTGGGGCTACTGAGGAGCCCCAATAATACCGCGGACACCGATGACTGTGTTCTCGGAGCGACCGCTACCGGCGGGGACGATCCCGGGGTCGGTGCTCCGCATCATACATCCGAAACAGGGTCACCTGCGTTTATTAATTTTTCTGTCGCTCCGGGAAAGACCTCGGCCCCCGGATTCGACCCGAACTCGGACGAGAGTCAGGAACGAATCCACAGCGAGCAGATCAGAAGTAGTCGACCTGCTCGGGCAATTCGAGCTTCATGCCTTTCCGCTCGCGGATCTCCTCGATGATCTCCGGCTGGAGGTTATCGGCCATGACGCGGAAGCCGGCGTTCTCGGTGTTCCACGAGGCACGACCCTCCGTCGCCGACCGGATATCGGAGGAGAAACCGATCATCTCGTCGACAGGGGCGATCCCCTCGACGACCATCAGATCGCCCTCCTGGTACATGTCGTCGACGCGGCCGCGACGACCCTGAACCTCGCCGGATGCGGCGCCCATGTGTTCGTTCGGCACGTCGATCCGGACCTCCTGGATCGGCTCGAGCAGCTTGATTTCGGCGTCCATCAGGGCACTGTGGACCGCACGGCGGACTGCCGGGATGACCTGTGCCGGACCGCGGTGGATGGCGTCCTCGTGGAGCCGTGCGTCGTGCAGGCGGACGAGGGCTCCCTCGACCGGCTCGGCGGCCAGCGGACCGTCCTCGAGGGCTTCCTCGAGGCCCTCGATGACGAGCTCCATCGTCTCGTTGAGATGTTGGATCCCCTTCGTGTCGTCGATGAAGACGTTCGTGTTAAAGATGTGCTCGACGTTCTGGGCGGTGTCTTTGTCCATCCCCCGCTCGATCAGCTCCTCGCGGCGCTCGAGTTCGGGCATGTCCATCGACGCGTCGCCGAGCTTGATCGATTCGACGATGTCCCCACCGAGCGGCTCGACGGTGATGTAAAACCGGTTGTGGTTGTTCGGCGATCGCCCCTCGACCTCCCGCGACTCGCTCTGGGGCGCCTCGCGGTAGACGACGATCGGTTCGCCGGTGTTGACCGGGATCCCCTGGTTGCGCTCGATACGCTGGGTGATCACTTCCAGATGGAGCTCGCCCTGCCCGGAGATGAGGTGCTCGCCGGTGTCCTCGTTGATCTCGATCTGGA
>CAZWZX010000271.1:0-2914 GCA_964638655.1 uncultured Natronomonas sp.
GACCTCGTCTGGGACTCGACGACGAAATGGATCCACGGGTCGGGAACGACGCTGGGGGGGATCCTCGTCTCCGACGGCTCTTTCCCCTTCGAGGAGTACCCCGAAAAGTACCCCGAGATCGCCGCCCCCAACCCCGCGTTCAACGGGATCGTTTTCACCGAGCGGTTCGGCGACCGGGCGCTGACGATGGCGGCCCGCCAACGCGGCGCGCGGAGCCTCGGCGATCAGCAGTCCCCGTTCGACGCGTGGGTGACGATGCAGGGCGTCGAGACCCTGCCGCTCCGGATGGAGCGTCACTGTGAGAACGCCCAGACTGTCGCCGAGCATCTCGCGGATCACCCGGCCGTCTCGTGGGTCGCCTACCCCGGGCTTCCGGAACACGAAACCCACGACCTCGCCTCGAAATATCTGGAGGGCGGCTACGGCGGCATGATCGCGCTCGGTCTCGAGGGCGGCTACGACGCCGCCAAACGGCTCTGTGAGGACACCGAACTCGCGAAGTTCCTCGCCAACATCGGCGACGCCAGAACGCTCGTCGTCCACCCGGCCTCGACGACGCACGCCCAGTTGAGCGAGGCCGAACAGCGCGAAAGCGGTGTCGCCCCCGAGATGGTTCGGCTCTCGATCGGCATCGAAAGCGTAGCCGATATCATCGCGGACCTCGAGGGGGCGTTATGAGCGATACGGACGGAACGGCCGGCCCGGAGACGGCCTCGCTCGGGGAGTTCACCTTCCAGTGTGGCGAGTCGATCCCCGAGTTGGAGATCGCCTACGAGGCCTACGGCGAGTTCACCGGCGACAACGCCGTGTTGGTCTGCCACGCCCTCACCGGCAGCGCCC
Organism: uncultured Natronomonas sp.; assembly: GCA_964638655.1. Classification (GTDB taxonomy): domain Archaea; phylum Halobacteriota; class Halobacteria; order Halobacteriales; family Haloarculaceae; genus Natronomonas. The sequence continues at coordinate 841 of CAZWZX010000271.1, forward strand.
ACGTCGCCGGCGGCCGCCGCCGGACCGACACGGCCGGGCAGGCCCACGCGTGGTGGGACGACATCGTCGGCCCCGGGAAGGCGATCGATACGACCGAGTACTACGTCGTCTGAGCGAACGTTCCCGGCTCGTGTTACGGCTCGTCGGGCCCGCCCACCGAAAACCCCGAGACCGGCGAGCCGTGGGGGACGGCGTTCCCGGCGGTCACCGTCGCCGACTGGACGCGCGCCCAACGTGCGCTGCTCGATCACCTCGGGATCCCGCATCTCCACGCCGTCGTCGGCGGCTCCGTCGGCGGAATGAACGTTCTGGAGTGGGTCAAACGCCACCCCGATCACCTCGATCGCGCCGTCATCATCGCCGCGGCCGCCCGACTCGATCCCCAGTGTCTCGCTCTCGACGCGATCGCCCAGCGGGCGATCACCACGGACCCGAACTGGAACGACGGCGACTACTACGGGGACGAGCGGCCGACGAAGGGGCTCGCGATCGCCCGCCAGATCGGCCACATCATGTATCTCTCGAAGTCGTCGATGGCCGATAAGTTCGGCCGCCGGTCGGCCGGGATCGACGCCGGGCGCGACACCTTCGAGATGGATCCGGCCGCCGGCTTTTTCCCCTATCGGGAGGTCGAATCGTATCTCGATTATCAGGGCGAGAAGTTCGCGACCCGCTTCGACGCCAACGCCTACCTCTACCTGACGCGGGCGATGGACAACTACGATCTGGCCTCCGGCTACGAGAGCGACAGGGACGCGCTCGCGGCCTTCGACGGCGAGGCACTCATGCTCTCCTTTACCGGCGACTGGCATTTCACCGTCGGCCAGTCGGAGGCGCTCGCGGAGGCGTTCCGGGCGAACGACACCGACACCGCCCACCACGTTATCGACTCCGATCACGGCCACGACGCCTTCCTCGTCGAACCCGACCGGGTCGGCCCGCCGGTCGCGGACTTCCTCGATGCCGGCGTTCGGGGAAAATCCGTCACCGACACGGAGGAGGTGGACGAGGGCGACGAGTTCGCGCCGGTTCACACGAGCCTCTTTTCGGATTGATCGGGCTCTCGACGGGCTTTTGAGTCACAGCCACCTACGGAGAGACAATGACGAACGAGCTTCCGGAACGGGCCGTCCGGGCGTTCGAGGCCCACGACGCCTTCGAGCGCGACGGGGCGTACTTCGCCGTGACGACGACGAAGTTCGACAGCCGCGTGACCGCCACCGAGACCGACGGATGGGAACTCGCCTACACGCTCGAGGTCCGGGCGCCGATGCTTTCGAACGCCGCTGAAGGACCGGTCGGGTCGGCCGTCGAGGACGGCTGGTTCGAGACGTACGAACTCCGATTGGAGGACGCTTCGATGGCCGTCCGGGGCGATCTCGACTTCGAGGACCGCCGCGTCATCGAGGAGGCGGGCGACGCCGTCGCGGTCTTCGAGTTCGAGTTCGGCAACGCCGACCGCGTTCCGGGGATCGCGAAGGCGATCGCCGAGTACGTCGAAGGGACCTACGTCGAGGGGATCGTCCCGGGCTATGAGTACGGCCCGCCGGTCTCGGAGCTGCTCTCGCGGGCGCGACAGTCCGACAGCGAGGGCGACCGCGGCCCGATGCCGTTATAATATCGACTTCCGGAGGCGCTATAGCTCCGCTCGGAAGCGTTAGCCCCCGGCTACTGCTTTCGAAGGCGGCGTGTACTTATACCATCCGCGGGATCACACGTCAGCGTGTCCCACGGGGGTATGAAAGGATATGAACGACGATCGGACGAATCGGCGGGGCGGTGAACCGACGGAGCGACGCGGTACGTTCGGCGACACACCGGACGAACCGGTCGCCGAGACGATGAGTACACACGGTGTCGTCGACGGAACACCGATGTACATCATCGCCGGCCCCGAGCCGGACTGCGCCTGGATCGCGATCTCCAAGGGAGCCGAAGTGGATCCGTCCGAGCACCGCTAAGCGCGATCCGTTCTGTCCAGTTCGACGATCAAGAATGTGAACCAATTGCTGCCGACATTATTTCGACCCCTCAGTAAGTGAATTACCGGATCTTAATTTCGCGGGATTTCTGA
>CAZWZX010000272.1:0-2912 GCA_964638655.1 uncultured Natronomonas sp.
ATCGTCGCCGCCACTCCTCCAGCGTGAACCGATCGTACGCCGTCTCGTCGGTCAGTTCCCACTCGGCGGTGTCGAACTCGGGGTAGAAGGTGTCGCCCTCGTAGGTCCCGTGGACGCGACTCAACAGCATCCGGTCGACGTGCGGCTGGAACAGTTCGTACACCGCGCCGCCGCCGATGACGTAGGCGGTGTCGGCACCGAACGATTTCGCCCGCTCGATCGCCGTCTCGACCCCGTCGGCGTGGACCGCGCTGTCGACGCCGTAGTTCCGCTCGCTTCGACTCAACACGATCTGTACCCGGCCCGGCAGGTCATCGAGCATCGACTCGAACGTCCGCCGTCCAAGAACGACGGGATCGTCCGCGATCCGGCGTCTGTACTGGGCCTTGTCGGCCGGAATCGATTCCCAAGGAAGCTCGCCCGAACGGCCGATGACCCCGTTTTCCGAGAGCGCCGCGACGGAGACCAGTTCCATACCGTCCGGTTCGCCCCGGACCACTATACGGGTTTCTGACGCGCGCCTCGGTCGCTACGCTTCGTACCGTTCGCCGGCCGGGATGGCGATTTCGAGCCAGTTCCCCCGCGGCGGTAGCGGACACTCGTAGGCCGCGCTGTAGGCACAGAAGGGGTTGTACGCGAGGTTGAAATCCAGCGTGAAGGTGACGCCGTCCTCGAGTTCGCCGTCGTAGTGCAGTTCGATGTATCGCCCTCCAGGGTAGGTCTGTTGGCCGGTCGTCTTATCGCGGAACGGGACGAAGAGCGATCCCTCCGATTGATCGACGCGACGGTAGCCGACGAGCGTGTGCTCGTCCGTCTCGCCGCGTTGATCCGGCGCCTCGAAGCGGAGCACGGCGGCCCGCTCGTAGAGTTCCTCGCCGTCGGCGTTTGTCTCCATCGGTACCGTCTCGTCGCTCCCGTCGAGTTCGACGGTCGCCTCGACGCGGTAGGCCGGATCGGGGTCGAAGTAATCGAGCCCGTCGAAATCGCGGCGGTCCTCCGGCCCCAGCGGCGAGGAGTGTGGAACGCCGAACTGCTCGTCTTTCTGTTCGCGGTGGGACTGTAGCTCCGCACGCCAGGAGTCGACGTCGAAGGTCATACCCGAAGTGAGGCGTTCGGACGGATATACCCCTTGCTTACTGTCCCGTATTATTTTTTGATTTCAGGTGATCAATTGAATCCTTTCGGCTCCCCACACAATTTGACACTTCGACATGCGAACAGAAACCTGTGTGTGGAGCAGGCCGAGTGCCTCGGGGCTCGATTCCCGGGGAACTTCACTCCTCTCCGGCGACTGTGGTTTCCGCGCTCGCTCACGAATCCTTCGGCGAAATCGACCGGCCCCATCAGTCACCGTCCGACTCGACGCCGTCGATGAACCCGTCGACCGCATCCGTCACGGCTCCGGCGTGTTCGATATAACAGCACCGCTTCCCCTCGACGGCCTCGAATCGCCCCCGGGGAAGGCTCTCGGCTAACTCCCGTCCGGCCGCGATCGGAACGATCGGATCGTCGGTCCCGTGACAGACGAGCGTCGGAAGCGACAGCTCGTAGAGCGTTCCGGTCTCGAACCCGAGCGCCGACGACCGGTGTCCCTCGAGCGCCTCGCCGACCGCGTCCTCGTCGTGTCGCCACTCGACGATCCGGTCGACGAGTCCGGATTCGGCCAAATACCGATCGCTAACGGCGAGCGAAAGCGACGATCGGAGCCGCGAACGATCGTCCGGGTGGAGTGCGGCGAGCGCGTCGCCGTCGATCCGACCGCCGGACGGCGGGACGCCGAAAAGCGACAGTGATCGCGCTCTACCGTGCGTTCGAGCGTACCGCAGTGCGACCATTCCGCCGAGCCCCGCGCCGACGAGATGCGCTCGGTCGATCGAGGCGTCCGAAAGGATCGCCTCGAGATCGGCGACGAACCGATCGATCGTGTACGGTTCCCTTCGATCGGAGCCGTCGGTGCCACGGGTCGCGTAGACGAGCGCCCGGTACGGCCCCGCAAGTCCCGGCGCCTGCCAGCCCCACATCCACGGTCCGAAACCGACGTCGGCGAGGAAGACGACCGTCGGTCGCCCCCCGCCGGACAGTTCGTATTCGAGCGTCGTCCCGTCCGTCGTGACCGTCGGCATACCCGGCCTCTCGGACCCGATCGAGTTGATTCCGTCGGTCCGCGCGCTCGCGACCCCCGGTCGTCGGAACGAAGTAGCGGTGCTCGGTCCCCTTCGAACCGTCTCGCCTTCCGGATCGGATCATGGACGACCCCTCGATGCGGGGACTTTTTCCAGCTCCGCCCGAAGCCGGCCCATGGACCCGAGCGATCTCCGTGCCGAGATTCCCGCCTGCGAGTCGTGCGCCTACCTGAACACCGGTGCCAGCGGCCCGAGCCCCGCCCCGGTCGTCGAGGCGGTCGCCGAGGCCCAGCGGCGCCACGAGTTCGACGTCTGCTCGGTCGATCACTACACCGCCGCCGCCGATCTCGCGGCCGAAGCCAGAACCGCGATCGCGGGTCACATCGGTGCCGAACCGGACGATATCGCTTTGGTCGATTCGACCGGCGACGGGATCAGCCGGATCGCCAACGCCGTCGAGTGGGATTCCGGCGATCGGGTCGTTCGCACCGATTTCGAGCACCCTTCGGGCGTGTTGCCGTGGCGACGGTTGGCCGACGACGGCGTCGAGGTGACGACGCTCTCCTGTCCCGACGGCCGGCTGCCGATGGCCGAGTACCGCGAGGCCGTCGAGGGGGCGAAACTCGTCTGTCTGAGCTCCGAGAGCTGGCTCCACGGGACGCGGCTGCCGGTCGCCGAGGCGGTCGAGATCGCCCACGACGCCGGCGCCTTGGTCGTCGTCGACGCCGTCCAGACGGTCGGCCAACACCCCCTCGACGTCCGCGAGTGGGGCGCCGACGCCGTCTGTGC
>CAZWZX010000273.1:0-2777 GCA_964638655.1 uncultured Natronomonas sp.
TCATCTCGCGGACCTGCTCTAACTCCTCGTCGAGCCCGCCGATGTCCTCGTAGGTCGCCGACGACGCCGGTGCCGGATCCGGGTCCGGATCCGGTTCGCCCGTTTCCGCGGACGACGACCGCGTCGCGGGGTTCTCTCCCGCCGGGCCATCGTCACGTTCCCTGACCCGAACGGTCGTGTTACCGGTGACGCGGACCGTCCCGTCGGGGACCGTTTCGGCGACGTTCACCCGGACGCCCGGGCGTTCCAGTCGAACCGTCTCGCCGGTCCGGAGTGGTCGGTCCCTGAGGTCGGCCGCGATCGCCTCGAGCAGCTCGTCGTCGGCGCTGACCGGTGTCTCGACGACGACCCGGTCGGCTTCGGCGACCGAAATCGGGGCAACGGTGACCGTTTCGCCGATGTTGACGCCGGCGTTGGCGCGCGTTTCGGCGTCGATCCGGACGGTCCCGTCGGACCCGCCCGCGGGCCAAACCTTCGCGACGGTCGACCGTTCGCCCTCGATGACGACGGTCTCGCCGCTCAACACGCCGAGCGCTCGCCGCGCGGAATCCGGCAGGCGGGCGACGCCACGGCCCGCATCCCGTTTCTCCGCGCCAGTTACCGTCAGGGTGACCTGCCGGGGCATGTGACGTGGTCGGTCCGCCGGCGGCTTTACGGTTCCGCTGGCGGCGACGGGACAACCGTTATACGCCGGCATATCCCACACCCGTGTATGGTCGCGACCACAGAGCGGGACGGGACGACCTGGTACGAGTGTGAAAAATGCGGCTTGCTGTTCGACGACCGCGGCGACGCCGACCAACACGAGGAGAACTGCGACGCCGAAGAGCCGAGTTACATCCAGTGAGCTATCCGGCGAGCCGGTCCCGGTGTTCTTCGACCAGCCGTTCGGCCTCGGTTCGGTTCTGTGTCGTCCGCCACCGGACCTTCGCCCCGTCACCGTAGGCGAGCGCTTCCTTGAGTTCGCTCCGCAGTGGACCGTGATCGACGGCGAGGACGGTCCCGTCGGCGTCGCCGAGCTCGTAGATCCCGTACCGATCCGGAACCGACCCGATCGTCGACCGGTCGAGCGACTCCCACCCCTTTTTGAGGGGCATCACTCGCCCTCCGTCGGTTCAGCTTCGTCGGCTCCCGTTTCGGCGACGAGTTCGTAGGCCGCCTCGCCGGTCTGATCCTCCGCGAAGACGAACACTCGGCCCTGGGCGGTCTCCGGATCCGCCGTCACTTCGACTCGATAACCGTGGTTTTCGGCCTCGACGCCCGGGAAAAGCGACGTCCCCTCGCCGCGTTCGAGTATCACCCGTCCGACGCCGGTCGATTCGAGGATGTCGTCGTGGGTGCTCCGGTCGTTGACGTACACCATCACCCCCTCGGTTCCGTTCGGCGAGGTGACGAGCACGTGGACGTCCCGACCCGGAGGACAGACGACGTTCCCCTCGCGTTTCTCCGGCACACCGTGGTAGAACACCGATCGGCCGTCGAGATACGCCACTTCGACGCCTTCGGCTTCGAGCGATACCTGGAGCGTCTCGGGCGCGATGTCGCTTCGGTCGGCCATTGGCGGCCGTTGGTCGGCCGGATGCAAAAGGGAGCCGATTATGCGTCCGGACGGGCCGCGAGGACGGTCTCGCCCGCCCGGACGCGCTGGCCGCGTTCGACGCGGACGTCGCCCTCCTCGTAGCGCGGCGGGAGCAACACGTCGGCCCGAGAGCCGAACGAGATGTGACCGATTCTGTCGCCGCGTTCGAGGTCGTCGCCGGGATCGACGTAGGGATGGATCCGGCGAGCGATCGCACCCGCGATGAGCGTCACTTCGATCTCCCCGCAATCGATGCGGACGCGCTCGTTGCGCTCCGATTCCTTCGTGAACGCCGGCAGATGCTTTCCCGGCGTGTGTTCGACGTCCCTGACCGTTCCCCCCATCGGCGCCCGGTTCACGTGGACGTCAGTCACGTTCATGAACACGCCGAGACGGATCCGATCGCCCTCGCTTCGGAGGACGGACACCCGACCGTCCGCGGGGGCGACGACACCGGACGGCGGCGGAGAGCGCTCCGGGTCGCGGTGAAACCACAGGACACCCGCCGCGACGAGCAGACAGCCGACGGCGAGGGGCGGATTTATAAATGCCAACGGTAACGCGGCGAAAAGCGGAACGCGAGCGTAGCGCCATGCCCCCGGCGCGACGTTCGAAAGCGATCCGGGCAGTGGAACGGAACGCTGCACGTCCGGTCAAACAGCCCCGATCGACAAGGTCGTTGTGATCCGGGCGGAGGCCCGACGACGCTGTTTATATACCTCGGTGAACGTTCGGACGGCTGCTATCACGGCTCCAGCGGTGTTTAATACCTCATAGATCCTTTGTACGATCGAAGAACCATGAAACGAACGACCGTAATCGACGAGATGAACCGCCTGTTCGACGAGATGCGACACTCGATGGCCGAGAACCGCTTCGATTTCGACGTCGGCTACGGCACCGGCGTTCCGGTTCGCATGGAGGCCGACGACGAGGGATATCTCGTCCACGCCGACTTGCCGGGGTTCGAAACCGAAGAGATCGACCTCCGGTTCGACGACGGCCTGCTGACTATCGAGGCCCGACACGAGGGAAGCGACGACGGCGAGCAGTGGTCCCGACGTGTCAACGAATCGGTCCGGATCCCCGGCGACGTCGTGATAGAGGGGATCGAAGCGAGCTACCACAACGGCGTCCTTGAGATCAGCGTGCCGACCGAATCCGAGACGGAGCCGACGGGCCACCGGATCGATATCGA
>CAZWZX010000274.1:0-2767 GCA_964638655.1 uncultured Natronomonas sp.
TCGTACTCGTACCGGGTGTAGTTGTACGCTTGGCGATGAATGTCGATGTGATGTTCCAGTTCAGTCGCTACCTCTTGTGTCGGATATGCGGGGTAGCGGTGACTGTACTCCATCGCTGTCTCTCGATTGAAGATATGTTTACTTAATGGTTTGTGTCAAGAGTTGTCGGATTCAACCCCGGGGTCAAGCCCCGGGGCATTCTCCTTGCATTCTGTAAAACGCCGCCGCCTTCCGTTCGCCGAGTTCGATGAGGTCGTCGATGAACTCCGGCGTTCGATCCAGTTTCGAGGAACTGCTGTACGGCGATTCGAGCTGGATCCGTTCTATCTCCGTTTTCGTGAAGTCACTTTCAGGGAGATGTCCCTCGTCGATCCAGCGATTGACCCGCTCGACGACCCGCAGCTCCTGATTTAACGAGATGTTCCCGGAGAGTTCGTTGCGACGGTCGGCGATCTCCTCGAGGGTCGTCGGCTCGCCCGCCCGTCTCTGTGGGTTGATCTGGATCACCCACAGCTCCTCGGGTTTCCGCTCGACGGGGACGGTCAACAGATCGTCGATCGGCGGGTTCTGACTGAACAGTCCGTCCCAGTGGTAATGACCGTCGATCTCGACGGCCGGAAACAGGCTCGGGACCGCCGCGGAGGCGAGCACCGAATCGGGTGTCACGTCCTCGTTCGTGAACGTCTCGAAGATCCCGGCGTTGATGTTCACGGTCCCGATCACGAGCTCCGGCGCCGTGTGTGCACACAGTTCCGGCACCGCGTCGAAATCGATGTGTCGTTCGAGGAGCTCCCGGACCTGCTCTTGTCCGAGCCGTGCGCCCGGCGCCTGGTAGGGGCTAATCTGCGGGACCGGAAGCCCCGTGTTCCCGAGCCGGGAGAGGCCGACGACCCAGTCGTTGAGAAGCCGGTCGAAGGCCCCCTCGGCTTTGAGATCGCCCCAGAGGGAATCGAGGAGCCTGATCGCCTCGTCCTCGTCGGCGGTGACGAGACCGTACCACACCGCGAGCGCGTTGAACGCGCCGCCGGAGGTGCCGCTGATCCCGACGAGTCGGTACCGTTCGTCCCACTCCCGGAGCAATCCCTTCAGAACGCCCGCGGTGAACGCGGTGTGGCTTCCCCCGCCCTGACAGGCGATGGCCACCTTGGTCGGCGAGTCGTCGGTCATAGTTAGCTACAGACCCGTAACCGGCCCGTACTGAAAAGCTCGGGTGTCCGCCCGTAGCCCCCTCGTTTTCGTTCGGGAATCACCGAACGCCTCGGGGTTCGTCGATCGCTACGCTGTTTCGATCAGCTCGCCGTACGCCGTCGCGTACGCCTCGGCAACGACGGTCGGGTCGTTCCGCTCGTCGCTCGAAAGCGCCGGCAACGCTACCGACGCGACCGGATCCAGCAGCTCGACGACGTGGTCGACGCGTTCCTCGAGTCGCCCCTCGTGGGCGCTACCGCTCGCCACCTCACAGGCCTTCGCGTAGCGCTCGCCGTCGTAGATCCGACACCGACGGGGCTCGACGACCGCGACACCGTCGGGCGAGAACGACGAGAGCGGCCGGGCGATGTCGGAGTAGGATTCGACGATCGCCGCCTCGCGCGATTCGATCTCCTCGGCCAGCGCCTCGAGCGCGGAGGCGTGGCGGTCGGCCATGAGTCGGTTGAGTTCCTCGAGCGATTCGACGGCCGGCGCGTCCGAGAGCGGGAACGCGCGCCGGGCCGCCGGCGGGATCTCGACCGCCCCGTTGCTGAGGTACGTATCCTCCTCGAGCGTCACGCGGTCGAAGAGGAACCGCTGTCCATCGCGGCCGAGCACCCCTTTCCCGCGGCCCGGCGTCGGCAACCACAGCCGATGGATCGGATTGATCGCCTCGGGACGGACGTCGCCGGGGGTCGCCGCCGCGATCCTCTTCGCGTCCTTCCCGTAGAGCCGCCCGGTCTCGACCGATCGGCGGTAATCGTCCTGGTCGTACCAGTACCCGTTCCCGGCCCGGGGCTTGTACCCGCGGGTCTCAGTCCGATCGATGAGTCCGGTCGTGAACGTCGTCTTCCCCGCGTCGACCTCGGCGCTACCGGTCACGAGCAGCTTCATTTCAGTCCGTAGTACCCCGGTTCGTCGTCAGCTTCGGGTTCGGCGAAGACGAAGGCCTCGCTGTGGTCGAGCATCCACGGGATGGCCCAATCGAGGAGGATATCCTCCGTCGCCGGTTCGAGTTCGGCGCCGGGATCGACCCCCTGCAGCAGGCGGGCGATCTCGTAGACCGTATAGAGCGATTCCCTCTCGAGTACCTCCGCCGGCTCCCGGAACTCGAACGCCCGGAGGTCGTCGAACGCCTCGCGTGGTCTGGGCATACCGCCCGGTAGGCGTCCTGCCGGCTAAAAGCGTGGCGGCTTCCGGTGGGTCAACCCAGCGCTTCCCGGATCTTCTCGACCGGATGGGCGGGGCGTTCGCCCTCGAAGTCGTCCTCGGAGAGCTGTGAGCGACACGAGGCGCCGGGCGCGACGACCGTTCCGCCGGGGCTCGACTCGATCTTCTCGTGGAGGATCTCGCCGATCGCCTTCGAGAGGTCGTAGTGTTCGGTCTCGTAGCCGAACGAGCCCGCCATCCCACAACAGGAAGAATCGAGCGCGTCGACCGCATACCCCGCCGAAGCGAGGACGGCGGGGGCGTGGTGGTCGCGGTTCAACGCCTTCTGATTACAGTGGCCGTGATACGTGAGCCGTTCCTCGGGTGCGTCGAACGCAACCCCGTCAGTAACCCCGTAGGTGTCGAGATA
>CAZWZX010000275.1:0-2750 GCA_964638655.1 uncultured Natronomonas sp.
TCGGAATGCTCAAATCGATGGCAACGACGATGAAACACGCCCTGGACGGCGAGAAATTCACGGTTCAGTACCCCGAGGAAACCCCCGAGGTCTCCCCGCGGTTCCGTGGCGTCCACAAGTTCTCACAGGAGCGCTGTATCTGGTGTCGCCAGTGTGAGAACGTCTGTCCGAACGACACGATCCAGATCGTCACGGACGACATGCGGAACGGCGAACAGTACAACCTCCACATCGGACAGTGCATATACTGTCGGCTCTGTGAGGAAGTCTGTCCGGTCGACGCGATCCTCCTGACCCAGAACTTCGAGTTCACCGGGGACACGAAGGACGATCTGGCATACAACAAAGAGCAACTGAAGAACGTCCCGTGGTACAACGACATCGATCCCCTCGCCGCCCGCGAACCCGACCGGGAGGCGTGGGTCGGCGAGGGCGAGGGCGAACTCGACTACCAGTAGTCGAACCCGTTTTTGCTGCTCCATCGTTCCGGTAACGACGGACATCTCCGATCCCCTCAATGCCGAACGACGGCGGTCCTACGGCGCGCTTTCAGAGCCATCCAGCCGAGGATTCCGGCGATCGGGAGCAGCATGAGCCCGATACCGACAGTAAACTCGAGCAGACGGTCCTGGAGGAAAAGCAAGCGCAGGCTGATGATCCAGAAGAACAGCCATCCGGCGAGCATCAGCGCGAACGGCGTGAACGACACGAGCGTCCGGACGGCCGGACGCACGTTGGCGAGGGATTCCGACCCATCGACCGCCGAATCGGTGGAATCGGCGTTCGCGAGTTCGCCGTTCGGTTTCCGCTTTTCTGTCCTGGTTGCCATGCGATACTTAGTGTCTCCGAGAATATATAATTATCGTTCATTATATTTAGATCAAATTTCGGCGACGGCCCGGCGTCCGGCCGTCGCCGCCGGGGTCGTTCTGTCGTGTCGTTTATAAGATATAGGTGCGAACGGAAATATTCAAAAGGCATCCGGGAGCAGTACCCCCTAATGGCTGTAGTACCGTTTGAGACACTGGCGTTTATCCTGTTTGCCCTGGTGACTGTCGGGGCGAGCCTGGGGGTCGTACTGGCCCGCGACGTGTGGCACTCGGCGCTGCTTTTGGGGGCCGCGCTCCTGTCGGTCGCGGTCCACTACGTAATGTTACGCGCCGAGTTCATCGCGGTAATGCAGGTCCTCGTGTACGTCGGCGGTGTGCTCGTGTTGATCACATTCGCCGTCATGCTCGTTGGTCAACAACCGGATCCCGACGTCGACGCGGGGGGAACCCGATGACGATGCGCCCGCGACTTCACCGGGGGGATAAGACCGCCGGGCTGCTCGCCGTGGGGCTGTTCGCGTTCCTCGCGGCGGTGTTCGTCACCTCGGGTTTCGGAACCGCCGGACCGTTTCCGGACGGGTCGGTCACCGCCTCCATCGGCTACGCGATGTTCAACCTCCCGGCGGGCGACATCGGGGGCGAGGGCTTTCTCGTCTCCTTCGTGCTGATCGCCGTCGTGCTCGATGCCGCCCTCGACGGAGCGATCATGCTCGGTAAAAAAGAGGGGGACGGAGACTGATGGTTCTGGAAGCGGTACCGGTCGAGTATTACCTCGTACTCTCGGCCGCCGTGTTCTGTATCGGTCTGTTCGGTATCCTGACGCGGCGGAACGCGTTGATGTTCCTGATGAGCGTCGAGTTGCTCCTGAACGCCGCGAACATCAACCTGGTCGCGTTCGCCTTTTACTGGGGGAACGTGACCGGCCAGACGTTCGCGCTGTTCGTGATCGCACTCGCCGCCGCGGAGGTCGCGATCGGGATCGGCATCATACTCGTGTTGCACCGGAACTTCGACGACGTCGACGTGACCGACGCGGCAACGCTCAAATGGTAATATGGCTCTGATATACGAACTCGCGCCGGCGATCGTTCTGCTCCCGCTCGCATCGTTCGCGATCGCGCTGTTCTTCGGACAGTGGATGCCGAAAAAGGGCGCAGTCGCCGGGGTCTTCGCGACGGCGGCGACGCTCGGGCTCTCGCTCGTCACGCTCGGGTGGCTTTTGCTGACGGGCGAGCCACACGACCAGACGTGGTACACGCTCGTCGACGCCGAGACGACCTTCGATCTCACGTTCGGCATCCTCATCGATCAGCTCTCGGCGGCGATGTTGGTCATCGTCTCGCTCATCGCCTTCCTCGTCCACGTCTTTTCGCTGGGATACATGAACGACGAGGGCGAACCCGGACTCCCGAGATACTACGCCGGGTTGGGGCTTTTCACCGCGAGCATGCTCGCGTTCGTCATCGCCGACAACCTCCTCATGGCGTTCATCTTCTTCGAGCTGGTCGGACTCTGTTCGTACCTGCTGATCGGCCACTGGTTCACGGAGGACGCGCCGCCGTCGGCGGCGAAGAAGGCCTTCCTCGTCACCCGGTTCGGCGATTACTTCTTCCTCATCGGCGTCGTCGGCGTGCTCGTGACGTTCGGCACCGTCTCCTTCGCCGGTAGCGACGGGTTCCCGGCGCTGGCCGAGGCGGCGCTGGCCGGCGAAACGAGCGTCGAGACCTTCGGGCTGTCCGCGGAGGGCTGGTTCTCGGTGCTCGGTCTGCTCGTGTTGGGCGGCGTCCTCGGGAAATCCGCGCAGTTCCCGTTCCACACGTGGCTGCCGGACGCGATGGAGGGCCCCACGCCCGTCTCCGCGTTGATCCACGCCGCGACGATGGTCGCCGCCGGCGTCTATCTGGTCGCCCGGATGTACGG
>CAZWZX010000276.1:0-2709 GCA_964638655.1 uncultured Natronomonas sp.
AGAGGTCGGGAGCGACCCCCAGGGCGATGATGAGAACCAGCAGCGTCACGATCGGGACGATATCGTGGACCGGTGCCCGACCGAGTTCGTACTCCGTTTCGAGTCTGAAGGGGCCGAAAAGCGACCGCTGCATCGCCCACAGCAGGTAGCCGGCGACGATCACGATACCGAACATCGCGATGGCGGTGAAAAGCGGCGCGGCCGGCAGGACCGTCGACTCGAACGCCCCGATGAAGACGAACAGTTCGGCCATGAAGCCGGCCATGAGCGGCAGGCCCATGTAGGCGAACGCGCCGGCGACGAAGACGGTCGCCGTGACCGGCATCTTCCCGGCCAGCCCCGACATGTCGCCGATCATCCGGGTGTGGGTCGCGTTGTAGAAGACGCCGACCGTCATGAAGAGCAGCCCGGAGATGAGCCCGTGGGCGATCATCTGGAACGTCGCGCCGCCGACGCCGTAGACCGTGTAGGCGATGAGTCCCAAAATGACGTATCCCATCGAGGAGACCGACGAGTAGGCGACGACCCGCTTGAGATCCTGCTGGGCCAACGCGAGCAGGGCGCCGTAGATGATCGAGACCACGGCGATCGCGGCGATCGGGATCGCGAGCGTCGCTGCCTGTTCGGGGAGCATCGTGAAGTTGAACCGCAACAGCGCATAGGTTCCCATCTTCAGCAACACGCCGGCCAGAAGGACCGAAACCGGCGTGGGCGCCTCGACGTGGGCGTCCGGCAGCCACGTGTGGAAGGGGACGATCGGGACCTTCACCGCGAAGCCGACGAACATCGCGAGAAAGGCGGCCATGGCGAGGGTATCGGGCGCGATTCCGGCGGCCGGCGTTCCGAGATACCCCAACTGTCCGGCCCGGAGCGCCTCGGCGACGGCCGGCATCCCCGTCGAGGAGACCGCATCGCCGAGGCCGAAGACGAGCGCGAAATAGCCAATGAACATCACCAGCGAGGCGATGTTCGTGTAGACGAAGAACTTGATCGCGGCGTACTTCCGGCGCGGACCGCCCCAGATACCGATGAGCAGGTACATCGGGATCAAAACGGCCTCCCAGAAGACGAACCACAGCAGGAAATCGAGGGCGGCGAAGACGCCGACGAGGCTTCCCTCCAAAAAGAGGATCAGGCCGTAGAACTCGCTTTGGCGCTCGTCGATCGGCGTCCACGCGCTCAGAACGGCGAGCGTCGTCAACACCGTCGAGAGGACGACGAGCGGCAGCGAGATCCCGTCGAGACCGACGTGGTAGTTGATCGCGTAGGGGCCGAACTGCAGCCACTCGGCGAACGTCTCGTAGGCGATATCGCCGCCGAGAAGGGCGTTTCCGCTCCCGTCGAAGGCCAGGTACATGTACAGCGAGATGAGAAGCGGCGGCACGGAGAGTCCGAACGCGAGTTTGTGGGCGTACCGGTCGGGGGCGAGGAAGACGATCGCCGCGCCGAGCAGACACGCGAGGATGAGCGCTTCGATCACCATTCAGAACCACCCCCCGAGGATCGCGAAGACGACGAGCAACGCGAGCAGGCTCAACACGATGAGCGCCGCGTAGTTCGTCACGATCCCCGACTGGATCCGTCTGATCCGACCGCCCATAAAGAGACTCACGCTCGAAACCGCGTTGACGGTCCCGTCGATGACTCCCTGATCGAACGTGTCCGCGGCCGCCGAAAGCCGGACCGTCAGTCCCTCCGCGAGCCACACCTGATACTCGTCCTGGTAGTAATTGTGCATGAGAACTGTCCGTACGCCGCCGAGTTTCTCCGTGTGTCGGACGGGCGAGGCACCGCGATAGAGGCCGTACGCCGATCCGGCGCCGAGGAGCGCCAAGCCAAGCCCGAGTCCCGCACCGAGAAGAACCGTCGTCACCTCGTTGCCGATAAATTCCGGCTGATAGCCGGCGTAGTCGGCGAGCAAGGTCCCGTAGTGTTCGTTGTGGGTCAATAGCCCGACGTCCGCTCCGAGGTAGCTCGAGAGGAACGAGACCTGCAGTTCCCCGCCGGAAAGTTTCTCGACCGGGACGAGGTTGATCGCGCCGGCGACGACCGCGAGCACCCCGAGGACGCCGAGCGGGAGTTTGACGTTCCAGCGGACGCCGTGTGGGTCTTCGGCGGTGTCGCTCCGGGGGTCGCCGTGGAAGGTGAGCATCACCATCCGGATCGTGTAGAAACCGGTCAGGAAGACCGCCCCGAGCGCCATCGCGTAGGCGCCGAACAGCAGCGGGCTTCCGCCGTGCGCGTGGACGAGGGTATCGAAGAGCACCTCGTCTTTCGACCAAAAGCCCGAGAACGGGAAGATCCCCGCGAGCGCGAGCGAGCCGGCGAGGAAGGTGAGATACGTGACGCGCATTCGATCTTTCAGTCCGCCCATATCCCACATGTTCTCGTTGTGATGCATCGCGATGATCACCGAGCCGGCGCCGAGGAACAGAAGCGCCTTGAACACCGCGTGCGTCGTCAGATGGAAGAACGCGGCGACGTAGCTGCCGGCCCCGAGCGCGAGCATCATGTAGCCGTACTGGCTGATCGTCGAGTACGCGAGCACCTGCTTGATCTCGTTTTTGACGACCGCCATCGTCGCGGCGAAAAGCGCCGTGAAGCCGCCGACGAAGGCGATGATCGCGAGGACGGTCGGCAACAGCGCGTAGAATCCGTACATCCGGGCGACCAGATAGACGCCGGCGGCGACCATCGTCGCGGCGTGGA
>CAZWZX010000277.1:0-2683 GCA_964638655.1 uncultured Natronomonas sp.
CACACAGTCCTCGATTATTTCGAGCAATCCGTCACGGTAGCCGTCGTGCGTCGGGCAGATATACGCCCAATCGAAGTGCGTTCGCTCACGGGTCGCACGCTGGCCGTCGGGCGTGACGGGGACCAGATCGGGGTTCTCCTCGGCCGCGGCGTTGTCGCCGAAACAGGAGACCATACTCACCGCCGATCCGATCGGTTCGGCGGACCGTCCCGAGACGTCCTTCACCTCGTAGAAACTCCGATCGAAGTCGGGCCATTCGGCTTCCTCCTCGTTTCGCGTGACGACGCCGTACATACCGGTGTTGGGTTCTCGGCGTGGGTAAGTCGTTCGGAAGAACGGCCGATTGCCGCCCGCGCGCGCTGAGCGAAGGGGCCCGGTCGTGGCGCCAAGATCACGATGCTCGAGTGCACACGGGGGCCTTCGAGCCGAGAGAGCGGACGCTAAGGAGCTCTTTTCGAGACTCCGGTTATAGCTCGGGAGGACGTCGGGGCGTCGTTCGTTATCGTTTCTTTACGTACAGCAGGACGACTGCGGCGACGAGGACGACTGCGAGTGCTTTCTTTGACATACAGTACGGAGGACGGGCGCGGGCATCATAGTTTTTCCCCCGTTACTGGCGCCGATCCCCGTTTCAGGACGAATCGAGATGCGACGCGATCGAATCGCGGACGATCGTCCCGCAGTACGTACAGCGGACGCCGTCCTCGAGCACCTCGAAGGTCGATTCGACCGGTTCGTTCGCCGCCGTGATGCAGTCTGCGTTCGGACACGAAAGCACACCGCGAACCGTTTCGGGTCGCATTACCTGTCGTTTGTCCACGACTTCGTACGACCGGACGATGTTGATGGTCGCTTCGGGCGCGATGAGAGAGAGCACGTCGACTTCGTTTTGGCTCAACTCCCTGTCTTCGATCTTCACGATGTCCTTCTTTCCGAGGCGGTTCGACGGGACGTTCATGCCGACGCTTACCTCCTCGTCGGATCTACCGTCAATCCCGAGGATGGAAAGCACGTTGAGCGACTGCCCGCCGGCGATGTGGTCGATGACGGTTCCGTTTTCGATCTTCGAGACGCGGAGTTCTGTGTCAGTCATAGCATGTGATCCAAAAGCGCCATCCGAACCGGGACGCCGCTGTGTGCCTGTTCGAAGTACGTCGCGTGGTCGGTCCCGTCGATCTCCGGCGCGATCTCGTCGACGCGGGGAAGCGGATGCATCACGGATAGCTCCGGTTTGGCCGACTCGAGTGTGGCGGCATCGATCCGGTACTCCCCCGCGACCTTCCGGTATTCGTTCTCGTCGGGGAACCGCTCGCGCTGGATCCGAGTCACGTACAGCACATCGAGTTCCCCGAGGACGTCCTCGAGGTCCGTGTGTTCGTGGACGTCCGCCCCCGCCCGGCTGAGGTCGTATCGGACTCCCTGCGGCAATCGGAGGCTTTTCGGGCTGATGAAACGCTGTTCGACATCGAAGTTCGTCAACGCGTGGGCGAGCGAATGGACCGTCCGGCCGTATTTCAGATCGCCCATGATACCGACCGTGAGGTCCTCGAGCCCGGCGTTTTTTCTGATGGTGTACAGATCGAGAAGCGTCTGTGTCGGATGGTGTCCGGCACCGTCACCGGCGTTGACGACGGGAACGTCGACGAACTCGCTGGCGAGTTTGGCCGATCCTTCCGAGGGATGTCTGAGAACGAGCGCGTCGGCGTATCCCTCGATGACCCGAACGGTATCGGCGAGGCTCTCGCCTTTTTTCACCGACGAGGAGTCGACGCTTCCCATGTCGATCGTTCCCCCACCGAGTCGTTTCATCGCCGCGTCGAACGACATCTTGGTTCGGGTGCTCGGCTCGAAAAAGAGCAGTCCAAGAAGGGCATCGGAGTGCGCTCCGGCCCCCCCGTTCGGATCGGCTTCGAACTCGTCGGCCCGGTCGAGTACGTCCTCGATGTCGCCACGCGAGAGCTGTTTCGCACTGATCAGGTGGTCGTGGCGCATTGACGGGGATCGGAACCGAACCCCCTTGAATCCCGACGGTATCGGCTACGAGCGTCGCTTCCGGGACGGGTGGTTTAAAGCCGACTCCGAACGACAGCGGAACGAAATCGCCCGAAAAACTCGCCAGAAGGTTTAATCGGGTCGGCGTCGAACCTCTCGAACGATGAGCGAGCGCCTCAACACGGGAATCGCCGCCCTCGATAGACAACTCGAGGGCGGTATTCCGGAGGGAAGCATCGTGGCGCTCACGGCCGACCCGGCGAGCCAGGCCGAACTGTTCCTCTATGAGTTGACCGCGGCCCGCGGAACGCTGTATCTCTCTTTGGATCGAACCAGCGACGCGGTGAAAAACAGTATCTCGAACGCGCCGACGCGGACGGGCGATCCGACGGTGCGGGACGTGACCGGCGATGCGCCGCTGGATAACGCCTCGAAACTCGTCGCCGCGTTACCGGAGTCGTCGAACCTCATCGTCGATCCGATCGACGTCCTCGAGCGGCGCGACCCCGCCCGGTTCCGGAACTTTCTCAACGAGCTCCAGAACCACATCTACAACACCGGTGGCCTCGCCGTGTTGCACTGTCTCGACGGTAGGGACGTCCCGAGGCTCCGTGACACCACCGAGCACATGGCCGACGTCGTCTTCGAACTCGAGACGACTGTGAAAGGCGACCGGATCGAAAACCGCCTC
>CAZWZX010000278.1:0-257 GCA_964638655.1 uncultured Natronomonas sp.
CGCAGTCATTGGCTAATTTCGGGGCGGCGGCCGTATAAATACGGGGTCTGTCGGTTCCAGAACGATTCATCCCCACCCTACTCGCTCCCGTTGGTCGCTCCTTGAGGGTGGGGCTTCTCGCCCAATCCACTAACGGAAACGTGATCCGATCCACCTATCGGAACTGACGACTGCGGCTCCGACCGCGAACGGACGCTCGTCGGAGCGTTCCGACGGGGACTCTTATATATACGCCGGACCATCGCCCGCCATGAGCC
>CAZWZX010000278.1:267-2658 GCA_964638655.1 uncultured Natronomonas sp.
CGACGGCTCCGAGGAGTCCGAACAGGCGCTCGAATACGCTCTGGACGACCTTCAGGGAGCGACGATCGCGCTGATCCACGTCGTCAGCCCGGTGAGTTCCTACAGCTACGGCGGCGACGATTATTTCGACGTCGAGGGGTATCAGGCCGCCCTCGAGCAAAAACGCGAAGAGGGCGAGGAGCTGTTGGAGCGATCCCGGGAGGTCGCCGCCGAACACGGGGTCGACGCCGAGACGATCCTCGCGACCGGAAAACCCGCCGCAGCGATCCTCGAGGCCGCCGAGGCGAACGACGTCGATCAGATCGTCATGGGGAGCCGCGGCCGATCGGGCGTCGGCCGAGTGCTGTTCGGGAGCGTCGCCGAGACGGTCACTCGCAGGGCGTCCGTCCCCGTCACGATCGTCCGGTAGCGCCCCGTCCCGAACTCGATCAGTAGTGCCACTCGAACCGATCGAACTCCGGCTCGCGCCCCTCGTTGAACGCGTCGCGTCCCTCCTTTGCCTCGTCGGTCATATATCCCAGCCGCGTCGCCTCGCCGGCGAACACCTGCTGGCCGACGAGCCCGTCCGAGTCCATGTTGAAGGCGTATTTCAACATCCGGATCGCCATCGGCGATTTCGAACAGATCGATTCGGCCCACTCGTGTGCGGTCTCCGCCAACTCCTCGTGGGCGACCGCCTCGTTCGCCATCCCCATCTCGACGGCCTCCTCGGCGGAGTAGGTCTTCCCGAGGAAGAAGACCTCCCGGGCCTTCTTGTGACCGACTTGGCGAGCGAGATACGCCGACCCGAAGCCGGCGTCGAAGGAGGCCACGTCGGGGTCCGTCTGGAGGAACTTCGCGTGTTCCTCGCTCGCGAGCGTCATGTCACAGACGACGTGCAGCGAGTGGCCCCCGCCGACGGCCCACCCCGGGACGACGGCGATGACCGGTTTCGGGATGTGTCGGATCAGTCGCTGAACTTCGAGGATGTGGAGTCTCGGGGCGCTCCGAAGTTCCTCGCCCTCGCTTCCCGCTTCCTTTTCCCCGTCCTCGTACTCGTATCCCGCGTCGCCGCGAATCCGCTGATCGCCGCCCGAACAGAAGGCCCAGCCGCCGTCCTTCGGCGAGGGGCCGTTCCCCGTCAAAAGCACACAGCCGACGTCCGTCTGTCGTTTCGCGTGATCGAGCGCCGTGTACAGTTCGTCGACCGTCTCCGGACGGAAGGCGTTTCTGACCTCGGGGCGGTCGAAGGCGATCCGGACCGCGCCCGCCTCCGTCGATCGGTGATACGTGATGTCTTCGAACTCGTCGGTGATCGGGGTCCAGCGGTCTTCGTCGAACAGTTCAGAGACCATTGTCGACGCTCCGGTCCCGACGGCAAAAAAGTAGGCGGGACGGAAAGACCGGAGGTAAAAAGCCGGGATATGGGACGGGAAAGGCACGAACCGGGCCGAAGTGGGACCTGAACACGGGGCTATTCCGTGTCGCAACACACTTTTCAACGCTCGAAGTAGGTCCAACCGTCTTGAGCGTACGACCGGAAGCGATCGGGTTTGAGGGGGCCGAAAGTGGCGGATAGCCGTTTCCGGAGCCTTCTGAAGCCCTTCGGCGACAACCCGATCGTGGTCGGGACGGTCGTCGTCAGCACGTTCTTCATCGGGTTCGGCGGCGGCGTGATCTTCCCGATCATCCCGAACCTCGGAACCGTGCTGGGAATCTCGCCGTTCCTCGTCGGCGTCATCTTGAGCGCGAACCGCCTCACGCGTCTCGTCGCGAACGCCCCCGCCGGCTCGCTCGTCGATCGGATCGGAACGCGGACCCCGTTCGTTCTCGGGATGGGGATCCAGACCGTCGGTACCGCCGGCTACATCGTCGCCTTCCTGCTGCCGTTTCCCACGGCGTGGCTCCTCGGCGCGAGGGTCCTCTGGGGGATCGGAAGCGCGTTCGTCTTCGCGACCGCGCTCACGATCGCGGCGGACGTCAGCAGCGGCGACTCCCGGGGTGCGAACATGGGGCTCATCAGGGGCGGCGTCCTCTTCGGTTTCCCGACAGGGGTCGTGTTGGGCGGGATCGTCAGCGAGCTGTACGGGAACATCGCCGCGTTCGCGCTCGCGACCGCGTTCGCCGTTCTGGCGACGGCGGTCTCGTACCGTTTCATCCCCGAAACGCACGTCGAGGGGGACGGACACCGATCGGTGAAACCGTGGGACGTCGACACGAGCCTACCGGCGCTGACGGTCGGCCTCGTGAACTTCGCCGTTCTGTTCGTCTATCTCGGCGCGCTGTTCGCGACGCTCGTCCTCTTCATCCGCGAACACGATCTGGGCGTGTTCGGGCTCGGAGCGCAGGGAAGCTCCGGGATATTCATGGCGGTCACGGTCATCGCCGCCGGGGTGTTCATGCTCCTCGGCG
>CAZWZX010000279.1:0-2657 GCA_964638655.1 uncultured Natronomonas sp.
GCGAGGCGTCGATCCGGAGGTTCTCGAAGCGGAGTTCGGCCGTCGGACAGCCCTTATCGCCGAGTTTGTCTTCCGTTCCCTCGACGATGAAACCGTCGTCCTCCTCCGGGCGAACGACGAACGAGGAGATACCCTTGTTCCCGGCTTCGGGGTCGGTCTTGGCGAAGACGACGACCGTGTCGGCGACCGAACCGTTCGAGATCCACAGCTTCCCGCCGTCGATGACGTACTCGTCGCCGTCGGACTCGGCGATCGTCCCCATCGCGGGGACGTCGCTGCCCGCGCCGGCCTCCGAGAGCCCGAAGGCGCCGATCTCCTCGCCCTCGGCGAGCGGGGTGAGGTACTCCTCCTTTTGGGCCTCGTCGCCGAACTGGTAGATCATGTTGCCGGCGAGCGAGATCTGGACGGCGACGATGGTGCCGAGCCCGCCCGATCCTCTGGAGATCTCCTCTAGAGCGGCCGGGTAGGCGTGATAATCGAGGCCCGCACCGCCGTACTTTTCGGGGAACGGCATGCCCAACAGTCCGAGGTCGGCGAGTTGGTCGACGAGATCCCAGGGGAACTCGTCGGTCCTGTCGATCTCGGCGGCGCGCGGGACGACCTCCTCGTCGACGAAGTCGGCAACCATGTCCGTGATCTGTTTCTGTTCGGGCGTAAAACTGAGATCCATACCGTACCGTCCGGCTCTCGGCACTTCACTATTGCTTTTGCGTGGACGACGTTCCGACGAGCCGAAGAAGACGGACCCCGCGTTTCGGGCAACGTGGGGGTCCCGAAGCGTTTTCATATCGCTTCGGGTAATGGTTCGATAGATGTACCGGCAACTCACCGCGGCGTTGCGGAGGCGAGTCACGATCGATACCCGATCGCTCGCCGTCTTCCGGATCTTCGCCGGCCTCCTCGTCGTCGCGGACGTCCTCTTGCGGCTCCGGAACTTCCGGTTTTTCTACACGGACGACGGCGTCATGCCCGTCTCGCTCGCCCGGGAAATCGCCTCCGACTACGCCGTGTCGGTGTTTTTCCTCTCCGGATCGCCCGCCGTCACGCTCGCGTTGTTCGGGCTGCACCTGCTCGTCGGCGTGGCGCTTTTTTTCGGCTATCACACCCGGATCGCCGCCGTGTTGGCGTTCGTCTTCGTCGTCTCGCTGGATTTCCGGATGCCGCTGGCGACAAGCTACGCCGATATCCTCTTTCGACACCTGCTCTTTTGGGGGATGTTCCTCCCGCTCGGGAGGCGGTTCTCGCTGGACGCGATCCGCTCGGAGACGCCAGCGGCGAAAACGTACACCGGGCTCGCCGGGGCCTTCGTTCTGATACAGATGGTCGCGATGTACGTCGCCAACGGCAGCCACAAGATCCCCTGGCGAAAAGAGTGGCTCAGCGGGCAGTCGCTGTACGGCATCCTCCATTACGACAGCATCTCCTGGCTGCTCGGCCCGTATATCCGCGATTTCCCGCTGCTCGTGCAGCTCGGCAGCGTCAAGTGGTACATCTTGATGCTCGCCGCGCCGATGCTGTTACTTTTCGCCGGCCGGGCGCGGTATTTCGCGGCGACGCTGTACGTCGGTGGACACCTCTTTATGGCCTCGACCGTCCGGATCGGTGCCTTCCCCTTCGTCGCGCTGATGGGACTGGCGCTGTTCTATCAGCCGCGGGCGTGGGCCGACGGCCGATGGGTCGCCGAGCGTTTCGGGTTCGTCTCTGGGTTCGAAACGGTCCAGGCGCGAGGAACGGCGTACGGCGAGCGACTCGACGGTCGGCTCCCGCGGGCGACGCTGCCCGAAACGCCGGGGATCGAACGCCTACGGGCTCCGGCGACCGTCCTCGTCACGGCCATCGTCGTCGTCTCCGGCGTGTTCGTCGTCGTGCCGACGCTTGCGACCGTCGGCGCGATCGACGACGAGGCGACGGTACCGCTGGCCGACAGGGTCGAATCGGTTCAATCCAACGTCAGACTCGACCAGCCGCCGTGGCGCTTCTATCAGGGGCCGATGGGCTCCGACGAGTACTACGTCTTCGCCGGCATGCGGAGCGACGGCGAGGTGGTCGACGCCTACAACGACAGACCGATGGCGTGGGACCGGCCCCACGGCCACCGGAACTACCGGCAGCTCGACACGTACCGCGAGCGGTTTTACATGTACTCGATCGACAGTCGGGCGAACCCCGCCTACGGCGACGACGCCGACGCCGTCTACGCCGAGTATCTCTGTGCGAACTACCGCTCGGAGGGCCGAGCGCTCACCCACGTCAACCTGTGGGCCATAGAGGAGGACGTCGATCTCGAGAACCCGAACGACTACGAGAGCTACGACCGGGAGGCCAGTCTCGTCCACGCCCACGGCTGTGGCGAGAACGAACCCCGGGATATCGCCCTGCCGCCGGAGGCGTACACGCCGGACCTCGATTCGGAGACGAGGGCGGCGATCGAGCGCGGGGACGAACGGTACATCGACGCCCTGAGTGGGGTCGGACCCTGAACGGAGAGCCCGACTGGCGGAAGTACTGTGGGCGCCACCGCGGACTGGGTCGTAGATCGTGCCCGACTGTCGAAACGTGGCGTCGCAGGAGCCGTCGAGTCGGACGCCAACTGCCCCGGGGCCAACTGCTTCGAGACGCGGATCGTTCCGTCATCTCGCGACGCGGTTCCCGCGACG
>CAZWZX010000280.1:0-2642 GCA_964638655.1 uncultured Natronomonas sp.
CCATCAGCTCCCAAAAGAAGATCATCGAGAGCCAGTCGCCGGCGAAGACGACGCCCGCGGTGCTCGCGACGTAGCTCAGCGCGAAGGCCGTCATCACCTTCGGCGCGTCGCTCTCGTAGGCGTACAGCACGGCCGCGGTCGCCAGGATTGCGATCCCGACGGCGAAGAGCCGCGAGGGGCCGTCGACGTTGAGAAAGACGACCTCGAAGCCGAGGAACGTCGTCTCGACGTACGTCCCGTCGGCGAGCAGGTATCCCTGAACGCCGATCGCGGCCGTCGCGAGGGCGGCGACGACGTGGCCGGCGAGCCGCGGCAAGACGAGGAGCGCGAACGCCGCGACGGTGAGATAGACGAACGGCGGAACGGTCTCGATCACCGTGCCACCTCCGTCCCCTCGAGGACGCCGTCGACGATGACCTCTATGAGTTCGAGGAAGACGATCTCACTCGGGACGATCCCGACGAGGATCGCGCCCGTCACCGCCGCGAGAATCGGCCCGAGCATGAACCACGTGGTCTCCTCGCCGCGGAACGCCTCGCCGGCGCTGAGCCGTTTCCAGCCGCCCGGCGGCGGCCCGCCGTGGTGGGCGTGGTCGTCGTGGTCTGCGTGTTCAGAACCGTCGTGGTCGCCGTGATCGTCGTCTGTGTCGTCGGCGCCGTCGGCGTCGTCGGCGTCGTCCGGTTCCTCGGCTGTGTGATCGCTCGGATGTTGATCGACCGCGTACTCGCCATCGACGAGCGGTGCCGGTTCGCTGTAATCGCGCTGTTCCGTCGCCCCGGAGAAATCGGGCCGCAGATCCTTCGGATCGACCTCCGAGTCCGCGTCCGGGCCGTCACCGTCGCCGACCGATTCGTCATCGTCGTCCGCCTCTCCGCTCTCGTCCGCCCCGTCCTCGGCGTCGTCGACCGGCCGCCCGCCGTCCGTCGCGGTGAGCGTCGATCGTTTCTCGCCGCCGGGGCGGTAATTGACGAGCGGTTTGGCGTCGTGTTCGTCCTCGGCCTCGAAGAAGGCGGTGTAGACGACCGGCCAGAAGTACGCGACGTTGAGCACGCCGGAGACGAGCAACGCGCCGGCGAGATAGTAGCCGATCGGCGTGAACGCGGCCCCCATCTCGATGCCGCCGATGAGGAGGTAGTACTTCGAGACGAAGCCGGCGAAAAGCGGGATCCCGGCCATCCCCGCGGCGGCCAGTGCGAACGCGCCCAACACGACCGGCATCCGCTTTCCGATGCCCGCCATCTCGGAGATGTAGTCGGTGTGGGTCTCGACGTGGATCGCGCCGGCACAGAAGAACAGGGTGAGCTTCATAAAGGCGTGGGCGGGGATATGGAGGAGCGCCCCGATCAGCCCGTACCACCCGAAGATGCCGAGCCCCAACACGATATACGAGAGCTGCGAGACCGTCGAGTAGGCGAGGCGCTGTTTGAGGTGGTCCTTGCGGATCGCGATGAACGACGCCGCGAGCAGCGTGAAGGCGGCGAGCGCCGAGATCGCGACGCCCATCCCGATCTGGTAGGCGACCTCGGGGCCGAACACGTCGAGCGTGACGCGGGCGACGCCGAAGGCGCCCGATTTGACGACCGCGACCGCGTGCAGCAGCCCGGAGACGGGCGTCGGTGCGACCATCGCGACCGGCAGCCACTGATGCAGCGGCATCAGACCGGCCTTGACGCCGAACCCGACCGCGAGGAGCAGGTACGCCACCTGGACGATCGACTCGTTCGAGTTCGCGACCTCGGCGAGCCCCTCGATCCCGCCGGGAGTGAACGTGACCGTCCCGGCGAGCCAAAAGACCAACACGGTGCCGGCGAGGACGAGGACGCCGCCGCCGAACATCGTGTACGCGAGGTACTTCCGACCGGCGGAGCGCGCCTCGTCGGTTTCGTCGTGGGCGACGAGCGGGTACGTCGCCACCGAGAGCAGTTCGTAGAACAGGAAGATCGTCACGAGGTTACCCGCGAAGGCGATCCCCATCGTCGCCGACAGCGAGGCCGCAAAGGAGGCGAAATACCGGGTTTGGCCGTGTTCGGAGAGCCCACGCATGTAGCCGATGCTGTAAAAGGACGTGACGATCCACAGCAGGCTCGCGAGGAAGGCAAACAGCATGCCGAGCGGATCGGCCCTGAGCACGAACTCGATGCCGGCGACGAACTCGCCCGAGGAGAAGACGTAGGTCTCGCCGTCGAGGACGCCGGGAAGCATGGCGGCGACGATGCCGAACTTCGCGACCGCGGTGGCGATCGTCACCGCCTCGCGGACGTTCGGCCGGCGGTGGGCGGCGAAGATACCGAACATTCCGATAAACGATACGAGCACGGCGTAGAGCGGGAAGGTATCCATCATAGTGCAGCCTCCAGGAACGGTTCAAGGAACGCTTCAAACGCCGGTCCGGCGAAGCCGAGCGCGACCGCCGCCACCGAGAGGGCTGCGACGACGAACACCATCCCGAACGAAACCGGGCGTTTGCCGTTCGCCGCCGACCCGCCGTCCGAGAGCAGCCGGACCCCGTCGGCGGGGACCGCACCCTCGATGCCCTCGGCGGGACGGAAGTACATCGACTCCAGCATCCGGGCGACGTACAGAAGCGTCAACAGCGTGCTGAAGAAGATCACGCCGGCGACGATCGGCGCGCCCGCCTCGAT
>CAZWZX010000281.1:0-2607 GCA_964638655.1 uncultured Natronomonas sp.
AACGGCTCGGATTCGTTGAGCACCTGCTGGTCGATGCCGTGGACGAGCGTCGAGTCGTACCGTTCGTTCATCCGGTTGAAGACGTTCTTGTACGCCTGCTGGAGCTGCGGGAAGAGATCGACGTACTTCTGCTCGTCGAAGGTTTCGGCGTCCATGTCCGCCGGTTGGGTAGCGACGATTAAAAGCCGGTCGGACTGTCCTGCGCCGTCGATCGCTCTCGGCCGACAAGCGAACACAACCGATTTGTCCTCCGTGGTCCACCCGATGGTATGTACAGAAGCGGTCACTTTGTCGCCGAACACGTCGAGCCGACCACGGACGAACAGCGCCAGCCGAACGGCGTCGATCTGACGCTCGAGGCGGTCTTCGAACAGGGCGAACCGGGCCGGATCGGCCGGGACGGAAAGACGGTCGGCGAGCGCCGAACCCTCCAACCGGAGCGAACTGACGGGGGCGAGACCGCCGAAGCCGGCGAGACGTATCACCTCCCTCCAGGCGGCTACGTCGTCCGGTACGGCGAAACGGTGGCGATCCCGGAGGATCACGTCGGGTTTATATACCCACGGTCGTCGCTGCTCCGGAACTCCTGTATGCTCGATACGGCGGTCTGGGACGCCGGCTACGAGGGGAAAGGCGAGGGACTCCTGGAGGTGTATCACGACATCGAACTCGAAGCCGGGGCCCGGATCGCACAGCTAGTCCTGGCGGAGGCCGCCCACGAGGACACCTACGACGGCAGCTATCAGGGAGAAAACCTCTGATCGGCTACGGGTTGACGCCGACCGTGAGAAGCGTCCCCCACGTCCGGTAGCGATCGATCATCGCTTCCCGACTCTCCCACGAATCGGTCGGGAACGACTCCGCCGGCGGGATCTCGGTCTCTTCGTCGGGGATCGTCCCCTGGGTCGCGACGCAGAGGCCGGCTTCACGGAACGCCTCCCGGTACCGCGTTCGATCCCACAGCTGCATCTCGACGTCGATACTCTCCCGCCACCGGTGGGTCGTCTCGGACTCCTCGAAGAAGTTGACCGCACAGAAGAACGTTCCGCCGCTCCGGAGCACTCGACCGATCTCCCGAAGTACCGCGAGCGGCTCGCGGGCGTAGTAGATCGCCTCCATGCTCCAGACGTGATCGACGCTGTCGTCGGCAAGCGGGAGCCGATGGAAATCCCCGTTGACGAACGACACCCGATCGTCGTCGGTGTAGCTTCTGGCGTTCCGCACCATCTCCGGGCTGCCGTCGATTCCGATGCCGCGGCCGATCTCTCTCGTCTCGCGCAGTGCGCGGAGCGCATAGCCCGTGCCGGCCCCGAGATCGAGCACCGTTTCGCCCGCCTCGACGGGCATCCGCGCCAGGGCGTGTTTCGCGGTGTGCCAGTGTCGCTCCTCCATGCCCCGGTCCCGACCGTCGGCCGCCCACTCGTCGAACTCCGCCTGTACGGACATCGGTCGATGGAACGACCCAGAAACGGAAACCTCCACCGGTCGTGACTCTACAGGTGTGTGATCGTCTCCCGAACCAGTTCCTCGTCGGCCCACTTCGCGGGCAGATACGCCACCGGCGAGTCGGCGCCGGCCTCGCGGTAGCGCTCGAAGCTCTCGGCGGCCTCCGCGGGCGTTCCGGCGGCGCCGAACGCCGCCAGCATCTCGTCGGTGACGCCGGCTTCAGCGCCGGCCTGTCGGTTCTCGTCCCAACCGTCTCGGATCGCCTCGGCTTCCTCGCCGTATCCGAACGACGTGACGGCGTTGGCGTAGAAATCGCCCATCGCGCCGACGTAGAACGCGATGAGCGAGCGGACGTGCTCGCGGGCGGCCTCGGGATCGTCCTCCGAGATGCAGGTCGGCACCCACGGTGCGACGTCGAGCGCCTCGAGCGATCGCCCGCCGCGTTCGGATCCGCGTTCGACGGCTTCCAGGGCGCCCTCGAGCCCCGTGCTCGGTACCAAAAGCGGTATCCAGCCGTCCGCGAACTCCCCCGTCAGTTGGCGGTTGGTCTCGCCGATCGCGGCGACGTAGATCGGACACTCGTGATGGGTCTCGGCATCGAGCGCAAAGCCGGAGGGATCGAAGAGTTCGCCGTCGTAGTCGACCCGCTCGCCGGCCAGCAGCCCCCGGATGATCTCGATGTACTCGCGGGTCCGCCGGAGCGGCCGGTCGAACTCGACGCCGTGGAAGTTCTCGATGACGGCGGGGCCGCTGGTTCCGAGCCCGATCCGGAACCGACCGTCGCCGATCTCCGCGAGCGTGTTAGCGGTCATCGCGGTCATCCCCGGCGTCCGCGCGTAGATGTTGAAGATCCCCGAACAGACGTCGATCGACTCGGTCCGCTCCAAAAGCCGCGTCTGCATCGGAACCGCCGCCGTCCCCCACGCCTCGCCGACCCAGATCGATTCGAGACCCCGCTCCTCCGCGAGGGCCGCGTACTCGAGCAGTTCCTCCCCGCCGCGGCTTCCGAGCGTGACGCCGTTCGCTAGCATACCTGAACACTCGGCCGAGACCGCGTTGAAGCTTTCCGTTCGGGCGACCGAGGGCGGCTCGTACCGACGGTCGCTATCGTCGCCGCCACTCCTCCAGCGTGAACCGATCGTACGCCGTCTCGTCGGTCAG
>CAZWZX010000282.1:0-2585 GCA_964638655.1 uncultured Natronomonas sp.
CGGAGATCGTCACCGTCCCGAACTCGATCGGCATCCCGCCGGCCTCGTCGATCCCTTCGAGCGCCGAGTCGGCGACGTCGTCGAGGTGGACGTTACACGGCGTGATGTCGGCGGCGGGGTTCGGCACGCCGATAAGCGGCGAGGCGAAGTCCTCGTCGTCGAACCCCATCGCCCGGAACATCGATCGGTGTGGGGCCCGATCCGGCCCCTGCGTGACGTCCCGGCTCCGAAGCCGCTCGTCCTTGTCGTAATCGCCCGGTTCCGTCCCCGTTTCCGGCGGTGTCTGCTGGCTCATACCGGAACATTACCGCCGATCGACTTAATCGTCCGCATCTCCACCCCGAACCACCCGGGTCCGATCCAGTCCGATCCGACCGGGCCCACCCCGGGTCAACGGGTGGCGTTTTCGACCATTCGTCCAGCACTCTCCGCAACGTGTTCGTATATTATTATGCTTATTAGGAATTTATTTAAATAGTTGTAGCACTGACGTACGGATATGCGACCGAGTCAAGAACAGTCAGGCGAAAGCGTGTACGAGTGTTTCGATTGTGGGTCCCGTGTCGAGACTCCCGAAGCCGGGACGTGTCCCGAATGCGGTGGGGAACTGCTACATCTCGGACGCTCGCGCGATCTGTGATCGGTCACCCCGGCCGGAACGGCCCGTCGAAACCGACAACACGCCGGAGGGCGTATCCGGGACAATGCGTGTCCGCGTCGAAATCGGCTCCCGTCTGCATTTCGGGTTTCAAAACCTCTCTTTGGCGCACGAACGCCTCTACGGCGGCGTCGGCGTCGCGATCGAATCGCCGGGCGTCGTTCTGGAGGCCGAACCGGCAGCGGAGATCGTCTGCGAACGGGGCCTTTTTGCCGAATACGCCGCCGAAAGCTGTGCCGCTTTGGGCGTCGACGGCGTCGAAATCGACGTCATCGAGACGCTCCCCCGACACGTCGGCCTCGGGAGCGGAACACAGACGGCCCTCGCGACGCTCGTCGCCGTCGCGGAGGCCCACGGCCTCGATCGATCGGTTCGTGAACTGGCTCCGGAGTTGAACCGGGGCGGCCGGAGCGGGATCGGCGTCGCAACGTTCGAGGCCGGAGGGTTCGTCGTCGACGCCGGCCATCCCACAGAGCGGTTCACGACGGCGCCACCGAAGGCCGGAGAGTGGACGGTTCCGGCCGTGAGCGCCCGCCACGACGTCCCCCCGTCCTGGCGTTTTCTCGTCGTGTTACCCGACGCCGACGCCGGCCGCAGCGGCGAGGGCGAAAACGAGAGCATGCGAACCGTCGTCGAGAGCGCCGATCCGTCGGTCGCCGATTCGATCTCGGCGGTGCTCGTCCGCCGGCTGTTGCCCGCCATCGCCGAGGGCCGTCTCGAAGCGTTCGGCGAGGCAGTCGGCGAGCTCGGCCGGCTCAACGGCGCGTGGTACGCCGACGAACAGGGCGGGGTCTATCGGCCGCCGGCGGGCCGGATCATCGACGCCCTTTCGGACGCGCCTGCCGTCCGTGGTGTCGGGCAGTCCTCGTGGGGACCGGCGGTGTACGGTATCACGGACGTTTCGATGGCCGAGGCGGCCGTCTCGACCGCCGACCGTGCGCTTTCCGACCTCGGTCTCGAGGGGGAGATCCGTCTCGTGGCCCCCCGAAACCGAGGCGTCGAGATCACACCGATCAGCTAGTGGCCTCGGCGAAGAACCCTTTAATTACTCGGGGAGCAACGGGTCGGTATGAATCGCATTCCCTTCGGGATCCGCCGGTTGGACACGATCATCGGCGGCGGCGCACCGCCGGGAAGCGTCGTCTTGCTCTCCGGGGAGGCCGGCGCGGGAGCCCGGGAGTTCATGTACAGTTCCGCGTTGATGAACGGACTCGAGAAGGCCGATCCGGAGCGTTTCGGACTCTACTACGGCGAACTCGACGAGCACGTGACGCCCCCCGAGTCGGTACATTACGTCTCCTTTACCGCGCGGCGCGAACAGCTCTACGACGAAATGGCGCTCACGATGGACGAAGAGATCGTCGACGCGGCCGCCGGTAACGTCGAATTTCACGATCTCTCTCCGGAGTACTTCCATCTCAGCCCGGTTCCCCGCGAGTGGTACACCGAGCGTGTCGATTCGATATCGGACCTCGGTCGGACGACCGATCACGAAAGCCTCCCACGGGCGCTCGGCGACCTGTTGACTGCACACGCCTCGAACACCGTGGTCGTGATCGATTCGATCACCGATCTGATCGGCGCGCCGATGGAGGATCTCTCGTGGGAAGACATCCCCGTCCTCCTGAAGGGTATTACCCGAGCGGCCTCGGAGTGGGGCGGTCTCGTGCTTGTCCACGTGAATCGGGAGGCGCTCAACGGCAGACGCCACGGCCAGCTCGTCGAGGCAGTCGACGGGACGCTCGTTTTTAGCTGGGAAAGCGGCGGTTCGACGCGCGATCGGACGATGGTCGTAAAACAGTTCGGCGGCGTTCTCTCGCGGATCGAGGACGAGGACATCGTCCAGTTCGAGACGGAGATCGGCGACTCCGGGTTCGACATCAGCGATGTCCGAAAGATCAGATAACGTCGGCTTCGACAGCCGAAG
>CAZWZX010000283.1:0-2572 GCA_964638655.1 uncultured Natronomonas sp.
CGTCTATTTGACGGCGTATCTCCCCGCCGATGGCGAATCGATGCTCGACCAGCGCGTCGAGGGATCGTTGATCTCCCGGAGCTTCACCGTCGACGAAAAGCGGGGAGTCGGCGTCGTCGACGAGGACCGCCTCGAAGAGGTGTTCTACGCGGACTGTTCGGCCGCCGACCTCGCACTCGCCCACAGCTTAGTCCGACCCGAGCCGATCGAACCGCTTTCGAGAGGCGTCGATATCACCGACGAACGGTTCGGATCCGTCCGTCGCGTTTTCGTTCGCTGTACGGCGGACAGAGCGATCACGGACGAACAGCAACGGGGGATGATCGAGCGACGCGGCTGTGACGTGGAGCTGTCGCTCGAGGCCAGTCACTCGCCGTTCCTTTCGGTTCCCGAAGAGACCGCGGAAGCGCTTCTCGAAGCGATCGATCGGTAGCTACAGTTTCGGGCCGGGTCCGCCTTTCGGTTCGCTCTCGACCGGGCTTTCGTCCTCTTCGCGGCCGCCGAGATCGAGCATGTCGGCGACCTTTCGGCGGTTGACCTCGCCGACCTGATCGGCGATCTCGTCGACGAGATCCCGCATGGCGTCCCTGACCGGACTCCCCTCGAGTTTGACCGCGGGGTCGGCGGTACCGTCGGCACCGAAGTCCTCGTGGATCGGGATCTGGCCGAGGAGATCGACGTCGTAGGACTCGGAGATCTCCTCGGCACCGCCGCGGCCGAAGGGATCGTGGACGTCGTCACAGCTGGGGCAGTGATAGAGGCTCATGTTCTCGACGATACCCAACACCGGCGTCTTGTGTTTCTCGAAGAGCCGCAGGCCCTTCCGGGCGTCGTCGACGGCCATCTGCTGGGGCGTGGTGACGATGACGACGCCGGCGACGGGAAGCGTCTGGACGAGATCTAGGGAGGCGTCGCCGGTCCCCGGCGGCAGATCGACGACGAGGTAATCGAGCGATCCCCACTCGACGTTCTCGAAGAAATGCGTCATGACGTTGTTGACCATCGGGCCTCGAAGGATCGCCGGATCGTCCTGCTCGCCGATGAGAAAGCCCATGCTCATTACCTTCACGCCGTCGGCGGTGGGGGGAACGATCTTCTCTTGAGGAGTCACGCCGGGCTCTTCTTCGACCGGGAGCACTCTGGGGGCGTTCGGGCCGTGGACGTCCGCATCGAGCAGACCGACGCGGGCGCCCATCTGCTCCAACCCGGCGGCGAGGTTCGCCGCCACCGTCGTTTTGCCGACGCCGCCCTTTCCCGAGGCGACGGCGACGACGTTGCGGACGTTCGGCATGACCTCCTCGTCGAACCCGTGTTCTTCGCCGGCCTGAGCGTAGAGATCCGGTTGCAGACCGACGTCTTTGACCGCCTGCCTGATCGCGTCGCCGAGTTCGAGTTCGGAGGGGGCGAAGGGCGTGTTGAACGCGAGCGAGATCGAGGCGGTTCCGTCCTCGATCTTCACGTCGTTTATAAGTCCCATCGTGACGATGTCCGCACCGACCAGCGGGTCCTCGATCTCCCTGAGCCGCGCTTCGAGTTCGTCTTCGAGTTCGGTCATCTGATGTCTACACTACGGCGCGGGAACGTATGAGGCTTTATTATTCACGGACGCGACGCCCGCGGGCGTCGGAAAAAGCGAAGAACCGTGACTCGATAGCGTCCGGGCGATGACAACAGAACCAAAGCGTGAAACGGGTGTTTTCGCCGCCCCTACATCGCGGGCGGTAAGACGAACCCCAGGATCATCGTCAGGATGTAGACACCGACCCACATCGAGACGATGAATCCCACGAGGTACGTCAACGCCATCAGCGCGTTGCCGAGATCACGCGGCTTTCCGAGGAACCACGCGAGCACCGTCGAATAAACCGGGATGCCGATGACGACGAAGATGACCCACGTGCCGGGGTAGATGACTTCCCACGTCATCAGTCATCACCCTCCGGTGCGCTGTGGCCCTCGCCACGGAGCTCCTCGATGGCGTGTAACTCGATCACCGGGAACATCTTCAGAATGACGAGGAAGAAAAGCGTACAGAGCGCGATCGTCCCCGCCACTGAAAAGAGTTCGATCGGACTCGGGAAGTACTCGCCGGCGGTGGCGTAGTACATGTCGAAGGTGGGGTACTGCAGCCCCTCGACGACGAAGAAGACCTTCTCCGTGAGCGTCCCGGTCAACACCATCACCGAGGCGATGAGCGAGCGTCGGACGCTGAATACCTCCGGCTTGACTGCCTGTGCGAAGATGTACGCGAGCGCGAGGATCACGAGTCCAATCGCGAACTGATAGACGGGCGAGGAGATCTTCGCGCTCGTGACCGCTCCCGAGTCGATCGCGGGGGCGTAAACGCCCGTAATGACCTGCTGGAGCTGCAGCCAGATGAAAAGCAGGCTGAACAGCCCGAGCCAGAGCGTCAGTCCACGGATGACGGTATCCGTGAGGATGTGATACCAGTCGTAGGCGCGCCGCGTGAGCAACGCGAGGATGATGACGCCGCCGAGTGCGGACGTCAGCGCGATCGTGAGGAACTGCGGCCCCTGGATCGCTCCCTGCCAGCCGGGCATCGACGGCAGAA
>CAZWZX010000284.1:0-2569 GCA_964638655.1 uncultured Natronomonas sp.
ACCGTGACGCCGCAGGGGCCGTCGCGCTCGCCGATCGACTCGACGACGCCGCCCGACCACCGGTCGATGTCGTGTGTCGGCTCTCGAGCGTGAAGGCGGTCGTGCTGCATCGGATACCACCCCGGCCGCCGTGTTTATAAATCGGCCGTTACCCCTTATAAGCGGTTCGCCGGCCGCTCACAGAAACTCCCGAACTTCCGAGTACCACATGTCGTGGTGATCGACGGCGTCGATCCGACGGGCGACCTTCGTCGCGATGACGTGCCAACAGAGCTGTGTCGGGTCCTCGGGATCGAGGTTGTATCGGCTGTCCTCGCAGTCACAGATCCCGTCCTCGATGACGTACTCCTCGGAGTGGCCGACGACGACGGTGAAGTCCCGGTACTCTTTGATCCGCTCCTCGCCGACGGCCTCGATCGCTTTCACCCCGCGGTCGCCGTGGACGGCGATGATTCTGTCGGCGGCCTCGCTGGTGAGCCCTCCGGCGTCCTCGAGCAGCCGTTCCCACTCCTCGACCGCGGTCACACGACACTCTTTCGGAGCCGTCGGCAAAACTGGTTCGGTCGGATACCCCTCGGTTTCCCGTTCGACCCTGTGACGCAAGCGAACGGTTTTTGAGCCGACCACCCCGACGGTTCGGCATGACAGAGGACGGCCCCCACGATCGAGCGACGACGCCGACAGTCCGCGGCGACGGCGGAACGAGAGGAGCCGACGACGTGGCGCTGGACCCGTGGGGCTCCTCGACGGTCGACGACTACCGGAAACTCTTCGAGGAGTTCGGCATCGAGGTCTTCGACGACGTCCTGCCGCGGGTTCCGAGCCCGCACTATCTGATGCGTCGCGGCGTCATCTTCGGCCACCGCGATTACCGACCGGTCGCCGAGGCGATGCGGAACGACGAGCCCTTCGCCGCGCTGTCGGGCTTCATGCCGACCGGCGATCCACACATCGGCCACAAACTCGTCTTCGACGAGTTGATCTGGCACCAACAGCGCGGCGGCGAGGCCTACGGACTCATCGCCGATCTGGAGGCCCACGCCGCTCGCGGGCTGTCGTGGGACGAGATCGACGAACACACCGAGAGCTACCTGCTTTCGCTCATCGCTTTGGGTTTCGACCCCGGGGCGGGGACCCTCTATCGGCAATCGAGCAACCGCGAGGTGCAGGATCTCGCCTTCGAACTCGGGACGAAGGCCAACTTCTCGGAGTTGGGGGCGATCTACGATTTCGACGGCGAGACCGACGTCTCGTACATGCAATCCGTCCTCACCCAGATGGCCGACATCCTCTATCCGCAACTCGAGGAGCCGAAACCGACGGTCATCCCGGTCGGCCCCGATCAGGATCCCCACGTGCGGCTGGCGCGCGATCTCGCCGGCCGGATGCGGTATTTCGGGGTGACCGAAGTCTACGCGAGTTTCGAACTCGACGACGACGAGCGGGAACTGGTCGCCGTGGCGTACGAGGCGCTCGTCGACGACTCCGATCCCGAAACCGACGTCCGGTGTACGGACGCCGCCGAGTGGCTCCGTTCGGAACGCCCGCCCTCCGAGGCGCTCGATAGCGCGATCGAGACGCTCGAGGCCGGCGGCAAGGAGCCGCTCCGTCCCCGCGTTCGGTTCCTCGACCGCAACGCCACCGACGAGGCCTTCGAGGGGCTCATCGAGGCCATCGAGGGCGAAAAGCGCGTCTACGAGGCCCACGTCGACAGCTTCGATCTCGGCAGGGAAGCCGCGGAGGAACTCGCCCGCGAGGTCGAACTCGAGTACGGCGGTTACGGCTTTTTGCCGCCCTCCTCGATCTATCACCGCTTCATGACCGGCCTGACCGGCGGGAAGATGTCCTCCTCGGTCCCGGCCAGTCACATCAGCCTGCTGGACGATCCGGAGGACGGATACGACAAGGTCAAATCGGCGACGACGGGCGGTAGAGAGACCGCCGAAAAACAGCGAGAACTCGGCGGCGAGGCCGACGACTGTCCGGTCTACGAGCTCTACGCCTACCTGCTTTCGGGCGACGACGACGAGTTCGCGACCGAGGTCTACGACGAGTGTGTCGGCGGCGAGCGGCTCTGTGGCGGCTGCAAGGAGCAGGCGGCCGAACTCATGGCCGAGTTCCTGGAGGAACACCAGGAGAAACGCGAGGAGGCCAGGGAGCTGCTCGAGGACCTCGATATCGACCTGGAGAGCGACCGAAACCGATAATCCGAACCGAGGCCGTTTTGTTGGCCGGGGGCTTCAGTACGTCGGCAGCCGCCTCGACCGGGCCGACCCCTCGACGAAGGGGAGTTCGACGACGTCGGCTGGCACGTCATCGCCGTCGACGCGGACGGACAGATCGTCGGTTTCCAGTCCGTACTCGACGAGCGCCATGGCGATCGGCGCCTCGAGCGCGGGACTTCGTTCGGCCCGCGTCACTTCGCCGACGTGGCCGTCACCGTCGAAGACGGCCGACCCCCTCTCGGGAACCGTCTCGGGGCGGAGTCCGACGAGCCGTCTGGACGGCTGGCCCCGGTTTTCGATCTTCGAGACGACCTCCTGGCCGACGTAACACCCCTTCTCGAAGT
>CAZWZX010000285.1:0-2565 GCA_964638655.1 uncultured Natronomonas sp.
GTCGCGTGTCGGATGCTCTCTTCGGTCGCGGTCCCGTCGCCGTAGTGGGGCATCGCGGCCGCGTGGATCACGTAGTCGGCGTCCAGTTCGTAGCCGTCGGTGACGGCGACCCCGCCGAGGTCGATCGGTCCCTTCGAGACGGCCTCCTCGTTGAGCCCGCGTCCGGCGGCCCGGCGGAGCGCACCGGCGACCCCGGAGCCCATCTGCAGGCTGGTTCCCGCAGCGTTGACGAGAGCGTCGGCGGACTGTCCGGCGATGTCGCCCCGAACGACGCTGAAATCCATGCCCGACGGTTCGGGTCCCACGGTATTAAACGAACGGCAGGGGTTGGCAGATACCCCGACGATCCCGCCCGATCTCCAGGCAGCCCCGGGGTCGTTCGGCGCGGCCGTGACACGACCTACTATATACGTCGCGCCCGCAGTGTCCGTCAATGGACGAGACGGACGGCGATCGGACGGCGGAGCATCCGTTCGGTGACGGTCTCGAGTCGGCCGTACGGCGTATCGACGAACCGAACGGCGACGAAAGGTATCCGTTCGGTGACGGCCTGAAACCGGCGGTACGGCGTGTGAGAGGGGACGACGAGCCCGATACGTCCGTTCCGGACATCGACGAGTTGATCGGCCCGCCACAGACCCTCGAACCGGAGGTACAGGGCGTGTGGGCGATCCAGTCGGCGTTCTCG
Source organism: uncultured Natronomonas sp. (assembly GCA_964638655.1). Taxonomy (GTDB): domain Archaea; phylum Halobacteriota; class Halobacteria; order Halobacteriales; family Haloarculaceae; genus Natronomonas. The sequence goes on from CAZWZX010000285.1 coordinate 689, forward strand.
GCGGCGATCCTCGGCGTCATCGCCGCCGTCGGCTTTTCGGTCATCTCGCCGGGCGGTCCGTGGGTGGGAGGCGTCGTCTTCGTCGTCGGCGTCGTCCTCGGGATCGTCTTCGCGGTGCTCAGATACCGGATCTGGATGTATCAGGTCCGCGATGACTCGCTGTATCTCCGACGCGGCGTGTTGACGCGGGTCAACACCGTCGCCCCGTACGTCCGGATCCAGCACGTCGACACCCGACAGGGGCCGTTGGAACGGGTGTTCGGGCTCTCGACGACCGTTGTCTACACCGCCGGCTCCCGCGGCGCGGACGTCTCGATACCCGGCCTGACGCCCGAACGGGCGGACGACCTTCAGGCCCGGCTGAAACAGCTGGCGATCGCCGCCGAAGGTGAAGACGCAGTCTGATGAAACTCGATCCACTCTCCGTGCCGTTCCGGGCAGGCGAGTCCGTCGTCAGGCTCGCGTGGGTGCTCGTCATCATCCTGATCGGCTCGCCGGCGCTCGGCGGCGCCTCGGGGATCGCGCTCGTCGTCGTCGCGTGGTTTCTGATCGCGCTCGCCTACCAGCTCGTCTACTACCAGCGCTTCGAGTACGAGCTCACCGAGGATACGCTGGATATCGCCTCCGGGGTCGTCTCCCGGCGAAACCGCGAGATCCCGGTCGGTCGGGTGCAGAACGTCGACATCAGCCGGAACGTCTTCCAGCGCGCGCTGGGTATCGCACAGATCAACCTCGAGACGGCCGGGGGCTCCTCGACGGAGGCCTCGCTTCGGTACGTCAGCCACGAGGAAGCAAAGCGCCTTCAGTCCGAGCTCGGGCGGCTGAAACGCGGTGCGAGCGTCGAAGAGGCGGCCGAATCCGCGCCGGAACGGGAGCTTTTCAGCGTGACCTCCAAGGAGCTCGTGTTGCTCGGGATCGTCGGGATCGACCTCCGGCTGTTGTCGATCGTGACGGTCTTTCTGCCGGTCGTCTCGCCGTCGCTGCGCGAGCGGTTCGCCGATCCGCTCGTCGGTCTCGCGCTCACCGCCCCGCTCGTGGCCGCCGCGATCGTCGTCGCCGCCGCCCTGATAAGCGGCGTGATCGCCGTCGCGAACTACTACGGGTTCCGGCTCAGCCGGCAGAACGACGAACTACTCTACGAGCGCGGCCTGCTGCAGCGCTACAGCGGCTCGATCCCGCTCGAGAAGATACAGACGCTGACGGTCTCGGAGAACGCGATCGCTCGACGCCTCGGGTACGCCTCACTGGCCGTCGAGACGGCCGGCTACGCGCCCGGCGACGCCGGGTCACAATCCGCCGTCCCGCTCGCGGACCGAAAGCGGGTGTTCGATCTCGCACAGTCCGTCGAACCGTTCGAGACGCTCGATCTCGAACGCCCGCCGAAGCGGGCACGCGAACGGTACATCTTCCGGTACAGCTTCGTTTCCCTACTCGTTATCGGGACGGCTTTCGCGGCCGACGCCTACACCGGGCTGACGTTCGCGTGGTATCTCACGCTCGCGTTGGTCCCGCTCGCCGCGGTCGCCGCACACCTCAAATGGACGCATTTAGGCTACGACGTCCAATCGGAGTACGTCGTCCTCCAGGAGGGCTTTTGGACCCGGACGATCACGATCGTCCCCTACTACCGCGTTCAGACGGTGTTGGACTCACAGACGGTCTTCCAGCGGCGACGGCGGCTCGCGACGCTCGTCGTCGACACCGCCGGCTCCAGCGGGCTGACCAACCGACAGCCGAGAGCGCTCGATATCGACGAACGCCGCGCGAGCGAACTCAGGGAAACGGTCGCCGACAGCCTCCAAGAGGAGGTCAGACGGCAACGGAACAAGCGCCGTCGCGAGCGGATCCGATCGATAGAGGCCGATCTCGAGGAGGGT
>CAZWZX010000286.1:0-2493 GCA_964638655.1 uncultured Natronomonas sp.
CGGTAACACCATCCAACTCCCGGAATGACGACTTCATACCGCGACGAATCGGCCATCGCGAACCGTCGGACGATCGACAACGAGGCGATCGACTAACAGCTTCCGGTCAAGAAACCGGAGCGACTCTACTCGGCCTCGCGGTATCTGCTCGATGCGGGCGGCAAGCGGCTTCGACCGACGATCCTGCTTTTGACCGCCGAGGCGATTTCGGACGTCGAGCCGCTCTCCGAGAGCTATCGAACCTTCCCGTCGCCGGAAAACGAACCGATAGACGTCCTTTCGGCGGCTGTTTCGATCGAAGTCATCCAGTCGTTCACGCTCATCCACGACGATATCATGGACGACGACGATCTCCGCCGCGGCGTTCCGGCCGTTCACAGGGAGTACGACCTCGAGACCGCGATCCTGGCGGGTGACACGCTTTACTCGAAAGCGTTCGAGTACATGCTCGATACGGGGGCGCCGGCGGTTCGGAGCGTCGAAGCCCTCGACGAACTGGCCACCACGTGTACCGAGATCTGTGAAGGACAGGCTCTCGACGTCGAGTTCGAGGGCCGATCGGACGTGACGACCGACGAGTACCTCGAGATGATCGAGTTCAAAACGGCCGTCCTCTATGCGGCGGCGGCCGCGATCCCGGCGATCCTGTTGGGCTGTGACGCCGAAACCGTCGATTCGTTACACGGCTACGGCCTCGACGTCGGACGCGCGTTCCAGATACAGGACGATCTGCTCGATCTCACAGTTCCGAGCACCGAACTCGGGAAACAGCGTGGATCCGACCTCGTCGAAAACAAGCGGACCGTGGTCACGCTTCACGCGAGAAATCAAGGGATCGATGTCGAGTCACTCGTCTCGGACTCTCCGACAGAGGCCGAAATAGAGTCCGCAGTCGAACGGCTGCGTGACGCGGGAAGCATCGAATTCGCCCGCGAGATGGCACAGGATCTCGTTACGAGCGGCAAACGGAACCTCGGAGTGTTACCTGAAGGGGAACCCCGAGATCTGCTGGAGGATATAGCCGATTTCCTCGTCGAACGCGGGTACTGAGCGGCGTTTCTTTCTGTCTGATTTCGACTGTCGACGGTGAGATTTCGACCGAGAACCGGTGGCGACACCGATCGTTTATATGGGATCGTCCGACCAGACTCCCCGTGAGCTAACACGTAGCCGACAGCCGGTTCAAGCGGGAGTGTGGATCGCCGCTGTCGAGACACGGTTTCGGATCCACCTGCTCGAGGCACCGTCGTGAATCCATGAGGTTTTGGCGGTTCCCCCAGTAGTCGCCGCCAATGGAAGGAGACCTCCGCGCGAGGATCGAACGCGAGGCCGAAACGGCTGCGCTGTTCAACGCGCTCAAACACGACAGCGACGCACAGGTCGGAGCGATTATGGGGCCACTGATGGGTGATAATCCGGAATTTAGACCCCACGGAGACGCAATCCCCGGGATTATTACGCCCGTTATCGACGAGGTGAACGACCTCTCTCCGGCCGAAAAGCGTGAACGGCTCGGAAGCTTGAATCCGGAGTTGCTCGAGGAACTCGACGCCGAGGACGAAACTGACGATCGGGTACTTCCGGATCTCCCGAACGTTTCCGAGTATGACTCGGTTCGGATGCGGCTCGCGCCGAACCCGAACGGCCCGTGGCATCTGGGTAGCGCCCGGATGCCGGCCGTCATCGGGACGTACAAGGAGCTCTACGACGGCTGGATGCTCTGTCGGTTCGACGATACGGATCCGGAAACAAAACGACCCGATCTCGAGGCGTACGGGGAGATCCTCGATTCGATCGAGTATCTTGGGTTCGAACCGGATCAGGTGGTCAAAGCCTCCGATCGCGTCGAGACGTATTACGAGCACGCCCGAAAACTCATCGAGGCGGGCGGCGCCTACACCTGTAGCTGTGACGGTGAGACGTTCTCCGAGCTGAAAAACGACGGTGAGCCGTGTCCACACAGGGACAAGGACGTCGAGACGGTTCGTTCCGAGTTCGAAGCGATGATCGAAGGGGAGTACACGTCGGGCGAGATGGTTCTCCGTGTCCGAACCGACATCGAACACAAAAACCCCGCACTGCGCGATTGGGTCGGGTTACGGATGGTCGATACCCCCCATCCCCGTCCTGAAGCGGCGGAGTACCGCTGTTGGCCGATGTTGGACTTCCAGTCCGGGATAGACGATCACGAGTTCGGGATCACTCACATCGTACGGGGGATCGACCTTCAGGATTCGGCGAAACGGCAGGCGTTCGTCTACGAGTACTTCGGCTGGGAGTATCCGGAACTCGTCCACTGGGGGCACGTCCAGATCGACGCCTACGACGTCGAGATGTCGACGTCGACGATCAAAGAGCTCGTCGCCTCCGGCGAACTCGACGGCTGGGACGATCCCCGGGCGCCGACGATCGCGAGTCTCCGACGGCGTGGCATCCGTGGCGAGGCGATCGTCAACGCGATGATCGAACTCGGTACGTCGACTTCGAACGTCG
>CAZWZX010000287.1:0-2464 GCA_964638655.1 uncultured Natronomonas sp.
ATCGATTCTTCGCTACCGGACGAGTTGACGCGGGACGAGCTGACGCTCCCGAACCTCTCGGAGCCGTCGCTCGCGCGTCACTACACCCGCCTGTCCGAAATGAACTACGGGGTCGAATCGGGACCGTTCCCGCTCGGCTCCTGTACGATGAACTACAACCCGAAGTTCACCGAGGACGTCGCCGCCCATCCCGGCGCGTCCGTCCATCCCGACAGAACCGACCGGTCCGTCCAAGGAGTTCTCGAGATCCAACACCGGCTTCAGGAACAGCTGGCGACGATCGGCGGGATGGACGCCGTCACGCTCCAGCCACCGGCCGGCGCGGCCGGCGAGTTCACCGGCATCCTCATCGCGAAGGCGTACCACGGGGCGAACGGCGACGAGCGGACCGAGGTAGTCGTCCCCGACTCGGCCCACGGAACGAACTTCGCCAGTGCCGCCATGGCGGGATACGACGTCGTCTCACTGCCGAGCAACGACGACGGTCGCGTCGATCTCGAGGCGCTCGAAGCCGCTCTCTCGGAGGAGACTGCCGCATTGATGCTGACGAACCCCAACACGCTCGGGCTCTTCGAGCGTGACATCGCCCGTATCTCGGACATGGTCCACGACGTCGGCGGGCTGTTGTACTACGACGGGGCGAACCTCAACGCGCTGCTCGGACGCGCTCGCCCGGGCGATATGGGCTTCGACGTGATGCATTACAACGTCCACAAGACGTTCGCCACTCCGCACGGCGGCGGCGGTCCCGGAGCCGGGCCGGTCGGCGTTACCGCCGAACTCGCGGAGTTCCTTCCCGATCCACACGTTCGCCGGTCCAACGGTGGGTACGAACGGTACACGCCGGAGCACTCCATCGGCAAGGTACACGGCTACGAGGGCAACTGGCTCGTGCTGTTGAAGGCGTACGCCTACATCACCAGGCTGGGTGACGAGGGACTCACGGATGCGAGCGCCAAGGCGGTCCTCAATGCCAACTACCTCGCCGAACGGATCGACTACGAGATCCCCTTCGACCCGTTCCACCACGAGTTCGTCGCGAGCGCCGGCGAGCAGGACGCAGCGGATGCGGCCAAGCGGATGCTCGATTACGGGGTCCACCCGCCGACGACGAAATGGCCGGAAATCGTCGACGAAGCGCTGATGACCGAACCCACCGAGATCGAGAGCAAACGAACCCTCGATCAACTCGCCGCGGCGTTCAACGCGGTCCGGGCGGACGATGCGGACGCCCTCGAAAGCGCGCCCAACCGGACGGCAGCCCGTCGAATCGATCAGGCCGACGCGGCCCGGAATCCCCGACTTTCCTGGCAGGCGCTCGACGACAAGTAGCGTCTCCCGACTGTTCGCCGCTTTCTCGGTGCGCGTTTTACCCTCGTGGAGTGATACCGGTTCGTGTCTTCGAGACGATACCGCTCGAAACGCGGGTTTCGCGGGCACCCCGGCTGTGCCCGTGTTTTGCCCGAGATCGCCGGCCGAATCGCTGTGAATAGCGGTTGATCGGATCTGAATCCGATCTCAAACTGATTTTCTGCGCCCGACTTTGCCGAAATCAGGCCGTATAGTGGGGTGAGCTCGTGAAAATAGTGCTCGCCTGCCATATCCGATTTGATACAGCAATATACGGTTTATATCTTCGAAACAGGACGACTAATGTGTCCTCTCTATCTGGTCAGAATCCCTAAGATCCCTCTGTCAAAGTAGTTCGTAAATATTCGCTTCGTAGACGGTCCGGATCCTGTCGCCCCAACTGTGCGTGTAGGTGTCGATGATATCCGATGCGACGTCGCCGCGAAGGTACTTGACGACTCCGCGATCGCCCGTACGGTCGCGCAGATGGGTCGTAAAGAAGTGTCTGAAATAATGCGGCGTGACGTTTTCCTCGGCGTGTCCGCCCGTCCGGTACCATCCCCGTTCGTTCGCACGTGTCGAGACGGTGTTCCGAACCATCGCGGGCGTCATGCGCCGTCCCCACTCGTCGGTCGAAACGAAAAGCGGCTCCGCTTTCGTCGTCGGGTCAGGACGGATCGCGAGCCACGCTTTCAGCAGTCGTTTCAGCTCCGCATCGACCGGGATCACCGTATCGCGTTTCCGTTTGTTCGAAGCGGTCCGTCGTTCGCCGTTGTATTCTGCGCCCCTGGCCGGTTCGCTCGGGACGTATATCGAATCTGGGCGACCCTCCAGCGCCCCACGGTGGGATGTTCGATAGGCCGTCCGAACGTCCGAATCGTCGAGGTAGACGTCGCGTAGATCGAGGTTACAGCACTCTCCGACCCGAACGCCGGTTTTTAAAAACGTCCCGATCAACGCTCGCTCCAGTGGATGGCCGATGTCGGCCAGAAACGACCGCATCTCTTCGATCGAGATCTCCCGGCGGGCCGGGTCAGTCTGTATCGACTCGCCCATCTCCTCCGTGACGAGCGCCATGGGGTTCGTCTCGAAGACGCCGACCTGGCTCAGAGAC
>CAZWZX010000288.1:0-2453 GCA_964638655.1 uncultured Natronomonas sp.
GACGACCTCGCGATCCGCGGCGCCCGTCTGATCGAGACGGTCGCTGGGTGACGAGGGGCCGGTTCGTCGGATCGAAGTCCCCGACTACGGCGGATTTTCCGCATCGTTGATCCCTTCGAACGTTTCGTGAGTGTAGCCGTACCGCCATCGTTGGACGATCGCTCGCGTGACGAGGGCGACTTCGGATACGGGGATACAGGACGGTTCGACGGGGCGACTCCGAGCGTCGGGCGGCGGATGGAAGTGCCGTCTCGGCGAGTCGGGTTTCGGACGACGGTCGAACCGAAAGTTCCGATCCCGATCGTCCGTGTAGCGGGCGGCGTAGTTTCCACTCAGGCTCCAGCGCAGGTCTATCCGAGCGGCAGAGGCCTCCCCGATCCCGTCGGACAACTCGATCGAGAGCGTCTGTGGACCAGTGTATTTGTCACCCGGCCCTTCGGGTCACACCTCGACGACGGCGGATCGGTCTTTCAGCCTGATATCGGTCCCGAACGGTTCGGAGAGTTCGACCACGCTCTCCAGTATCGAAGCTGCTTCCTCGCCGGTCGCGCCGACCGGAATCCCACGCTGTGAGCGCGGGCTGTCGCGCTGGAGAGTGCACGGGTGAAGCTCGACCGATTCCAGGCCGCCGTCGGCCGTGAACGTACACTCGGGGACGATCGTCTCCCAGAACGCTTCCGAGGCGAGATCGCCCTTCGGATCGCCGTCCTCGTCGTACAGTCGGGCGTCGAACACCGCCGAGACGTCCGTCTGCTCGTCGAGGCCGTACCGGTCGAAGCTCTCCGGCGGGAGCCGCTCGACGGTCTCGTTTTGGACGATGAAGTTGCCGAGCGAGTAGAAGATCGGGCTGTCGTCGTATATCTCGATGCCGCGGAGGACGTGCGGGCCGGTGCCGACGAAGAGGTCCGCCCCCGCGTCGACGCAGTCGCGGGCGAACGACTGGACGAACTCGGGCGTCTCGGCGGTGAGCTGTCGCCCCTCGACCCCCTGGTGGGTGTGCAGCGTCGCGACGACCCAGTCGGCGGCCCGATCGGCGCTTTCGATCTCGCCGAGGATCGCCTCCCGATCGTCTTCCGACGCCTCGTATCGGAGCCCCGTCTCGGCCTCGTCGTCGACCGTCCGGAACTTCATATCGCCGAAGTGAAAGTACGACGGGTCGTTCCAGTCGTGGTTGTAGTAGATGCCGCGATCGAGCCAGGACTGTTTCATCGCCTCGATGCCCGCCGTTTCGCTCACCGCTTCGAGTTCCTCGAGTTCCGATTCCGTGACGTGATAGATCGGCTCGACGGAAAGCGGGCTGAGCCCCGGCCGCCCGGACAGGGCGGGCGACTGTGGTCCGGCGGAACTGCCGGGCGTGATGCTCGAACAGCAGCTCACCATCCCGACGCGGCCGGCGGGCGTTTCGGCGTAGGCAGGCCGGCGGGCTTCATAGAGGTTCCGCCCGAGGCCGGCCGCGGCGAGGTCGCGTTTTTCGAGTTCCTCGAGCGTCCGTTCGATCCCGCCGTAGGTGAAATCGAAGACGTGGTTCGTCGCCGCGCTGAAGAGGTTACAGCCCATGCCGTCGAGTTCGTCGAGCACCTTCGGCGGGGCGCGCATGTAAGTGCCGCCGCTGGCCGCCGACGGGTAGCCCTCGTAGTCGTGGACGATCACCTCCAGGTTCGTCGCCGTCGCGTCCGCACCCCGGAGCGTCCGGAGCATTCGGTCGAACTCCGGCGACTCGCCCTCGTAGGGGAGGATCTCCCGCGTCAAGATCGCGTCCCCAGTCGCCGTCACCGTGAACTCCTCCGAGTGGTGTGTTGCCATACCGTCTCTGATAGGGTGAAAAGGGTAATCCTTCCGGTCGCTTCGTCCGGCGGTCGTTCGCGGCTACTCTTCGACGTTGGGCGTCGGGACGTTCTCCTCCGGAACGCCCTTCTCGCGGGTCGGGATCAACATCGAGCGTTCGAACTGCATCACGATGTCGCCGTTCTGTTTGTAGCCGGTCGTTTCGATGGTGACGATCCCGTCCCCCTCGCGCGATTCGCTGAGCCGTTTGTCGAGCACTTCGCTCTGGGAGTAGAGCGTGTCGCCGACGAAGACCGGGTTCGGCATGACGATGTCGGTCCACCCGAGGTTGGCGACCGTCTTGTGGCTCACGTCGCTGACCGACATTCCCGTGACGATAGAAAGCGTCAGCGCGGAGTTGACGAGACACTCGCCGAACTCCGTGTCCTCGCCGTAGGCGTCGTTGAAATGCAGCGGATGGGTGTTCATCGTCAACAGCGTGAACCAGATGTTGTCCGTCTGAGTGATCGTCCGCCCCGGGCGGTGTTCGTAGATGTCGCCGACCTCGAAATCCTCGTAGTAGCGGCCGTAGTCTTCCCGATACCGGTTCTCGCCGACCTCGATCACGTTGCGGACCATATACGTCGGATCGACGTAACCTGACGAGATAAAACCATCGACGGCGCCGG
>CAZWZX010000289.1:0-213 GCA_964638655.1 uncultured Natronomonas sp.
GACACGCCGATCTACGACGAGGCGATCCGGGTCGTCCTCCACGAACAGCTGGACGTCGACGGAGCCAGTGGGGTGTTATCGCGGCTGCAGTCCGGCGATCTAGAACTCGAGACGGTGAGCGGACGGACCGCGCTCGGTCGATCGGGTCGATCCTCGGGTCGAGAGCTACTCTCGCCGGGGCGACCTTTATTTCGGTCGTGTTCGTAAACGCCG
>CAZWZX010000289.1:223-2435 GCA_964638655.1 uncultured Natronomonas sp.
GCCGGAGAACGCCGACGCCTCCGTCGTCGAGACCGTCAGAGAGCGGATCATGGACGATCGGGTGTTGCTCGCCTGTCTGCACTGTGGGGAGTGGGATCGGAGACAGACCGTAGGGCGCGTGCCGGAACAGCCGGAGTGTCCCAACTGTGAATCGACGCGGATAGCGGCGTTGAACCCCTGGGCCGACGAGGTGCTCGAGGCGGTTCGGGCCGAGGACAAAGACGACGAAAAGCGAAAGCGGACCGAACGGGCTTACAGAGCCGCCAGTCTCGTCCAGAGTCACGGGAAGAGAGCGGTCATCGCGCTCGCGGCCCGGGGCGTCGGTCCGCGGAACGCCGCGTACGTCATCAACAACCACCGCGAGAGCGAGATGGATTTCTACCGGGACCTCATCGAACGCGAACGGCAGTACGCCCGGACGAAATCGTTTTGGGATTGACGTCGTCGAGCGAATGTCCACGGTGGCACCACGGACGAGTACCGTCGCTCGTGGGTCGTCGTCTTCACACCCGAGAACGACGACGGCGACCACGTCGCGCTCGTCGCACTCGAGATCGGGCCGAACGTCTGGCGGAGCGTCCGGACGTACGACGTCGACCGGACGGAGCGGATCCGATCGTACGTTCGGGAGCGGTTTTGAACGGGACGGACCTCACTCCGATGGAGCCGTCTCGAGTGCCGCCATCGCCGTCTCGAAATGCTCGCGCCCGATGACGATCTCGTCGGCCCGCGCAGTCGCCTCGTCGGGGCCGACATCGTCGGCGAGTTCCCGGATCGCACGCATCGAGGCGTCGCGCACGAGCGCCTCCAGCTGTGCGCCGGAGAGCCCCTCCGTCTCGGCCGCGATCGCCTCGAGATCGATATCCTCCGAGAGCGGTTTCCCCTCGGCGTGGACGGCGAGTATCTCGCGTCTCGCCCCCATGTCGGGAAGCGGAACCTCGACGTGAGATTCGATCCGCCCGGGGCGGAGCAACGCCGGATCGATCGCCTCCCGGCGGTTCGTCGCCGCCAGTACGATCAGGTTCGGGTTCTCCGAGAGCCCGTCGAGTTCGGCGAGCAGCTGTGAGACGACGCGTTCGGTCGCCTCGCTGGTCTCCCCTCGGGTTCCGACGATGGCGTCGATCTCGTCGAAGAAGACGATCGCCGGGGCGGCCTGTCTGGCTCGGTCGAACACCTGTCGGACGGCCTTCTCGGACTCGCCGACGTACTTGTCGATCAGCTCGGGGCCGGCGACCGAAACGAAGTTCACGTCGCTCTCGCCGGCCAGCGCCCTCGCCAGGAGCGTCTTGCCGGTTCCGGGCGGGCCATACAGGAGGATTCCACTCGGCGGATCGGTGTTCGTCTCCTCGAAGAGCGCGCCGTAGGAAAGCGGCCACTCGACCGCCTCGACGAGTACCCGCTTCGCCTCCGCCAACCCGCCGACGTCGTCGAACGTGGCGTGCGGCGTTTCGACGACGTACTCTCTCATCGCCGAGGGATCGACGGCGGTCAACGCCGCCTCGAAGTCGGCTTTCGTGACTGTCAATCCGTCGCGGTTGTCCCGATCGCGGAGCGACCGCATCGCCGCCTCCGTCGCGAGCGAGTGGATGTCGGCACCGACGAAGCCGTGGGTTCGGGCGGCCAGGTAGTCGAGATCCACGTCCTCGGCCAGTGGCATTCCGCGGGTGTGAACGTCGAGGATCTCGCGGCGGCCCGTCCCGTCGGGCGCGCCGATCTCGATCTCCCGGTCGAATCGGCCGCCGCGGCGCAGCGCCGGATCCAACGCGTCGACGCGGTTCGTCGCGCCGACGACGATAACCTGTCCCCGCGATTCGAGCCCGTCCATGAGCGTCAAAAGCTGGGCGACGACCCGGTTTTCCATGTCTGCGTCCTCGTCGCGCGCGCCGGCGATCGAGTCGATCTCGTCGATGAAGATCACCGCCGGCTGGTTCTCGATCGCCCGCTCGAATGTCTCTCGCAGCCGTTCTTCGCTTTCGCCTTTGTATTTCGAGACGATCTCCGGGCCGTCGATGACCTCGAAGTGCGCGTCGACCTCGTTGGCGACGGCTTTGGCGATCAGCGTCTTGCCGGTCCCCGGCGGGCCGTAGAGCAGAACGCCCGAGGGCGGGTCGATCCCGAGCTTTCGGAACAGTTCGGGCTCGGAGAGCGGGAGTTCGATCATCTCGCGGACCTGCTCTAACTCCTCGTCGAGCCCGCCGATGTCCTCGTAGGT
>CAZWZX010000290.1:0-2432 GCA_964638655.1 uncultured Natronomonas sp.
CAACGCCTTCGCCGACAAGTATCGGCGGCTCTATCGCGCGCTCGATCTCGCACAGCCCCACATCGACGACGGCGGGCAGGCGCTCGTCTTCGTCGCCTCCAGACAGGACACCGTTCGAGCCGCCGAGAAGGCCAGAGACGAGCTCACCGAACGGGACGTCGAGATCAGCTCCCGGGGCGATTACGACTTCCACACCGACGCCCAAGAGCTGAAAAACGACACCCTCAGACAGTCCGTCGTCGACGGCGTCGGCTTCCATCACGCCGGGCTCTCGAAGGACGACAAAGACCGCGTCGAGGAGTGGTTCAAGGAGGGGAAAATCCAGCTGCTGTTCTCGACGTCGACGCTCGCGTGGGGTGTGAACCTCCCCGCCCGCTGTGTCGTCATCCGCGACACCAAGCTCCACGACCCCCTCGAAGGGGAGGTCGACATGAGCCCGCTGGATATCCTCCAGATGCTCGGTCGAGCGGGCCGTCCCGGCTACGACGACGCCGGGTACGCCCACGTCATCTGTGACGGGGCCGACGCCGACAAGTACCGACAGCTGTTGGCCGACGGCAAACCGATCGAATCGCGGCTCGCCGAGGAGCTCGACTCCCATCTGAACGCCGAGATCGCCCTCGGCGTCGTCGACGACATCGAGGACGTGATGTCGTGGCTCGAGACGACCTTCTACTACGCCCGGGCCCAGAGCGCGCCCGAGGCGTACGACGACAGCGCCTCGCTCCGGAACCGGGTTTCGGAGACGCTGAAACGGCTCGTCGACGGCGGGTTCGTCGATCAGTCCGGCCTCGAGATCGAGCCGACGGCGCTGGGGCGGCTCACCTCGCAGTTCTACCTCCGGCTGGACACCGCCGAGGGGTTTCACGCGCTGTGTGAACGCACTGAAACGGGTGACCAGCCGCTCGAGGAGTCGGCCGTCCTCCGGACCATCGCAGACGCCGCGGAGTTCGACAGCGTCTCCGCCCGCCGTGGCGAACGCGAGACGTTCGGCGCGGTGCTCGGAGACGAGGGCGAGGATCTCGAGCCCGGCAACCGGAAAGTGCTCGCCATCCTGCGGGCCGGCATGTCCGGGACGACGCCCGGCGAGCTACAGAGCGACGCGTGGGTCATCCGGCAGAACGGGCTGCGGTTTCTGGCGGCGCTTCGGGCCTTCTGTGAGCGCTTCGGCGCCCCGCGACACGCGAACCTCGTCCGGCGGATCGAGGCGCGCGTCGAACACGGCGTCAGCGACGACGCCGTCGGGCTCGTGGCCATCGGCGGTGTCGGGGCCGGGCGGGCCCAGAAGCTGGCGAGCGAGGGATTGACCGATCCGGCCGACGTCCGCTCTGCGGGCGTCGACGGGCTGGTCTCGGCGGGCCTCTCCGAGGGAGTCGCCGAACGCATCCACGAGCAGGCCACGGCGCTTCCCGCCGTTTCGATCGAGTGGACGGACGTCCCGGACGCGATCGCGGCGGGCGAGAACGCGATGGCGGAGGTCACCGTCCGCAACGCCGGGGACGGCGAACCGGCCGGGGTCAGGCTCACCGTCAACGGCGTCGAGATGACGGCCGAAACCCGGTATCTCGGCGAGACGACGCTGCCGGTCGGCGTCTTCGGCGGCGACGTCTCGGAGCTCACGTACGAACTCGAGATCGCCTTCCCACAGCTGCCGCTCCGTCCCGTCACCGACGCGCGGACGGTCCAGATCGATCGCTGAACCGGACTCCCCCTCGCCCGACCCGCCCGCGCTCTTTCGAGAACTGAAACCGATGTAACCGGTATTTACCCCGCGTGTCACGTGACACGTATGGGGAGTCCAACATGAGCGAGAATCCGAGGGTGCTCGTCGTCGACGACGAGCCCGATCTCGCGGATCTGTACGCCGCGTGGCTCCGCGGGGAGTACGACGTACGGACCGCATACGGGGGGAACGAGGCGATCTCGGAGATCGAATCCGGCGTCGACGTCGCGTTCATCGATCGGTTGATGCCGAGGCTATCCGGCGGCGAACTGCTATCGCGGATCCGCTCGGAGGGGTACGACTGCCGCGTTTCGATCGTGACGGCCGTCGAGCCCGATTTCGACATCATCGAGATGGGGTTCGACGAGTACATGGTCAAGCCGATCCGCCGCGAGGAGCTCCGGGAGGTCGTCGAAGCCTTGCTAACCCGCTCGACCTACGACGAACAGCTGCAGGACTTTTTCGCACTGGCCTCGAAACGGGCCGCGCTCCAGGCCGAGAAGACGCCCAGAGAGCTCCGCGAGAGCGACGCCTACCGGGAGTTGAACGCGGAGTTCGAACGGCTCGGGACGGAACTGGAACGGACGACCGACCGGCTGCGCCCCCGCGATTTCGAGGTCGAAATGCGACAGCAGACGACGTCAGCCTTGGACGAGTAAACTACCCCACCCTACTCGCTCACGGCTTCGCCGTTCGCTTCGTTGAGGGT
>CAZWZX010000291.1:0-2430 GCA_964638655.1 uncultured Natronomonas sp.
CGGCTGTTTCCTGATGCCGATGCCGATACAGCCCCTGAAACCCTGTACGCTCGGCGGCCCCGGTCTCGGGATGGCGATCGACGTCGTCGACGAGACCGGCGCCTCTATCAAGGAGAACAATCAGCGAGGGTATCTCGTCGCTCGCGATTCGAACCCCGGGATGACGAAATCGCTGTGGGGCGGCGACGAGCGGTATCTCCGCGAGTACTGGTCGACGTTCACCGATCCGCCGATGTGGAACCACGGCGACTGGGCCCAGAAGGACGAAGACGGCTTCTGGTTCCTGCACGGCCGCGCCGACGACGCGTTGAACGTCGCCGGTCGGAAGGTCGGCCCCGCCGAGATCGAGGGGGCGGCGATGGAACACGACGACATCAACCAGGCCGCCGCCGTCGGCGTGCCGGACGATACGACCGGGACCGCGGTCGTCCTGTATCTGATCGTCGAGGAGGGGGTCGAAGAGACCGACGCGCTCCGCGAGGCGGTCCGCGAACTCATCGGGGAGGAACAGGGCAAGCCGTTCCGGCCCCGCGAGGTCCGGTTCGTCGACGAGTTCCCGAAGACCCAATCGGGGAAGATTATCCGGCGGGCGATCGAAGCGACCTACACCGGCGAGGACCTCGGCGACATGAGCAGCATCGAGAACCCCGACGCACTCGAGGGGATCGAGGACGCCCGATAGCCTCTTTTTGTGACCGCCGGCGAACTGTTCGAATTCGCCCGTTCGAGGGGCCTCCGGCGATGGGTTTCACCCCCGTCCACGCAAAACACTAAACGGGTGGCCGACCGAGTCACAGGGAGAACAATGACGTTCGAGACGAGCGCCGAACACTCGATGATCTCCTCGACGGCGACGGAGATCGCGACGGAGTTCGGCCCGGAATACTGGCGGGAAAAGGAAGAAAACGGCGAGTTCGCCGCGGACTTCTGGGACGAACTCGCCGATGCGGGGTTTCACGGCCTGTTGGTTCCCGAGGAGTACGGCGGCGCCGGGATGGGGATGAGCGAGCTCGGCCTCGCCATGGAGACCCTCTGTGCGGAGGGCTGTGGGATGGCCGGGACGTGGTATCTGGTGTTGACCGCCGGGATGGCGACTGTCGGGCTGAAAGAGCACGGTACCGACGAACAGAAGGGGACGTATCTGCCCGACATCGCGGCCGGCGAACGGAACTTCTCGATCGGGATCACCGAACCCGAGGCGGGAACGAACACGCTCAACGTCGCGACTCGGGCCGAGAAAGACGGCGACGAGTACGTCCTCAACGGCCAGAAGGCGTGGATCACCTTCTCGGATCGGGCCGACGACATGATCCTCGTCACCCGGACGACGCCACGGGAGGCGGTCGATCGCGGTACAGACGGGATCAGCCTATTCGTCGTCGATATGGACTCTCCCGGCATCGACGTCTCGCCGATCGAGAAACACGCGATGAACTACTCGAAGTCCTGTGAGGTCTTTCTGAACGACGTGCGGGTCCCCGAGGAGAACCTGCTCGGCGAACTCGACGACGGCTGGTGGGCGCTCGTCAGTATGCTCAACCCCGAACGGATCGGTTTTGCGGCTGCCGGAACCGGTATCGGGAAGCTCGCGGCCCACAAAGCCATCGAGTACGCGAACGACCGGGAGGTCTTCGACGCGCCGATCGGGACCCATCAGGCCGTCTCCTTCCCGATCACGAAACCCTACGCCAGACTGGAAGCCGCCGCCCTGATGCGGAAAAAGGCCGAGTGGCTCTACGAGCGCGGCGAACCCTGCGGGTACGAGACGAACGTCGCGAAGGCGACCGCCGTCGAGGCCGGTATCGAGACGGTCAAACAGTCGATGCAGGCCTTCGGCGGCTGGGGATACGCGACCGAGTACGACGTCGAACGCTGGTGGCGAGAGATCAACCTGACCCGGCTCGCGCCCGTCTCCCAACAGATGGCGTACAACCACATCAGCCAGGAGATCGGGTTCCCGAGATCGTACTGAACCATGTCGGAGACACGCTCAACTGACGGAGGCGCCGAATGAAAGTACGCGTCGCCGCCGAGATGGACGGGGAGACGGCCCGCGCGCTCGCGGAGGCGCTCGTCGAGCGGTTCGGCGAGGACGCGACGGTCGTCTCGAAGGACGGCGAAGAACTGGGGCGGGCGAGCCACGACGGCGATAGCGGCTCTGACTCCGAGCCGGAGCCGGAACCGGCGGACGAACTCGGACCCACGGACCGCGAAGCGCAGCTGTGGGCCGAGATCGAGGAGATCGAATCGGGCGGCAAACAGAAGTACAAGGACCAACTTCCCGAGCAGGGGAAGCTGTTCGTCAGGGACCGGCTCGATCTGTGGTTCGAAACCGCCGACGGCGACGGTTTTCTGTTCGAGGACGGCAAGTTCGCCGAGTTCGACGCCGACGACGTGCTCCCGGCCGACGGCCTCATCACCGGCGGCGCG
>CAZWZX010000292.1:0-2406 GCA_964638655.1 uncultured Natronomonas sp.
CTTGAACGTTTCCCAGAAATAGGAACTATATAATATATTTCCGCAAATATCGCGCCTTCGATGTGTCCGACGACGAGGCGGCGTTCGAACGGGCAGCCGACCGACTCATGCCCGCCGGCGAGTCCCGTGTCTGGAACAACGCGATCATGGAGTTGGGCGGGGTGGCCTGCGGAAAAGCGCCGAGCTGTGACGAGGCCGGGTGTCCGTGGCGGGAATGGTGTTCGGCCTACGAGACCGGCGATTTCACCGCGCCCGACGTTCCCACCCAACCCGAATTCGAGGGGAGCAGACGACAGATGCGCGGTCGGGTGATCTCGGCGCTCAAGGAGTTCGAGGAACTGCCGCTGGACGAGCTCGGCCCCCGCGTCCGCGTGGATTACACACCCGACGGCGAGTACGGTCGCGAGTGGCTCTCCGGCCTCGTTTCGGATCTGGCCGATGACGGACTACTCGAGACGGAAACTCGGGACGGCGACCGGTTCGTCCGGCTCCGATCCTGAATCGTCCGATCCAGTACGGTTTTGCCCGTTCCGACCGATCGCTCAGTATGAGCGAACTACACGTCGTTGCCGTCGCCGGCAGTCTTCGGGAGGGTAGTCACACGCGGTCGGCCTGTCGACACGTGCTCGAGACCGCGGCCGAGTTCGAGGGCGTCGACACCGATCTCGTCGATCTCCGGGCGCTTTCGTTGCCGGTCTACGACGCGGACGCGGACGACGCCGGCGACGCCCCGGATCTCAGAGCGCGGATTCGGGCGGCCGACTCGGTCGTCCTCGGCAGCCCCGTCTATCACGGCTCGTACTCCTCGGCGCTGAAGAACGCCCTCGACTACTGCGGTTTCGACGAGTTCGACGAGACGACGCTCGGACTCTTGTGCGTCGCCGGGGGCTCGTTTCCGACGACGACGCTCGATCACCTTCGATCGGTCGGGCGGGCGCTCAACGCGTGGGTGTTGCCCCACCAGGTCGCCATCCCGAGAGCCCGAAACAGCTTCGAGAACGGCGAAATCGTCGACGATGACGTCGACGAGCGCGTCGGAACGCTCGGCCGGCGGGCGGTCGAGTACGCGAGGATAGAACCGGACCCGCGGACTATAGAGTCGACGCAGAACGTCGGCGCCGACGATTAGATAGAATCCGACAACCGTTTTAAGCCCGGACTGTTGGGTTCCGGTAATGGGCAACTGTATCATCTGCGGCACGTCGACCGATGGACCGATCTGTGACGTCCATCAGGAGGACGTCGTCTTCGAGTTCGAAGGCAACGAACCGTCACAGCTGACACCGGGACGTTTCTATCGAGGCACCGTCGACGGGTACGCCGACTTCGGCGTGTTCATCAACATCGGCAACGTCACCGGGCTCCTCCACCGGAGCAAACTCGATCGGCGCCTCGAGGGGCTCGATTGGGAGGTCGGCGACGACGTCTGCGTGCAGGTCAACAACGTCCGCGACAACGGCGACATCGACCTCGACTCCTCGATCCGACAGTCGGCCGAGGACTTCCGGGGGACGCTCGTCCAGACGCCGGACGGCGATCGGCTCCTCGACGGTACCGACGGGGACGAGGACGACGAAGGCGACGATGACGGAGACGAGAAGCGGGCGGACGTCGAGACGGATCCCGAGCCGGCTGAGACGGCAGAACAACCCGAATCAGAGACCGAACCTGAAGGGGCCGCCGACGCGACCGAACGGGCGGACAGCGCGGACGAGCAAAACGACGGCGACGCCAGTGGCTTCGACTCCTCCGAAGTCGCCGCGGACGATTCGGAGACAGTCTCCGAGGAGCCGGCGGACGGCTCGGAACTGGAGATCGACCGCGTCACGGTCGGCTCGCTCGGCGACCGCGTGGGCGAGACGGTCCGACTCGAGGGGACGGTCGCGTCGGTCAGACAGACCTCGGGGCCGACCGTGTTCGAGCTCAGAGACGAGACCGGGATCGTCGACTGTGCGGCCTTCGTCGAGGCCGGAGTCAGAGCGTACCCGGAGATCGAGGCCGACGACATCGTTCGCCTGGACGGCGAGGTCCGGGTCCGCCGCGACGAGATCCAGGTGGAGACGGAATCGCTCGTTGCCCTCGAGGACGAGGGGCGCGCGACCGTCGAGTCCCGGATGGACGACGCGCTCGAGGACCGGGCCGGGCCCGAAACCGTCGATCCGCTCGCCGAGGACGCGGCGATCGACGCCGTCGTCGATGAGGTCGAAGGCGTCGCGACGGAGATCCGGCGGGCGGTCATCGAGTCCCGCCCCATCGTCGTTCGCCACGACGCGACGGCGGACGGGTACGTCGCCGGCGCAGCGATCGAGCGGGCAGTCCTCCCGCTCATCGAAGCCGAACACGCCTCCGCCGACGCGGTCTATCACTACTTCGACCGTCGGCCGCTCGAGGACGGCGTCTACGACA
>CAZWZX010000293.1:0-2404 GCA_964638655.1 uncultured Natronomonas sp.
GCGTTCCTCGAAGACATCGACACGACGTGGAAAGAGCAGGGCTTCAATTCACGGAGCGAATTCCTTCGGCATGCGGCCCGCGACGCGGTGAAACATCCCGATTTCTCCCGTGAAGGGTGGAAGCAGATCGCGGCGAGCGAACACGAACTCCGATCCGGTGATGCCGAACTCGTGTCGCGCGAAGAGGTCGTCGAGATGATGGATCGGAACGACGATGCCGAGTGAGGACGACCTCTTTGCGCGCCACGAGCAGCTGACCAGTTCGATTCGCTCGATCCACACGTCCAAGACCGGATCGTCTCGAAACTCGACGAGGTGGTCGAGTCCGAATGGCGTGAGCCCGGAGAGTTTCTTGAACCGCTGACCGGCGATCCGTTCTCGAAGCTCCGACTCGGGCAGTATCGGCTCGCCTGCACACTCGATCGTAGATATACGTAGACCGACCGGGTTCGGCCAGGAGTATATACCGACCGCCGGAGCGTTCGTCGAGCGACGGAGGTCACGAGCGATACTGATGGGTTAAATAGAGAAAAATATCGGCCGGATGACCACGGTATAAGAGATCAGAAGGATTCCAACGACGAGTGTCAAACCGACGATAGCGGCGAACACAACCCGGAACGTCTCTATCAGATCCTCCATGAGTCATCTAGACGCTGTTTTGACTTATATGTGAAGTTCAATGTATACTCGGCCGAGCTGATCGCTACGGTTTGCTATCGACCGATCAGAGGATGGCGTATGAAAAGCGACAATCTATCTGGAGAGTGAAAGAGAGGCCCGACAGAGAGACGTCGGAGATCGCCTCGGGTCAGCGCGGCGTCTCGCGATTCAATCAGAGGAGCTCAAAGCACCAACTGCGTCGGTCCGCGCGCGTCGTACTCGGCTTTGTGCATCGTCATTTCGACCGCCTTTTCGAACCGATCCAGCCCCGCTAGCTCGTGAGTGACGTACTCCTCGATCGAGACGCGGCCGTCGGCGACCAAGGCGGCGACGTGTTCGCCGGTCGTCGCGTTCGGCGTGTAGGCGTCCACGCCGGTCGTCGGATTGAGCCAGTCGACGCTCTTCGAGCGGAGCGTCCGGGGGTGAACGGTCACGTCGCCGATAATGTAGCCGACCTGGACGACGCTGCCGCCGTTTCCGGCGAGCGAAAACGCCTGCGCCAGCGGCTCCGATCCGCCGGTCGCGTCGGCCTGATCGCCGCCGACGGCCTCGAAGACCACGTCGGCGCCGATCCCGTCCGTCGCTGTAGAGATTCGGTCGGCCGGATCCGTTTCGGTCGCGTCGATGGGGACGAGTCCGTGGCGTTCGGCGATCGCGAGTTTCTCGGCGTCGACGTCGACGACGAAGACCCGGCCGGCCCCCTCCAACAGCGCCAGTTGCGCACACTGAAAGCCCATCACGCCGGTGCCGACGACGGCGACGACATCGCCGGTGTCGATCGGCGCCTCCTCGACGGTCAGCTGCGCGCTCGCGAGCGGCTGCATGGCGGCCGCCTCGGCGTCCGAAACGCCGTCGGGAACCGTACAGAGCGCCTCGGCGGGGAGCGCGGCGTACTCCGCGAGCGCTCCGGGGACGTCGTAGCCGATGTACGTCTTGTCGGGACACTGCAGTTCGAACCCCGCCCGACACTGCCGGCAATCGTGACAGGGGATCTTCCCCGGCGCGTAAACCCGCTCGCCGGGGTCGAAGCCGTCGACCGAGTCACCGGTTTCGCGGACGGTCGCACAGAACTCGTGGCCGAACAGCCGGCCGTCACCGGCCTCGATCCGATCCCGCACCGCTTCGTAGTGGGCGATCTCGTTGCCGTAATAGAGGTTACACTCGGTGACGCTCAGCTGAACGCGCTCGATCTCCAGCAACGCCTCCCCGGGGGCGGGCTCCGGTTCCGGGACCTCCTCGACTGTCGATTCGCCGAAATCGTGACAGACAACTGCTTGCACGTCCGGACGTCCACCCACCGGATATTAAACGTTCGTCACCCACTCGAAACCGGCTCCGGACCGACTGCCGGTGAGTTCGGGGGCGATCTATCTTGATTCAGCGAGAGAATCCCGCCCTTTCCGTGAGTGACGAGCGTTCCGACGCCCTGTCGGAACCGAGGAACGAATCTTCGAAAATCGGAGATTTTCGGGATGACGAGAATCGAAGATTCTCGAACCACAGGGCGGGAGTGAATCGCGTACGCTCCGGGCAGATGCCGACACATTCCTGCTGGCTGGATATTCAACGCGAGCCGTAACCATTAACTCATTTTACTGTCATAGGCTATGTATAGTGAATCTGGTCACGACACGCACCATTACAGCGACACTCACCAACGACCGTGAGGGTGTCACACATGACCTCGATTCACTCGGTCGTTCCGGCAGTAAAATCTGGAACGTTGCTCGGTGGACCATCA
>CAZWZX010000294.1:0-2391 GCA_964638655.1 uncultured Natronomonas sp.
CCAGCGACCCGAACACCGAGCCCGCCGCCGGCGATGACGGCGTCGGCTGGGAACCGAAGATCGTCGAGACGGTCGCCAAGACGGGCGAGGGGGTCGAGGAGTTCCTCGAGACGATCGCCGACCACGTCGCCTGGTTGATCGAAAGCGGCGAAATCGACGCCCAATCCAGAAAGCGTTACGAAGCGGAGATCAAGACGCTGCTCAGAGAGGACACCGCGGCGCTGCTCGAGGAGGAACTCGAGGCACGGGGCGGGCTCGAGGCGTACCTCGATCGGGTACTTAAAAAGGAGACGGACCCCTATTCGGTCGCCGACGAGATCGTCGCGCCGATCGAAGCGTGCGTCCGGGAACGCCCACGCGAGTGATCGGGGCTCGCCGCTAGAACGGGTTCGAATCCGGGTCGAAGCCACCGCCCAGTCCCCCCTCCACCGACGCCGAGCGGTTCGTTCCCGTTTGTCCGACGGCGACGACCGAAGGCGTTCCACGTACCGCGAAACGCGCCGTTCGATCACCGGCGATCAAGAGAGTTCGATCGAGACCGGCGTTCTGGAGGGCCGTTCCTTTTCGAGCAGCCGCTCGATTGCCTCCAGTTCCGTCCGGAGTGTCTCCTCGTCGCCCTCCGAGAGCGCCTTTCGGGCCCGTATCGCCCGGTTCCGTGCAGCGCTGACCGCCTCGTTTTGATTTCGCGCCCACTCACTCGTGAGTTCGTGGCCGAGCCAATCGCCGAGTAACTCGACGAAGGCCCGCTCCCAGGCGGTAAATTCGGTCCGATCGCCGCGATCACAGAAACAGAGCGTTCCGTAGCGACGCTCACCGACGTACACGGGGGTTCCGATATACGAGGAGAACCCGTCCTCGTCGTCGGCTTCCGCTCCCGCGGCGACGGCGACGATACCGCCGCTGTCGACCGTTAGGTCGCCGATCTCGTCCGCGAGCGGCACACCCTCGGTGGGACCGAACGAGAACGATCGGTCGGCGGTCTCGACGAGTATCTCGACGCCGTCCTCCGAGCGACACACCAACGCGCTGTACTCGACACCGAGCGTCTCGCACCCGAGTGTCAGAAGCTCCTCGACGGGCGTCGAGGAGCTATCGATGACGGTCCGCGCGAGCTGTCGAAGTGCTGATTCACGCCGTTGGACGGCCTCTTCGGCGCGATACCGTGCGGAGACGTTTTCGATCCGGTTCGCGAGCACCTGCCATTGATCGGCCCCGCGACGCTTCCGGAAGTAATCCGTCACGCCCGCCGAGACCGCGTCGCTGGCGATCTCTTCGCTGCCGCGGGCGGTGAACAGAATGAACGGGAGATCGGCATCTATCTCGCGGACGTACCGCAAAAGCTCCAGTCCGGTCATCTGCGGCATATGGTAGTCGCTGACCACACAGTCGATCTCGCCGGTTTCGACCGCCTCGAGCGCGTCCTTCGGATCGGTTTCGATTCGGATCGAGAACTCCTCGCGAAGGTCGCCCAGCTGGTTGGCCATGAGATCGGCCAGGGAGGGATCGTCGTCGACGAGCAACACGCGGGTAGGGCCGGCCATACCCGAAATCGTTCGTACAGGACGTTAACCTTTCCCCCCGATTCATCGCGGATAACTGTCCCTTATATCGAGACGATCACACGTATCGCTCTTCGTTCCAGGGGTTCGCGCTTTCGGAGTACCCCCGCTTTTCCCAGTAGCCGCGTTCGCGTTCGGTCAGTATTTCGATCCCGGAGAGCCACTTCGCCCCTTTATAAGCGTACTTGTGCGGCGTCACGACCCTGAGCGGTCCGCCGTGTTCCCCCGAAAGCGGTTCGCCGTCGAGCTCCCACGCTAACAGAACGCCCTCGTGGAGACAGTCCGACAGCGGGAGATCGGTCGTGTAGCCGTCGTGGGCGTGAAAGAGCACGTGTGCGGCGTCCCCGTCGATCCCGACACGCTCTGTGAGTGTCGAGAACGGGAGCCCCCGGAACCGGCAATCGAACCGCGACCAGCCCGTCACACAGTGAAAGTCCTGTCGTTGCAGTTCCGCGCCGAAGGTTTCCAGTTCCTCCAGTGAACAGCTCAGCTCGGTCTCGACGGCGCCCCACACGTCCAGTGTCGTCCCGGACGGAACCGACGGGACCTCGCCTTTCGAGAGGACCGGGAACCGATCGGTTTCCCGCTGTCCGGGCGGCAGTCGCTCTCCGTCGAACGATTCGTGAATGTCCGTAACGTCACGCATACGTCGCGAAAGGTCTCGAGGACTGGTAGGGCTGTCGCTCCGATGTCGCCGTCGCGACGCCGGGTTCGGGGTCGCAGATGGTGAATCGCCTCGGGGTCAAGTGGTTCGAGACGCCACAGGCGTCTCGTCACCACGGAAATCTTTGATTTCCGTACGACCTCGGGGTATTCGCCTTGACAGCCGATA
>CAZWZX010000295.1:0-2340 GCA_964638655.1 uncultured Natronomonas sp.
GATCTCTTTCATCTTCAGCGCTCCCTCCAGCGCGACGGGGTAGTTCAATCCCCGTCCGATGAAGAAGTACGCCTCCGCGTCGAGATACGCTTCCGCGACGGCTTCGGCCTCGGATTCGTCGAGGACCGTCTGGACGTCCCCCGGTAGATCCCGTAACGCCGAAACGAGTTCGCGTTCCGGTGGGTCGGGTCGAGCCACCTGCGCCAGCAGGTTGAGCGCGGTCTGTTGGCCCGCGAACGTCTTCGTCGCGGCGACGCCGATCTCCGGTCCCGACCTGATGTAGAACACCTCGTCGCACTCCCTGGCCATCGTCGATCCGACGGTGTTCGTCAGCGCAAGCGTCCGCGCCCCCCGACGTCTGGCCTCCCTGGTGGCCGCGAGCGTGTCGGCCGTCTCGCCGCTCTGTGAGACGCCGACAACTGTCGAATTATCGGTCGGCGGGGGCGATGTCGCGTACTCGTGGGCGTAGTACGCCTCCGCCGGGATCCCTTCCGAACGGAGCATCTGTGCGCCATAGAGCGCCGCGTGGTAGCTCGTGCCGGCGGCGACGAGCTGAACGCGATCGAGCGCGATATCGCCGAGTTCCTCGACGTCGACCTCTCCGACGAGTTCGTCCACCCGACCGCTGAGACACTGTCGGAGGGCGTGTGGCTGTTCGTGGATCTCTTTGAGCATGAAATGATCGTAACCGCTCTTTCCCGTGTCCTCGGGATCCCACGAGACGGTCCCGACGGATTTCTCGACGGCGTTCCCGTCGACGTCCGTCACGCGCCAGCCGTCGGCCGATAGATCGGCGAACTCCCCGTCATCGAGATAGACGACCCGATCGGTGAACGCCCGGAAAGCCGGGACGTCGCTACCGAGATACGTCGCGTCGTCGGCGATTCCCAACACGAGCGGCGAGTCGTTTCGCGCGACGAACACGGATCCCTCGCCGGCGACGACACAGGCGATCGCGAAACTGCCTTCCAGCCGGTCGATCGCGTCCCGAAACGCAGCTTCGGGACCGGCCCCGGCTTCGAGTCTCGATTCGACCAGGTGCGGGACGACCTCCGTGTCGGTGTCGCTTTCGAACTCGTGGCCGTCGGCTTCGAGCTCGTCACGGAGCGTCTGGTAGTTTTCGATGATACCGTTGTGGACGACGGCGACGGATCCCGTACAGTCGAGGTGAGGGTGGGCGTTTTCGTCCGTCGGCGGTCCGTGGGTGCTCCAGCGGGTGTGCCCGATCCCGAGAGATCCCGAGAGATCCGCTCGGTCCCCGAGGGCGTCGCGGAGTTTTTCCAGCTCTCCGGCTCGCTTGAGAACGGCGAGACGGTCGTCGTCGACGAGCGCGACGCCGGCCGAGTCGTATCCCCTGTATTCGAGCTTCGAGAGCCCGTGTACGAGCGTTTCGAGCGTCTCATTCCCACGGCCGACACAGCCGATGATGCCACACATCAGCGGACGACCTCCCGATCGTCGGCGATGGTCCCGCTCACGTACACGCCGCTGCCGATGTCGACGTTGGCACCGACGAGCGTGCCCGGTTCGAACGTGACGCCACCGCCGGCCGTCACTCGGTCGGCGATGACCGCCCCGAGACGCTGGTTTTCGAAAACCGTGTCGCCGACGCGGACGTCTCCCGGCCCACCGGGGGCGACCGTCCCCGCCCCCATGGTTGCCATTTCGCCGACGACACAGTCCAAGAGCGTCGACCCGGCTTCGATCCGGCAGTCACCGTCCAGAAGGACGTCCCGCAGAGTGACGTTCGCCCCGATCGTCGCGTTCCGACCGATCGCTACGTTCGGCCCCAGAACCGCACCGGCTGCCACCTCCGAATCGGCCCCGACGACGACGGGCGGCTGAAGCGTTGCGTCCGGATGGATACGTGCGCTCTCGGCGACCCAGACGCCCTCTTCGACGGCCGGAACGGAGATCCGGCCTCGCCGTAACAGCTCGCGCATGAGAAAGAGCAGATCCCACGGGTACGTCGCATCGACCCACAGGCCGTCGGTCCGTACGGCTCTGACCTCGCCGTCCTCCATGAGCGTCCCGACGACGTCCGAAAGCTGCAGTTCGCCGTCGCGACGCTCCGTGCGATCGATCGCCTCGAAAACCGACTCTCGGAACGCGTACACGCCGGCGTTGATCAGGCTGAACCGGTCCGTGTCGGGTTTCTCCACGAACTCGGTCAATCGGCCCTCGGACAGCTTGACCGCGCCGTATTCCGTCGGTGTCGGGTGCTCGAGCGTCGAGACCGTCGTCTCACCGTCGAACGCCCCGAGGACGTCCTCGACGATCCGCTCGTCGATGACCCGATCTCCGTTGAGAACGAGAATCGGTCCGTCGGTTTCCGCCCCG
>CAZWZX010000296.1:0-2338 GCA_964638655.1 uncultured Natronomonas sp.
ACCGACCCACCGCGGTCGCAAGTTCGTCGGAGGACTCACTACTGGAAGAGGCCACCGTACGTAGTTATCGAATCCACGGAGCTAATAATCTATCGTGGTGGGGACATTCATTGACTCACCGGGCTGCCATCCACCTAGCAATCTAAGACAAAAACATTGATTCATCCGCTATCTGGGACGATTTGGCGATAATTCTCTTGAAGTGTTGGTTTATTATATTCAAAATACTGCCTTAATTCGGGCCCTTGGCTCTAACACGTTATCCCAAATGCAAGACGACTACGCCCAGGATACTCTCTACGGTCCACTGTCGGGTCTGTGAATTTGACAAAAAACGATCGGTACCACCTCGAACCTATTGGTACCACCTCGAGCCTCTTCCTTTCGGGTGTGGCTAAGAGTGATTCGTTCTACTCCGAACCGTCGTCGGGTCCGTCGCTCACGTCCATGATCTCTTTCGTTACCTCCTTGACATGCTGCTGGTGGGCGGCTGATGTCCCGGCGCTTTGGGCTGCTTCGAGTTGACCGTTGACGACCGCGTTCTGTTGTGCGCCCCACTTTTCTGGCGGTTCTGATTCGATATATCCGACCCAGCGCTTGATCCCCTCGATGCGCCGCTCGCGGTTGCGGTCGTGCTTCGCGTCGGTTTGTACGCGATCGCATAAATCGTCGAGTCGATACTCAACTCCCTGTAACCGAATCTTTTCTCAGATAGCGTGCTCGACCGTTATCGACGCCCTTCGAGTTCGTCGACCGGCATGTGTTCGACCGTACTCGTGCCCACGCGCTCTTCTCTCAAAGCGACCGGCGGCGTCCGAGGGGTTTTGCGTTCCTCCAGCGGGACCGGATCCCTGCGAAAGTTGACTCGGCCGATACTTTATATCCGATGGCCGGTTTTGCCCCGCTATGGCACGAGTCAGATTCCGAGACCGCGCCGGAACCGTCCGGATCGGCGAGCTATCGGACGGGACGATCGCGGCCGCCGGGCGCGCGTACGACCCCGGGGAGGTCGAGATCCTCCCGCCGACGGAGCCGAGCAAGATCGTCTGCGTCGGGCGCAACTACGCGAAACACGCCGACGAACGGGACGCGGACGTCCCCGACCGACCGCTTTTGTTCCTCAAACCGCCGAACGCCGTCGCGGGCCACGGCGACGAGATCACTCTCCCCGC
Source organism: uncultured Natronomonas sp. (assembly GCA_964638655.1). Lineage (GTDB taxonomy): Archaea > Halobacteriota > Halobacteria > Halobacteriales > Haloarculaceae > Natronomonas. The sequence goes on from CAZWZX010000296.1 coordinate 1,173, forward strand.
CGGCAAAGAACGGATCGACCACGAGGCCGAACTCGCCGTCGTCATCGGCGAACAGGCCCGGAACGTCGACGCTGACGACGCCGAGGAGTACATCGCCGGTTACACCTGCTTCGACGACATCTCGAACCGCGACGACCAGGACAGAGAACAGAACTGGGTCCGCGGGAAGGCCTTCGACAACTCGGCTCCGATGGGGCCGGCGATCGCGCCGCCCGAGGCGCTCCCGGAGGACGCCTCGATCGAACTCCGTGTGAACGGCGAGACGAGACAGGACTCCTCGATCGAGCATCTGATCTTCTCGATTCCGGAACTCATCGAGGAGGTCACGACGTATATGACCCTGGAGCCGGGCGACGTGATAGCGACCGGGACGCCGGAGGGTGTCGGGAAGCTCTCGGACGGGGATACCGTCGAAGTCGAGATCGAGGGCGTCGGAACGCTCGAACACACCGTCGTTCGGGAGTAGCGCCCGAACACGCGCTCTTCCAGGAGTAACGCCCGATCACTCGCCGTCTTCCGGACTCCAATCGCCCCCGACGCGGTCGTATCCCATCATCTGCGTCCCGTCGTGCTCGGTGAAGACGACCTTCATGTTCGGCTTTGGGACGTCCCACTCCTCGTGAATCGTTTCCATGAACGCGAGCGCGAACTCGCGGCGTTGCTCGGTCGGTCGTCCCTCTCGGATATCGGCCTCGAGAAGAACGATATCCGCCTCGGGATCCGTCGCCCGGCCCAACCGGAGGTTCCCGCGCGGCAGCTCTTGTAGCTGTATCGAGAGGAACCGCGTCTCGATGTCCATCCGTTCGGCGTACAGCTCGGCCAGCTCTTCGAGCAGCGCCGGCTTCCGTTCGGGATCGACCCGTTTGCTCGTGGTGAGCGTCAGAAGCGGCATTGGCGTAGACTCGCCCCCGTGAATCAAGTATCTTCAGGGCTATCGAGCTCTCGGCGCACTCACTCGAGTTCCTCGACCGCGACGAGTACCGCCGCGAGTTCCTCACAGATCGCCTCGAACAGCTTTTCGCCGGTTTCGGCTGTCGCCAGTGTCGGTTCGCCACGAGCGCCGTCCTTCGTCATCCGGTCGTAACTCTGCCGAGTCCCGAGTGGACCGCCCTCGAACATATCCCGCGGCGAGTACGGCGACAGCGGCGTCACCGGATCGTCGACCG
>CAZWZX010000297.1:0-2331 GCA_964638655.1 uncultured Natronomonas sp.
CATCGCACCGCGGACCGCCCGGAGCGATTCGAGGTCGCCGTCGGGCGAACCGCCGGCGATGAGGACCGGACAGCTCGTCGACTCACAGACGTGTTCGAAGCTCTCGGCGTCGCCGCTGTAGCCGGTCTTGATCAGGTCCGCGCCCAGCTCCTCGCCGAGGCGAACCGCGTGGCCGAGCGCCTCGGGGTCGTCCCCCTCGACGTCCGGGCCGCGGGCGTACGCCATCGCGAGCACGGGTAGCCCGTACTCGGCGGCTTCGTCGGTCAGCCGACCGAGGTCCTCGATCTGTTCCCGTTCGTGTTCCGAGCCGACGTTGATATGAAACGAGACGGCGTCGGCCCCGGCTCGCAGCGCGGCCTCGACCGATCCGGTCGTCCGCTTGTCGTTTTCGTCCGGGCCGATGACCGTCGAGCCGTTGAGGTGAGCGATGTATCCGGCCCCGTTTTTGTTGCCGTGTACCCGCCGAGCGACCCCCTTCTGTGTCAACACGGAGTCCGCACCGCCGCGGGTGACGGCGTCGATCGTCGATTCGATGTCCTTGAGGCCCGTCACGGCCCCGAGTGTGAGGCCGTGATCCATCGGAACGACGACGTAGCGCCCGTCCGTTCCGATCCGTCGCAGCCGCGCGGTGATCCCTGGTGTCATGGTGTCTGTGAGTGTGCGAGTGTCCCTCATGTTCCTTCCGGTTGCGGACGACGCTTCGCCCCCGCGAGCGCTCCCTCTTTTAGCTCCCTCGCGAGCGATTCGAGTTTCGTTGCGGTCGCTTCGGTCGACTCGCCGGTCTCGTGTCCCTCCGCGACGATATCGACCAGCGCGGAGCCGACGATGACGCCGTCGGCGCCCGCGGCGACGACCGCCTCGGCGTGTTCGCCCGTCGAGATACCGAACCCGACCGCCTTCGGAACGTCGTAACCCTCGAGCCTCTCGAGTGTCTCCTCGGTCTGTCCGGAGAGGTCCGACCGTGCCCCCGTCACGCCGAGACGCGCCTGCACGTAGACGTACCCCGAAACCCGCTGCATCATCCGTTCGAGCCGGTCGCCGACCGTCGTCGGCGCGATGATGAATATCAGATCGAGCCCGAACTCGTCACAGTGCCCCCGGCGCAGGTCGGCCTCCTCTGCCGGCAGATCCGGGACGACGAACCCCTCGATCCCGGCCTCTGCGGCGCGTTCGACGAACGGTCGAACCGGCTCGGAGCCCGCCGGGCCGAACTGGTAGATCAGGTTGTAATACGTCATACAGACCAACGGCACGTCGACGTCGAGGGCCTCGACGAACTCGAAGTACCGCTCGGGCGTCATCCCGCCCTCCAGGGAGCGAACGATCGCCTGCTGGATCGTCGGCCCCTCGGCGATCGGTTCCGAAAAGGGCATCCCGAGTTCGATCACGTCCGCGCCGCCGCGGGCCAGCGCCTCGACGTACTCGAGTGAGGACTCGAAGTCCGGGTCGCCGGCGGCGAGATACGGGACGAACGCCGGCTCCTCGAAGGCGTCCTCGAGGGACGAGAACTCCCTCCGGTCGTCCTCGCTGCTCGCGGTTCCGCCGTCACCGCTCGCCCGTTTCGATGGCTCGCTTCGCTCGCCATCGCCAGTCATCACTCGAACACCTCTAACGCCGGCGCGTTCTCGAGGTCCCACTTTTCGGTCTCCTCGATCACGGCCTCGAGATCCTTATCGCCACGCCCGGAGACGTTGACGACGACCGTCTCCGGGAGTTCGACGGAGCCGTCGCCGTCCGGCCCGGCGACCGTCTCCAGGAAGCCGAAGGCGTGGGCCGTCTCCAGGGCGGGGATGATCCCCTCGTCCTGGGAGAGCCGGTGGAACGCCTCGAGCGCGTCGTCGTCGTCGACGGCGACCGGCGTGACCCGCCCCTCGTCGACGAGGTGTGAAAGCTCCGGGCCGACGCCGGAGTAGTCCAGCCCCGAGGAGACGCTGTGGGACTCCATGATCTGTCCGTGACTGTCCTGCAACAGCTTCGTCCGGGCGCCGTGGAGGACGCCCTCCTCGCCGGTCGAAAGCGACGCCGAATGCGGAGCCACGCCCGCCTCCTCGTCGACCGAGAGCGACGAGCCGCCAGCCTCCACCGCGTACAGCGAGACCGATTCCTCGTCGACGAAATCGGCGAATGCGCCCATCGTGTTCGAGCCGCCGCCGGCGCAGGCGACGACCGCGTCGGGGAGCCCGCCCAGCTTCCCGATCGACTGTTCGCGGATCTCCTCGGCGATGACCGAGTGGAAATCGCGGACCATCGCCGGGAACGGGGCGGGGCCGACGATCGAGCCGATGACGTAGTGGGTCGTCTCGACGGTCGTCGCCCAGTCGCGCATCGTCT
>CAZWZX010000298.1:0-2323 GCA_964638655.1 uncultured Natronomonas sp.
AAACCTCGGCGCTTACGCCGAGGAGGATGTCATTATCGGAAAATCCCGATGAAGGGCCGTGAAACGAAACGACCGGACGGTATCCGGAACCGGTCATCGAGTCGGCCCGTTCACACGTTCTCGATCTCGAAGGAGAACCCGACGTCGCGGAGCCGTTCGATCAACGGATAACCGATCCCGGATGCGGGGGTCAACACGCCCCCCGGGAGACTCCCGTCGGCGTCGGCTTCGAGCAGACAGACGGCCGCCTCGCCGAGCATCCGGGCAGTCGCACCGTAGCCGGGATCGCGGTCGGCACGGACGCGCGCGTCGACTCGGAAAGACGGCGCAGAAGCGGCCGTCCCACGACCGACGAATCGAATCTCGAAGGATCCGCTTTCGATCCGATCGCGGGAGGGCCCCTCGCCGGGCTCCGGGAAGATCCACTTTTGAAGCCCCTTCCGCACGGGCGCGACCGACATACCGGCGAGAAACAGTCCGAATCCACCGGAGAGGGCCGACGCAGTGGCCGCGCCGAGCGGTCCGGAACCGGTCGGGACCGACTCCCGACACTCGAAGGTCCGTCCCCACGGGTACCCGAGTAAGGCATTGCTGCGACGAATAACGCGTTCGTTCACCGCCGCCATCGGGGACGGGGCCGTCCACTCGTCTATGATCCGGTCCCTCCGGGGGAGCCGCTGTTCGCCGGCGTCGAGTCCGTCTCGCTCGCCGGGTGGGGCGAGCGAGTATGGGTCCGAGAGGACGTCCCGGACGGAACTGTCGGTCGCTGCCGCCTCGAAGATCGCCGCGAGACTCGCAAGCGTCCCGCCGCTGACTCCGCCTTTTCCGCCCTCGAGATAGACGGATACTTTCGAACACGGCTCACCGTAATCGGCGATCGCGCGCCGTTGAACCAGCAACGTCCCGAGATCGAACGGGACCGAATCGAACCCACAGCTGTGGACGATCCGGACGCCCTCCTCGAGCGCCGCCTCGTGATACCGGTCGATCATCTCGCGGATCCAGTGGATCTCGCCGCTGAGATCACAGTAGTCGGACCCGGTCTCGACACACGCCTCGACCAGCGGCGTCCCGTACTCGCTGTAGGGGCCAACGGTCGTACACACGACCTCTGTGCGGCTGGCGAGCCGCTGCAAACTGTCGCGGTCGTGTGCGTCCCCGGTCTCGATCGGTATCTCGGCCCAGGCGCCGTTTCGCTCGCCGAGTTCGTCCCGGAGTGTCTCGAGTCTCTCTCGGTTCCGTCCGCCGATGGCGATCGAGTACGCTTCCGGATCGTACCGTTCGGTGAGGTGTTCGACCACCAGCCGACCGGTGAATCCCGTCGCTCCCCAAACGAGGATGTCGTGTGTCGAAGCGGATCCGGCTGTATCGCTCACGCTCTTCGGTTCAACGCGAATCGGCATCAACCCCATGATCCGGGCTTTTCGACCGAATCTGTCGGCCGGAGCGTCTCCGGGGCGGCCCGAACCACCGTACGTCGGAGCCGTGGGATCCCGGGCGAAACGGGGGCCCTCAGCGTAGCTGAAGGGTGTAGCACGATATCTCACTTAATTTATCATTCATTCAACTATACATCACTCAAAACGTCTGTGCAAACCTCGAGTTACTTATACGAAATTTTAAATTTGCATCCGTTTCGATGGGTCACACCTCCGTATTCTCTGCTGGGGTGATCCGCAATGGTTAATTGAGAGAAAATTCAAGTAACTGCCGATGGCACAAGCGACGGAACGATTACAGCGGTATCTCGACGACGAACTCGGGGAGTGTCGCAGCGAGGACGTCGAGCGCCGACTCGACGAACTCGGCACGCTCGAGGCCGGCCTCGGGACGGAACGGACCGAGGCCGAACTCGACGTGCTTTCGGCGCTGTCCAACGAGACGCGGTATACGCTCGTCCGCGTCCTCGTCGCGGCCAAAGAAGAGCTCTGCGTCTGCGAACTGAACGCCGTCGTCGACGTCACGGAAAGCGGGCTGAGTCATGCCCTCTCGGCGCTCGTCGAGGCCGGACTCGTCGAGGGATTCAAGGAGGGCCGCTGGAAAAAGTACCGGGCGACCAACCGGGCCGTCGCGCTGGTAACGGTCCTCGAAGGGAGCGTAAGCGTCGATGAGTGACGTCGATCACGAGCACGGGCCGGACTGTGGCTGTCCGGACTGCGGCGATCCGCGATCGATGGACTTCCTCGATAAGTATCTGACCGTCTGGATCTTCCTCGCGATGGGGATCGGCGTCGGACTCGGTTTTGTCGCCCCCGGCGTCGTCGACCCGATCCAGGAGTATTACCTCGTCGAGCTCGGGCTGATCGCGATGATGTACCCGCCG
>CAZWZX010000299.1:0-2316 GCA_964638655.1 uncultured Natronomonas sp.
CGCTGACGGTGACCCCCGCGTCGGAGCTGGACGCCGACCTACCGCCCGATCGGGCAGTGTTCACCGACATGTATCTGCCGGACACCGGGGGCTCTTTGACCGCCGTCTTCGGGATGGACATCTCGACGCCGAGCGCCGCCGGCCGGTTTATTTCGCACCCGGACGGAACGCTGGCGCTGACGAAGGCGGACGACCTCCACGAGATCGTCTTCGTCGCCGTCCCGCCGTACGAGACGGAGAACGTCGCCGCGTTTACCCGCTCGGGTGAGGGACGTCCCCTCGATGTCGTCGACGTCGAGCCGCCGGTGGAAACGTTCGAGGGCTCCCCCGAGTGATCCGGTCACTCTAGATAGCCCAGATCGCGAAGCTGATCGGTGATCTCGTCGAACTCCGCCTCCGTGAGCTCGCCCCGCTTTTGATGCTGAATGACGATGCTCCGGAGCAGGAACCGGACGAGGTCGCTCGTAGAGGAAAAGCTCGTTCCTTCGATCGTCTCCTCGACGCGCTCGGAGAGCTCCTTCGGGATCGAGACCGTCGTGTACTCGGTCATACGGTGACGTGGAAGCCGACGGAGATAGGTCTGTCCACCGCTATCGAGTCGGGACGCTTTAGTGGACGCTCGGGGATACTGTACGTACATGGGAGTACGGCCGCCACAGCAAGACGACGACGACGGGCCCGAGACGGTCGCGTTCGGGATCGCCGCGCTCGACGACCATCTCGAACGGAGCGACGTCGCCTTTCCGCTAACCGACGAGGAGCTGCTCGAAGCCCTCGGCGATCCGTCCGTCCCCTACGACGCGAAGGGAAACGAGATACGGCTCTCGGAAGCGATCGATGAGCTCGCTATCGCGCGGTTCGAGACCCGACAGGAGTTCCTGAACACGGTTCACCCCGTCTTCGAGGCCAAACGCGAGCGCGCGAACAACAGCGTCCTCGGACAGCTCCGTTCGTTGCTACCGTTCTGACCCCTATCCGTCTCAAACCGATCTGACCCCTATCCATTTCAGGTATCTCGTTCCGATCGCCAGCGGCTTACTTTTCTATCTCGCGGAGTCGCTCGGAGATCTCCTCGAGCCGCCGCGTCTGCTCTCTGGTCACCGAAACGAGGATATCGGACAGCACGCCGAACATCAGAAGCTGTACCGACAGCAGTATCAAAAACGCCGAGAGCAACGCGAGCACCTCGTGAGAAACGCCGTGGGCGAAGTACCGATAGCCGACGAAGAGACCGACACCGACACCCGCGGCCGTCCCGAGAGAGGCGACGCTGCCGAAATAAAACAGCGGGTTGTTCGTCTTCGCGAGCGTATATAAAGTCAGAACGATCCGGCCGCCGTCGCGGAACGGGTTGAGGTTCGTCTCGGAGTGTCCGGGGCGAGCCTCATAACGGATCGGCACGACCTCGGTCTTGATCCCCTGTCGGACACATTCGACGGCGAGTTCGGTCTCGATCCCGAACCCGTCGGCGTCGAGCCGGAACCGTTCGAAGGATTCCCGCGTGAACGCCCGATACCCCGAGAGGATGTCGCTCAGGTACCGTCCGTGTATCACGGAGAACAGTCGGTTTATGAGGCGGTTCCCGAAGGCGTTGAGCCGGGTCATCGCCCCAGGCTCCATGTCGGCAAAGCGGTTTCCGATCACGTGTTCGGCCCGCCCGTCGAAGAGCGGTTCGAGCATCGCTCTGGCGTCGGACGGCCGATAGGTCCCGTCCCCGTCGGCCATCAACACGTACGGCGCCTCGATGGTCTCGACCGCCTCTCGGACCGCCTGGCCCTTTCCGCTCCCGGATTGGATCATCACGCGGGCGCCGTGTGATTCGGCGACCGAGCGGGTTTCATCGCTCGAGTCACCGTCGACGACGAGAACGTTCTCGAATCCCGCCTCGTGGAAGCCGTCGATGACGTCGCCGATCGTCTCGGCCTCGTTGAGCGTGGGCAAGAGAACACAAACCTCCGCGTGATCGACCATCAGGAACGTCTCGCACGCGGGACGGCAAAAAAACAGCGGGTTCGTTCCGTTACCGCGGTCGTTTCGTCGTCACTTCCTCGTCGGCGCCCTCCCGTCCGCACCCGGCGTCAGGTTGCCGTGTTCGTCTATCTCACCCTCCACGATGCGGGTCGAGGAGATGACGTCTCCGTCCTCCGCATAGCGATGATCGACGACCTCGATCTCGAGCGGATCCAGACCCTTCTCGCTCCGCTCTCGGTTGACCTTTCGACCGCCGGATTCGGTCTCCGGTGAGACGATGAGCACGTCGAAGCCTGGCTCGGTCGCGATCCCGGTCGGTTTCGTCAGTTCGCGGATCTCGAAGGT
>CAZWZX010000300.1:0-2314 GCA_964638655.1 uncultured Natronomonas sp.
AGTAACACGGCGTTTGCTCATCGGAGTGTACGCGATTCACGCCCGGCCTGAAGGCCGGGATTCTCTCGCTGATTCAAGATAGCCGCTCCCGAAGACGATCGCGTTCGGCGCAGTGGCGACCGGAAGCATGAACGCGAAAGACGCGGCGAACGCGGCGGTCGCCATCAGCGTCAGCGGTGTGACGCCGATGCGACCCCGATACTCAGCGTGATCGGCATGAAAAGCGACGCCGTCGCCGTGTTCGAGGTCACGTTCGTGAGAAACATGACGACGGTGGCGACGAGCAGGACCACTCCAGCGAGTTCCGTGACCCCGAGGGCGGCGATCGCGTCCGCGACGACGCTATCGAGGCCGCTCTCCTGGAAGCCACGGGCGATCGAAAAGCCGGCACCCAACAACAGGAGGACGCCCCACGGGACCCGAGCGGTGTACTCCCAATCGAGCATCCGTTCGCCGTCGACGGGTATCAGAAAGACCAGAACGGCGCCGACGATGGCGATCATCGCGTCGGTGAGCATCGGGAAGACGGGCTGGAGGACGAACGGTCGAAGGATCCAACCGCCGGCGACCGATCCGAACACCGCGAGCACGCGTCGTTCCCCCGTCGTCATCGACCCCAGCTCGTCCAACTGTTTCTCGATGACGTCCGCTCGGCCGGGTTTGCGATCGATCGTCGGTCGGAGCAAAACCACGAGCGACAGCCACGCGATGGGCAAGAAGACGACGGCGATCGGAACCCCCACGAGCATCCACTCGAGGAAGCCGATCTCGACACCGAGGTTCGATTCGGCGACGCCGGCAAGCACCGCGTTCGGCGGGCTTCCGATGAGTGTCGCAGCGCCGCCGATCGACGCCCCGTAAGCGATCGCCAGCATGAGCGCCAGTCCGAACGACGTGTTCGGGAGCTCGATCGGGCCGTCCTCGAGTTGATGGAGGAGTTCCCCCTCGACGTCGAGGGGGTCGTTGGGCGCTTCGATCTCCTCGCGATCGAGCGGCGGGGTTCGGCGGCCGCCGATCGCGGTGAGTTCGACGATGACCGCGGCGCCGATCGGAACCATCATCATCGCCGTCGCCGTGTTCGAGATCCACATCGAGAGGAACGCGGTCGCCACCATGAACCCGAAAACGAGACCTTTGCCGCTCGTCCCGACGGCGGCGATGACGAGCAACGAGAGTCGGTGATGGAGGTTCCACCGCTCGATCGCCAAGGCGAGGAGAAAGCCGCCGAGGAGCAAGAAGACGATCGGGTCCGCATACGGTGCGGTGGCGTTTCCGACGGCCATCACCCCGGTGATCGGAAAGAGAACGATCGGCAGAAGGGACGTGACCGGGATCGGGATCGCTTCGGTGACCCACCAGACGACGACCCACGCGGTGCTCGCGAGGACGGCAGTCGCCTCCGGTTCGAGTCCGAAGGGTGCAGCAAAATAAACACCCGAGAACAGTGCCGGGCCGAGGAGGAGACCGATAGATCGCCGGGACAATCGGCTGACCGAGAACATGCACGTCGAGTCTCCCATCGGGCATATAAAATATCGGCTCTACAGGCGGGACAGACCGGGTGCCCCGAGGTCGTCCGTGATCGCCCGCGACGGAAACGCCTATACGCTTCCCACCCCCCGTTGCTCCCGTGGCAGGTCGCACGGAATACGAGACGGGAATCGCCGTCGAGGACGTCCTCCCGGAGTTCGCCGACGCCTTCCCGTTCGAGTCGTTCAACCGGATGCAGTCCGAAGCGCTGCCCGCGATCGTCGAACGCGACGACAACGTCGTCGTCAGCGCGCCGACCGCGAGCGGAAAGACGGCGCTTGCGGAGGCCGCCATCTGTCGGACGCTCGAAAACGGCGGCACCACGCTGTTTTTGGCCCCGCTTCGGGCGTTGACCAACGAAAAGGAATCCGAGTGGGAGCGGTTCGAATCGCTCGGCTACTCCGTCTACGTCGTCACCGGCGAGCGCGACCTGACGCCGCGCCGCGCGGAAAAGGCCGATATCCTCGTCATGACGCCCGAGAAAGCCGATTCGGCGACCCGAAAACACGATTCACCGCGGTACTCTTTCATCACGGATATCGACTGCTGTGTCATCGACGAGGTCCACCTCCTCGACTCGGATCGGCGCGGCGCCGTGCTGGAGGTGACGATCTCGCGGCTCCGACGGCTCTGTGCGCTCCGGATCGTGGCGCTGTCGGCGACGATGCAGAACGTCGAGGACGTGGCCGGCTGGCTCGACGCCCCCGAAGCGTGTACGTTCCGGTTCGGGGAGGCGTACCGTCCCGTCCCGCTGTCGGCGACCGTCGAGACGTACGCCCACGGC
>CAZWZX010000301.1:0-2297 GCA_964638655.1 uncultured Natronomonas sp.
CGCTGAACGTCGCCATCGACAGCGACGCGCCGAACGTCATCGGCGAACTCATGCAGCGCGAGGAGATCAAACGCCACGGCGATGCAGCCGCCGCCTACGGTCAGGAGCTACAGGAGAACCGCGAGGCGCTCCAGCGGACGCTCGATCCCGCGACCGAACTGGAGGCGCTTCGGTCGGCGACCTGGCTGATCGAGCGGGAGTTCGACGCGACGGTGCGCGTGCTGGCGGCCGAAAAGGCGGACGACGACGTGGTCAAAAAAGCGGAGCCGTCGCGGCCGGCGATCGACATCCGGGAGTAGGTCGCCTATACGGCCGGGTCGACGTCGGGCGTTTCGGGAGCCGACTCGACCGGCGTCGCGTCGGCGAACCCGCGGGCGTAGCAGTACGCCGCCGCGACCGTCGCGTAGAAGGCGACGAGCGCGCCCAGTAGGCCCACGATGGGGATCAGGCCGATCATCCCCGTGACGAGGCCCCCGAGGACGAGGATCCCCAGACCGAAAACCCACGCCGTCGCGAAGGTGCCGCTCGTCATGATCGGCCGGAGCGTCCCGAACTCGAAGGCCGCGCCGAGTCGACCGGTCACGGCGAAGTTGAGAAAGCCGACGCTCCCGGCGTACCACGCAGCGAGCCAGAGGGGAAGGGCAACGAGCGCGCCGAGAGCCACGAGCGCGTTGCTGCCGAGAAGCCCCCCGACGGCGACGAACCCGGCGAGAGCGATCGCCGGAACGAGAAAGTACGCCAGCATGATCGCGATCCCTTTCAGTCCGTCGACGAAGAGTTCGCCCCACTCGTCGAAGACGGGCGGCTGTCGGTCGCCGGCGTTGACCGCGCGAATCACGCGGACGACGTAGCCCGTCACGAACGCGGTCGGGACGAGCAGAACGCTCAGAATCGTCAACACGCCGCCGATGAGGATTGTTTTTCTCGCGTCGGTACCGTCTTTCGGGTAGGTGATTGCGTCGTTGAGCATGGTCTCTCCCCGATCGGTCGTTGGCTGGCGGTTCAGTGTGTTCGGCCGCTCGGGCGGAACACCTCACGACAATCGAGATATAAATATGTGTTGTAATAAGTAATAAATACTGCATACGGTGAGATACCATATCGCTCACCTCGCCTGGGTATTTATAAATCACCGCCGGTTCCAGCCGCCGAGACCGATAGACCATCGATCGAACCGACGGGGAACCGTTTCCTGGCCGCTTTTTTGGGGGACGACAACCCTTATCAGGCGACCGGCCGCCCTCCCGAGTATGATCGATCTGCGCAGCGATACGGTGACGAAACCCTCCGATCGGATGCGGTCTGCGGCCGCCGGCGCCGACGTCGGCGACGACGTCTACGGCGAGGATCCGACGGTCAACGAACTGGAGTCGACGGTCTCAGCCCTACTCGGTAAGGGGGACGCGCTGTTCGTCCCCTCGGGGACGATGGGCAACCAGATCGCCGCCCGCGTCCACACCGAACGGGGACGGGAGGTGCTCCTCGAACGCGAGAGCCACATTTATAAATGGGAACTCGGCGGGCTGGCACAGCACTCGGAGCTGCAGGCCCGGACGGTCGACGGCGGCGAACGCGGCGTCGTGACTCCCGAGGCGATCGCTGAGGGGTACGTCGAGGCCGACGGGCACCGGGCGGGGACCGGGCTGGTCTGTCTCGAGAACACCCACAACAGCAAGGGCGGGACCGCCATCGCCGCCGAACGGATCGACGCCGCCGCCGATGCGGCCAAGGAACGCGGCGTTCCGGTCCACGTCGACGGGGCGCGGCTTTTCAACGCCGCGGCGGCGCTGGATACCGAGCCCGCACGGCTCGTCGAGAGCGTCGATTCGGTCATGTGCTGTCTCTCGAAGGGGCTCGGGGCCCCCGTCGGCTCGATGGTCGTCGGGGAGACAGCGTTCATCGAGGAGGCCCGCCGGGTCAGAAAGCTGTTCGGCGGCGGGATGCGACAGGCCGGGATGGTCGCCGCCCCCGGACTGGAGGCGTTGAAAAACAGGGAACGGCTGGCCGAGGATCACGCCAACGCCGAGCGGCTGGCCGAGGGACTGGCGGAAATAGCGGGGATCTCGGTCGATCCCCCGGAGACGAACATCGTCCTCGTCGAACCCGACGAACCGGTCGAGCGCTTCCTCGAGGAGTGTGAGGCGGCCGGCGTCCTCGGCGTCCCGTTCGACGAAGGGCGGGTTCGGTTCTGTACCCATCTCGGCGTCGACCGGGAAGATATCGAAACGGCGATCGATCGGATCGCGGATCGCTGATGGTTCCGGTCGTCGGTATCGGTTGTCGTGTCGGTGCCTACC
>CAZWZX010000302.1:0-2295 GCA_964638655.1 uncultured Natronomonas sp.
TGCTTTTGCTCCGTCGACTCGACGTCCGGATGACGCCCCGATTTTATTTCGCGCTGTTCCCGTTCATGTTGCTCGGCGGATCGCTCCGCGTCGTCGAGGACGTCAACGTCGCGTTCATTCGGGCCGACGCCGGGATGTTGATCCCCTATCCGTCGGTGGCGCTCATCATCAGCCCGTTCATCTACTTCGTGATGTTCGCCTTCACGCTGGGCGTCCTCGTCGCCGGCATCTATCTCGCCCGTCGAGGACCGATCGGTTCCTACGAGCCCTTCGTCGGCGGTGTCGGTGCGCTCGCGCTGACGGGGACGGTCGGATGGTTGCTCTATCTCGCGATGACGACCGAGATCGTCGGGTTCTTCCCGGCCGTCGCGATCATCACCCTCGGCGGGTCGACGCTCATTACGGCCCTCTATTGGTGGGCGAGCCAGCGATACGCGCCGTATATAAACGAGGGGACGGGATCGGTCGGCGCGCTCATCGTGTGGGGCCACACCGTCGACGGCGTCGCGAACGTGTTGAGCCTCGATTGGACCGACGCGCTCGGGATCGGCGTCCAGTACAGCTCGAAACACGTCGTCAACGAGGCGACGGTTCAGATCACGGGACGGATCCAGCCGGCGTGGCTCTCGGAGGCCATCGGGACGGCGTGGCCGTTCCTCTTTATCAAAGTCATCGCCGCGGTCGTCGTGGTCTGGATCTTCAACGACGAGATCTTCGACGAGAGCCCGCGGTACGCGTACCTGCTTCTCATCGCCATTCTCGCCGTCGGGCTCGGACCCGGAACGAGAGATATGATCAGGGCGATGTTGGCGATATAAACTCCGAGGGTTTCCGTCAGCGGGGTTTCGGCGCTACTCGAAGGACGCCTCGACGTCGTCGAAAAGCGCCTCGACGTGCTCTCGGACGGTGTCACGGATCCGCCGTGCCTCGTCGATATCGGCACCGTCCGGGTCCTCGAGAGCCCAATCCCGAAGTTCGGTGTCGGTATCGAGCTCCAGCGTCGAACAGCCCATCGTCGCGACGATATCGCAGTCGGCCAGTTCCTCGTCGGAGACCGTCCGCGGTATCCGATCGGAGAGGTCGTGCCCGGTCTCCGCCATGACTTCGAGGACGATTCCGTGGACCGAATCCGCCGGGGCTGTCCCGCCGGTAATGATTTCGACGGCCCCCTCGAGACCCCGTTTTTCTCGTTCCGCCTCGGCGAATGCGGTCGCCATCTGGCTTCGGCCGGCGTTCTGTACACAGACGAACCCGAGCGTGATCGTATCAGTCATCGGTGGTTGTGGCTGCGAGATCTGCAAGCGTAATTATTTCGGCGATGTTGCCGCCATACTCCGCCGTCCGTCGGACGCTTTCGAGGACCCGTCCGTAGAGGTAGCTGTCGTCGTCCGGCTCCTCGTAGAGCTCACGGTCGAGCGCTTCGAGCGCTTCGAGCACGTCGTCGCATCTGAGCAACGCCTCGCCGGTGTTGCCCTCCAACGCGGTCCGAACGACCCGTCGTGCATCGGTCGCCGCCGATTCGAAGGAGTCGCCGATCTCTGGCGACGGCGGATCGTTCTGTCGCAGGGAGATTTCGGCGATGCGTTCGGCGTGATCGGCGATCCGCTCGAGCTGTCTGGCTGTCCGAAAGCGGGTGAACGCGACCCGCCGGTCCGTCCGCAGCTTGTCGATCTGGCGGACGTCGGTCAGCGCCCGGTAGAACTGCCGACTGACGAGCGCGAACAGCCGATCGACGTCGTCGTCTCTGGAGACGACGTGTTCGGCCATCTCCGAGCTGTCGGCTCCGATCACGGCGGCGATCGACTGTTCGTGCATCGACAGCGAGATCTGTCTGAGCTGGTCGATCGTTCCCTCGAGCGAGATTTCGGTCGGATCGAGGAGACCCTTTGCGATTATTTCGTGATCGGTTTCGGTCTCGATTTCGATCCCGACGAGTCCCGTGATCGCGTCGCTGACGGGACGACGGCGCCCCGGATCGAAGCCGGTATCCGACTCGACGACGATCTCGTCGACACCGGCCGCGTAGGCCGCTTCGATCCGATTGTCGAGTCCGGATTCGCCGACCGTGTCGACGTTGACGATCGCCCGATGGGACGGGCGGCTCCCGTTCGGCTGAGCGAGGACGAGTCGGTCGGTGAACGGATACAGATGTACGAGGGAGCCGGAGCCGATCTCCCGAGCGTTCGCCCACGCTTTCGGGATCGATACGGTGTACGTCGACCCGCCCGTGACCTGGACCTTCCGTTCGATCGGACCGCCCCCGTCACCGACTGTTCGGACCATCTCAGTAGATCA
>CAZWZX010000303.1:0-2242 GCA_964638655.1 uncultured Natronomonas sp.
GAGACGACGATCGTTTCGATGTCCTCCCGCGTCAGGTACGATTCGAACTCGGAGCTCCCGCCGGTAAAGCGGTTGACCGCGTCGGTCGCGATCTCGAAGAGGTACACGATCGGGAACATGATCCGCTGGACGACCGAGAGCACCCGCGAAACCCGCAGCGCCCACGGCTCGGCGTTGCTCACGGCGTAGGACTTGGGCGCGATCTCGCCGAGGACGAGAACGAAACAGCTGGTAAAGATCGTCGCCCCGGTGACCGCCTCTCCCGGCGGGAGCACCTGCACCAAGATCGCGGTCGCCAGACTCGCCGCCGCGATGTTGGAGACGTTGTTCCCGACGAGGACGGTCACCAGAAGTCGGTGCGGATCGTCCCGTAACTTCTCGAGGGCGATAGCGGCCGCGGATCCCTCGGCCGCGAGCGCGTCGACCCGGTGTTTCGCCAGCGAGAAGATGGCGATCTCGCTGCTGGAGAAGAAGGCGCTCGTCAGTGTCAAAAGGAGGATGCCGGCCGCACCCGCGACCGTGAGCCCGATATCGAGTGTCATATTCGACGCAGTACCGGCGGCCCTAAAGTCTCTGTCTCGTCATTGGAGGTGAGACGGAGGACGTCGAGCGAGGGACACGCCGCGATCGGCCGCACATCTCTGTCTATCCCAGGGATAATCAGAGTGAATATATACACATGTTTGGATATTTCCTCGCCTTTTCGGTGGCCGAGACGAGCCGATGAAGAAAACGTTATCCCTGCCCGACGGAAGAATGAACGCATGAAGGTACTCGTTACGGACCCCATCTCCGAGGCCGGGCTCGACGTCATCCGCGAGGCGGGCCACGAGGTCGTCACGGACTACGAAGCGGAGGGTAGCGCACTCCTCGAGGCGGTCGCCGACGCGAACGCGCTCATCGTCCGCTCCGGCACCGAAGTGACGAGGGAGGTACTCGAGGCCGCCCCGGAACTCGTCATCGTCGGCCGGGCCGGGATCGGCGTCGACAACATCGATATCGACGCGGCGACGGACCAAGGTGTCATCGTGGCGAACGCTCCGGAGGGGAACGTCAGAGCAGCCGCCGAACACACCGTTGCGATGGCGTTCGCCACCGCCCGTTCGGTCCCGCAGGCCCACGCCAGGCTCAAGGCCGGCGAGTGGGCCAAAGGGGAGTATCTCGGCACCGAACTCAACGGCAAGACGCTCGGGATCGTCGGATTGGGTCGTGTCGGACAGGAAGTCGCGAAGAAACTCGACTCGCTGGGGATGGATCTCGTCGCGTTCGATCCCTACATCTCCGAAGAGCGGGCCGAACAGATCGGAGCGAAGCTCGCAGAGCTCGATGCGGTGCTCGAACGCGCCGACGTTCTGACGATCCACACCCCGTTGACGCCCGAAACGGAGAACATGATCGGGGAAGCCGAACTGGCCGAGATGGAGGGCGGCTACGTCGTCAACTGCGCTCGCGGCGGGATCATCGACGAACCGGCGCTCGCGGAGGCCGTCGAGGACGGCGTCGTCGCCGGCGCGGCGCTGGACGTCTTCGGCGAGGAACCGCTCCCGGCCGACAGTCCCCTACTGGACGTCGAGGACGTAATCGTCACCCCGCATCTCGGCGCTTCGACGGAGGCCGCCCAGGAGAACGTCGCCGTCTCGACGGCCGAGCAGGTCGTGGCGGCCTTCGCCGGCGAGCCGGTGATGAACGCGTTGAACGCGCCTTCGATGGACGAGTCCGCGTTCCCCCGTATCGAACCCTACATCGAACTCGCGGAAACGGCCGGCAAGATCGCCGTCCAGTTGCTCGACAGCCGCGTCGAGTCGGTCCGGATCAGCTACGAGGGCGACATCGCCGAGGAGGACGTCGAGATCGTCACCGCCTCGGCGCTGAAGGGCGTCTTCCAGCCGCTGGAGTGGCAGGTCAACGCGGTCAACGCCCCGCGCATCGCGGAGGAGCGCGGCATCGAGGTCTCCGAGACCAAGCGCCGGCAGGCCGATGACTTCCAGTCGCTCGTCACCGTCACCGTGGGTGACGGCGAAAACGAGATCGGGGTCTGCGGGACGCTTTTCGCCGACGACGACGCCCGTATCGTCCGCATCGACGGCTACCGGGTCGACGCGATCCCCGGCGGAAAGATGATGGTCGCGAGAAACACCGACGAACCCGGCGTCATCGGTCACATCGGGACCGTGATGGGCAAATACGACGTCAACATCGCCGGGATGTTCAACGCGCGTGAGGTCCACGGCGGCGAGGCGCT
>CAZWZX010000304.1:0-2217 GCA_964638655.1 uncultured Natronomonas sp.
CGGGACGATCAGGTCGGCGGCGCGATCCAGAAGGCGATCGAGGTCGCGAAGCTGAACATCATCGACGTCCCGCTCGGCTCGGGTTCGTGGGAGGACCGTCCGGGCGGACGGAACTCGTTGATGCGACGGACGACCGGCAAGGCCGGTTCCGTCGAGGTCGAACTCGAACCCGCCCCCCGCGGATTGGGACTGGCGGCGGCACCGACGGTTCGACACGTGCTCGAACTCGCCGGCGTCGAGGACGCCTGGACGAACTGTCACGGCAACACCCGCACGACCCTCAATCTGGCGAAGGCGACGTACAACGCCCTCCAGAACGCCTCGCAGTCCCGGACGCCGGAGCACACGAGACAGGTTAGACAGGAGGCCAGAGAATGAAAGCGATTGTCCAACTCCGCGGCGAGGTAAACCAAAGCGAGGCCGTCCGGGACACCCTCGGCATGCTCAACCTCCACCGCGTCAATCACGCGACCTTCGTTCCCGAAACGGACACCTACGAGGGGATGATCACGAAGGTCAACGACTGGGTCGCCCACGGCGAACCCACACGGGAAACGGTCGAGCTGCTCGTCTCTCGGCGGGCCGAGCCGGCCGAGGGCGACGGCGAGATCGACGACGAGTGGGTCGCCGAGCACACCGACTACGACGACGTGTCGGCGCTCGTGGCGGCGCTGCTCGACGAGGAGACCACGCTGAAAGCCGAGGGGATCGCCCCGACGCTCCGTCTGCACCCGCCACGCGGCGGCCACGACGGCGTGAAGCATCCGACGAAGGAGGGCGGCCAGCTCGGGAAACACACGACCGAGGAGATCGATACGCTCCTGGAGGCGATGCGATAATGACTTCGAAGAAACGACGACAGCGCGGCTCTCGCACCCACGGCGGCGGAACGCACAAGAACCGCCGCGGCGCCGGAAACCGCGGCGGACGTGGCCGTGCGGGCCGCGACAAACACGAGTTCCACAACTACGAACCGATCGGCAAATCCGGTTTCAAACGGCCCCAGAAGACCCGCCGTGACGTCGAAACCGTCAACCTCCGCGAACTCGACGAGGACATCGCCGTCCTCGCCGCGGAGGACGTCGCCGAAGAGTCCGGTGACGGATACACGGTCGATGTCCGAGATGTCGTCGAGAACGGCCACGACGCCGACGTCGTGAAAGTGCTCGGCGCGGGGCAGGTGTACAACGAACTCGAGATCGTCGCCGACGCCTTCTCCGAGAGCGCGACCGAGGCGCTCGAGGCGGCCGGCGGCGAGGCCGTTCTCTCGGAGCGGGGCGAGGCGCTCGAAGCCGAAAAAGACTCAACCGACGAGGATAACGAGGAAGCGTAAATGAGCTGGAAGGAGGCCGCCGAACCGGTACTCACGCGGTTACCCGCCGTCGAGCGACCGACGGGTCACGTCCCGTTCAAACGGAAGCTCGGGTGGACCGCGGGCGTGCTCGTCCTGTATTTTTTCCTGACGAACGTCGGGATCTACGGGCTCGGGCAGGGCCAGGACATCTTCGGGCAGTTCCGAACCATCCTTGCGGGCGAGCAGGGATCGCTGATGCAGGTCGGGATCGGCCCGATCGTCACGGCGTCGATCGTCCTGCAGTTGCTCGGCGGCGCGGATCTACTCGGGCTGGACACCGACGAGAACCCCCGCGATCAGGCGCTCTACCAGGGGCTCCAGAAGCTGCTCGTCATCGTGATGACGGCGCTGACGGCGCTTCCGATGGTGTTCGCCGGCTTCCTTCAGCCGAACCCGAACGTCGCCGCGTCGCTCGGGATCTCCGTGTCCGCACTCGGGTGGGTCATGTTCGCCCAGATCTTCCTCGGCGGCATGCTCATCCTCTATATGGACGAGGTCATCTCGAAGTGGGGCGTCGGGAGCGGGATCGGGCTGTTCATTATCGCCGGCGTGAGCCAGCGACTCATCGGTGGGTTCATCGCCTGGAGTGGCCTCGACGCCGGCTACGTCGGCTTCTTCCCGCGGTGGTACGGGATCCTCACCGGCCAAGTCGAAATGGGGCCCGTCCTGACACAGACCGGGCTTTTCGATCTGTTCCTCGGGCCGGGTGAACTCTTGGCGTTGATCACGACGCTTCTCATCTTCGGGGTCGTCGTCTACGCGGAGTCGGTCCGCGTCGAGATCCCGCTGAGTCACGCCCGGGTGAAGGGTGCTCGCGGTCGCTTCCCGGTGAAGCTCATCTACGCGAGCGTCCTGCCGATGAT
>CAZWZX010000305.1:0-2214 GCA_964638655.1 uncultured Natronomonas sp.
ATCCTCGATCCCGGCGACGTCGATTATCTGTCGGACGTCCTCGCGGGTGTTCTCGATCAACCGACGTCGTTTTTCGGTCGTCTCACGCTCGGTGTTCGACTCGGGCCATTCCGCGTCGACCACGAACCCCTCGCGTCCGAGCCTCTCCCACAGCTCCTCACAGAGGTGCGGCGCGACGGGCGAGAGCAGCTTCAGCGCCGTCACCAGCCCGCGCTCGAAGGTCTCGCCGTGAACCGTGCCCTCCTCACGGTACCGTCTGAGCGTTCCGACGAGCGACTGGGCTTCCCGGACGGCGCTGTTGAATACCAGCTCGTCGTACTCCTCGCCCGCGATGACGACGGCGGCCTCGATCTCGCTTTCGACGTACGCCGCGGTCGGTCCCCGGTCGTCGCCGGTCTCGATTTCGCCGTCGGCGTAGGCTTCGACGATCTCTTTGAGCCGCGTCAAAAAGGCGTACGCCGACGTGACTCCCTGCTCGGACCAATCGAAATCGCGCTCGGGCTGGGCGGCCTGCATCGTAAAGAGGCGAGCGGTGTCGGCCCCGTACTCCTCGACGATCGCCTGCGGGGAGACGACGTTGCCCTTCGATTTCGACATCTTCTCGCCCTCCAGTTGGACCATCCCCTGTGCGAGCAGGTTCGTGAACGGCTCGCGGTGTTCGAGCCCCTCGTGATCGGCGAGCGTCTTGGTCACGAACCGCGAGTACAACAGATGCATCACCGCGTGTTCGATGCCGCCGACGTACTGATCGACGGGCATCCAGTCGTTCGCCCGTTCGAGATCGAAGGGGGCGTCCGCCAGAGCGGGCGAGACGTACCGGAGGAAATACCACGAGGAGTCGACGAAGGTGTCCATCGTGTCCGTCTCCCGCTCGGCGTCGGCGCCGCACTCGGGACAGGCCGTCGATTTCCACTCCTCGGCCGCGTCGAGGGGGTTGCCGGTCGTGTTGATGAACTCGGGCAGTTCGACGGGCAACTGTTCGTCCGGGACGAGTACGGGGCCACACTCCGGACAGTGAACGATCGGGATCGGCGTCCCCCAGTAGCGCTGTCTGGAGATCCCCCAATCGCGCAGTCGGTACTGGGTGGCCGCCTCGGCGCTTTCGACGTCCGCCGTCAGCCGCTCGCGCGCCTCGGCGCTCTCGACCCCGGAGTACTCCCCGGAGTTCACGAGCACGCCGTCGTCGGTGAACGCCCCCTCGCTCACGTCGGGCGCCTCGGGATCGGCGCCGCCCTCCGGTTTCGGCGCGATCACCGGCTCGATGTCGACGCCCATCTTCTCGGCGAAGGCGTGATCGCGGTGATCGTGGCCGGGGACGCCCATCAGCGCGCCGGTCCCGACGTCGGAGAGGACGAAGTCGGCGACGAACACCGGCAGTTCCTCGCCCGTGGCGGGGTTTCTCGCGGTGAGGTCGGTCTCGACGCCGTTCGGCTCGTCCCCCTCGGGGTCGGCCTCGTGGTGGACGAACTCGTGGACGGTCTCGTCGGCCTCGATCAGCTCCTCGCTGATCGGGTGATCCGGCGCGAGCGCGAAGAACGTCGCCCCGAAGACGGTGTCGACGCGCGTCGTGAACGCCTCGACGCCGCCGTAGTCGGCGTCCGGCCCCGAGACGTCGAACTCGAGGCGGGTCCCGTGCTGTCGGCCGATCCAGTTGCGCTGCATCTGCCTGACCGAGTCTGGCCATCCATCCAGCTCGTCGATGTAGTCGACGAGTTCGTCGGCGTACTCCGTGATCGAGAGGAACCACTGTTCGAGCTCGCGGGTCTCGACGGGCGTGTCACACCGCCAACAGAGCTCGTCGTCCGTCTCGACCTGCTCGTCGGCCAACACCGTCTCGCAGTCCGGACACCAGTTGACCTCGGCGTCGCGGCGCTCGGCGAGCCCCTCCTCGAGGAACCGCCCGAAGAGCCACTGGTTCCACTTGTAGTACTCGGGCCTGCAGGTCGCGATCTCCCGATCCCAGTCGTAGCCGAACCCCATCGACTCCATCTGGCCTTTCATCGTCTCGATGCAGTCGAAGGTCCAATCGCGGGGGTTCGTATCGCGCTCTTTGGCGGCGTTTTCCGCGGGCAGTCCGAACGCGTCCCACCCCATCGGGTGGAGGACGTCGTCGCCACGGAGCCGTCGGTACCGGGCGTAGGCGTCCGTGATCGTGTAGTTCCGGACGTGGCCCATGTGGAGCTGTCCGGACGGGTAGGGGTACATTCCGAGGAC
>CAZWZX010000306.1:0-2199 GCA_964638655.1 uncultured Natronomonas sp.
GGAGGAACTCGAGTTCCTCGAGGCCGAACACGGGCTCCCGGACGACGACGGGATCGAGGCTGACTTCCTCTATACGGTCGACGATCCGAAACAAGAGGAGGGCGCGATCAAGATCCTCAAGGGGAACCTCGCCCCCGACGGTGCCGTGCTGAAGGTGACCGGCGACGACGACTTCTATCACGAGGGACCGGCTCGGGTCTTCGAGAACGAGGAGGACGCGATGGCTTACGTCCAGGAGGGTCACATCGAGTCCGGCGACGTCATCGTCATCCGCAACGAGGGGCCCAAAGGCGGTCCCGGCATGCGCGAGATGCTCGGCGTCACCGCCGCCGTCGTCGGCGCGGGCCACGAGGACGACGTGGCGCTGCTCACCGACGGCCGCTTTTCCGGCGCGACGCGGGGTCCGATGATCGGCCACGTCGCCCCCGAGGCGTTCGTCGGCGGACCGATCGGGGCCTTAGAGGAGGGCGATCACGTCACCGTCGACATCCCCGAGCGACGACTGGACGTCGATCTCTCCGACGAGGAACTCGAGGCACGTCTCGAGGCCCGCGAACGGCCCGAACCGGCCTACACCGGCGGCGTCCTCGCGAAATACGGCCAGGCGTTCGGCTCGGCCGCGAACGGCGCCGTGACGAACCCCGGCATCACACGCGACGACTGAGGTCCTTCCCTCCGCTTTTTTCGTTTATCACACCGACCGGCCGGACACGGCCTCAAAACCGTCCCTCGTCGTCACCGATCCCCAGCCGTTCGCCGAACGCGTCGAGTTCGTCGTTGATGTCCCTCCCGCTGGATTCGCCGGGGAGAATGTCCCCGAGCGCCGCCCCGAACGCCGCCGCCGCCCAGATGACCGAGATCCGCCCCGCGGCTACCTCGGGTTCCGACCACCCGTCGACTCGCCCCCACAGCGTCATCATGAACGTCGCCGTCAGAAGCGAGATGCCGAGAACCGCGACTAGCCGTCGGGGAACGATCCCGAAGATCGGGCGGTGGACCGACACGTCACGGAACTCCGCGTAGTACAACAGCCCGGCAGTCATTCCCGCGATAAACAGCGCGTTCAACACGAAAAACGAGGGCGTTTCGACGAAATGATCGCCGATATCGTAGACGCCGTCCTCGACGAGCAACGGCAGCGAGATCAACACGCTGCCGACGAAGGACTCGGCGACGTCGCGTCTGGTGAACTTCCGGATCCGTTCGCCGACGGCGTTGGACGGAAGCCGATCGAAGAGCCGGATCGCCCGTTGGACCTCCTGCTGTTCGTGAGGCGCGTCGACCGTCGCTTCCAGTTCCTCGAGATGCGTGCGAACCCGTTCGTGATCGACCGACCGCTCGCCTCCCTCGACTCGCTCTCTGTCGCCCATACGAACACGTCGGTAGAGCCCTCGAAAAAGGTTCTCACACTCCGACCCGTCGAAGGAGCCGACAGCCCTATCGCTCGACGTCCACCGTCGTCGTCCCCTCCGAACCCGTTATCGAGACCGCGTGGCCGGTGTGGCGGGCGTGGGTTTCGGCCCACCGCTTCGCCGGCCGTTCGGTGAGGAACTCGTCGCCGTCACCGCACCGCTCGCAGGCCGCCGCCCAGGGCCGGACGTCGTCCGGGAAATGGCCCGTGTGACGTTTGTGATCCAGCGCGAACCGCTCTATCGCTCGGTTGCCGACCCGGAGCGTGTCGAGTTCGTACCCCAGGTCCCACTCGTCGTCACACTCGCTGCAGGTCACTGTCGGCGTGTCGTCGATCGCGTCAGGCGAGCGATCGGCACCCTCGAAGTGGTCTGACACGGGTGGCGGTTGGAGGTGGGCGTATATCAGTTATTGCAAACGGACCTGTCGTTTCGTTACGGATCGTTTGACTTCGATCCGCTCGGTCAGCGGAGTAGCGTCCCGTGGGTCGACGATCGCGTACCGGCGAAAGTGCGTGCCGCTCAGGCATGTTCTGTCGGCGGGCAAGACGAATACCCCGAGGTCGTTCGGAACCCGACACCGTCCGGGAAAGTCCCGGCTTTCAGGTTTGGCGGGACTTCCCGGGTTGACGGAAGGTGCTACGCATCACCGTCCGGTTACTACTTTTGTTGTCTGGTTCTTAGTCGTCCTCTTCTTCGTCGTCGTCCGGTTCTTCGTCGTCGTCCGGTTCTTCGTCGTCGTCCGGTTCTTCGTCGTCATCCATCTCGTCATCGTCGTCCGGTTCTTCGT
>CAZWZX010000307.1:0-2198 GCA_964638655.1 uncultured Natronomonas sp.
CTTCGAGAGCAACTGTCCGTCAGGACACGTGAGTTCAAATCTCACCCTCGGCGCTTCTTTCGTGGAACTCCCCCGAACAGTGAGTAGTGTCGCCACCGGTTCGACCACGATATTTGAACCCGACGAGTCACAGCCCGGCAGCGCCGCGGAGCGAAATCCCGGACTGTTTCGTCCCGGTTCAAATTTCACCCTCGGCGCTTTGTTTTCCGTCCCACCTCTCGTTTTCGCGGTCGCTTCAGCACCCTTAACCCCGTCCCGACACCTCCTTTCGTATGGAGCTGGCGATACGCGCCGACGGGTTGGAGAAAACGTACGGCGACGTCCGAGCCCTCGACGGACTGAGCTTCGAGGTCGACCGCGGGGAGTTCTTCGGCCTGCTCGGACCGAACGGGGCGGGAAAGACGACCTTTATCAATATCCTGGTCGGCCTGGTCCGGAAGAGTGGCGGGACCGCCGAGGTGTTCGGCTTCGACGTCGAGAGCGATTACCGGGAGGCCCGCGATCGGATCGGACTCGCGCCACAGGAGTTCAACGTCGATCGGTTCTTCCCGATCCACGAGGTGCTAGAGCACAAGGCCGGCTATCACGGCGTCCCGCCCGGGGAGGCGAAACGCCGCGCCGAGGAGGCGCTCAAGACGGTCGGCATCTGGGAGAAACGCGACACGCGGTTCGATTGGCTCTCCGGCGGGATGAAACGGCGCTTTCTCCTCGCCCGGGCGCTCGTCACGGACCCGGAGCTTCTGATCCTCGACGAGCCGACCGCGGGCGTCGACGTCCAGCTCCGACGGGATCTGTGGCGCGTCATCGAGCGACTCAACGCCGACGGGACGACGATCCTGCTCACCACCCACTACATCGAGGAGGCCGAACGGCTCTGTGACCGGGTCGCGATCGTCGACTCGGGCCGGATCGTCGAGGTGGCGACGCCCGACGAACTTCGCTCTCGCGGCACCGACGAGGTGTTCGTGACGCTGTCGGCGGCGCCGAAAACCGTCCCGGAGTTCGATATCGACGGCGTCGCCGACGCGCGGGTCGACGGCGAGACGCTCGTCGTCACCGCCAGCGGCGGCGGCCGGATCGCCCCGAAGCTGCTCCGAACGCTCGAATACGAGGGCCACGAGGTGGTCGATCTCGATATCCGGCGCGCCTCGCTCGAGGAAGTCTTCGTCGACATGACCCGGATCGACGAGGAGGCCGAGAAACTGGGGGTGATCCAGTGAGCGCCGACACCAATCGGTCCGGGCCGCCGGGCGACAACGGGCTCTTCGGCGTCGGCTTTCGGTCGCTCTTGCGCCGGGAGATCCTGCGGTTCGTTCGCCGACCGCAGAACACCTTCCTCCCGCCGGCGATCACGAACGTGCTGTATTTCGCCGTCTTCGGCGTCATTCTCGGCCAGCGAATCGACGACATCGCCGGCTTCGATTACATCCTTTTTCTGTTGCCGGGGCTCGTCGTCCTCGGGGCGATCTCGAACGCCTTCGAGAACGCCTCCTTCTCGATCTTTCACGGCCGCTGGAACGAGTACATCCACGAGACGCTCACCTCGCCGCTTTCGTACACCTCGATGGTGCTCGCCTACATCTTCGCGGCCGCCCTCCGCGGGATCGTCGTCGGCTTCATCATCGTCGGTATCGGACTCGCCTTCACGACGGTCCCGATCGCCGAACCGCTCTATCTGATCGCGTTCATGATCGTCGTCCCGCTGCTTTTCGCGTCGTTGGGCGTCATCGGCGGGTTGGTCGCCGACGATTTCGACGATCTGACCGTGATGAACCAGTTCATCCTCCGTCCGCTGGTCTTTTTCGGCGCGGTGTTTTATTCGCTGGAGATCCTCCCGCCGCTGTACCGGACGCTGTCGCTTTTGAATCCCATGGTGTACATGGTCAACGGCGTCCGCTACGGTTTTCTGGGGTATCAGGAGGTCGACCCGCTGGCGTCGCTGGCCGTTCTGTGCGGGCTGACCGTCGCCGTCGTCGCGCTCGACGTCTATCTGTTCAAAAAGGGGTACGGGCTGCTCGACTGAGTGTTTATATACTCTTACCGAACACGGTGAAACAGCAGTATCTATCCGGTAACTGGCAAATGGGGCAGTGCAAGATACAGAGGATGGATACAGCAACCGGTCGATGTCAACAGAAGGCCCCAATCTGTGGGGCTAGCTGACGATCCGAGCTGATGTTGGGCCGAGACTATGGGTC
>CAZWZX010000308.1:0-2149 GCA_964638655.1 uncultured Natronomonas sp.
GACGCCGACAGCGTCCAGGCGACCCGCGTGATCGGCAAGTTCGCCGAGGCGGCAAAGCAGGGCCGAAAGGAACGGCTCGGGCTCTTTTTGATCACGCAGGACCCCCAGGACATCGCCGATCCGATATTCAAACAGATCAACACGACGGTCGTTCTCAACCTCGGCGACGAGGACGCGATCAAGGCGGTGAACATCCCCTCGAACCTCGAGGGCAAGGTCCCTTACATGGAGAAGGGCCAGATGGTCGTCTACTCGCCCGATAACTCCGAGCCGGTCGAGTTGATCGGGCTCTCGAGCTGTCTGACTCGCCACGGACGGGACTGATCGCGACGGACGGCGTAATAATTATACGGGCGGCGGACGCCCCCTCCACCATGTCACCGGGTGGCACAGGTGGACGAACCGCGCTCGTGACGGGGGCATCGAGCGGGATCGGACGGGAGCTCGCGGACCTCATCGCGGCCGACGGCTACGATCTGGTGGTGACGGCCCGACGCGAAGAGCGACTCGAAACGCTCGCCGACGAGATGGCGACCGAGCACGGCGTCGAGACGACCGTAATCTCACAGGATCTCGCCGAGCCGGACGCGGCCGAAACGCTGTTCGAAGCCGTCGACGGGGCGGGGATCGACGTCCACACGCTCGTCAACAACGCCGGCGTTCCGACGTACGGCCACTTCACCGAGACGGAGCTGGATCGCGATCGGGGGATGATGCAGGTGAACATGGTGGCGCTGACGGAGCTAACCAAGCTGTTCGGCCGGGAGATGGCCGACCGCGGGGAGGGGGCGATACTCAACACGGCGTCGGTGGCCGCGTTTTATCCCATCCCGAAGAAGGCGGTCTACGCGGCGACGAAGTCCTACGTGCTGTCGTTCTCTCGCGCGCTCGCGCACGAGTTCGAGGACGTCGGCGTTACCGTCACGGCGCTGTGTCCCGGCGTCGTCGAGACCGAGTACGAAAAGCGAGGCGACGTCGAGGAAAGCGGGACGATGTCCGGCGTGACGAACGATCCCCGTTCGGTCGCCGAGGCGGGATGGCAGGGGCTCAAAGGGGGCGAACGGATCGTTCTCCCGTCGGCCATCGCCAAGTACGCCGCACAGATCGAGCGCGTTCTCCCCCGACGGAAAGTCACTGAGATCGGGGAGAGCACCGTCGAAGAGGGCCAATCGTGGATCTGAGAATCGATGACGGACGAAGCCAGAGACCGCGTCAGCGTACTGGTCCCGACGGTCGAGTGGACGCCGGCCTGTGACGATCTTCTCGAGGGACTTCGGGACGGCGACGAACTGCTCGTGATCTGTGATTCGGAGTCGGATCCCGTCGCCGACCGCGAAACCCCGGACGGCGTCGAGATACTCGTCGCCGGCGAACCGGTCGGCTGCTCCGGCAAAGCGAACGCGATGGCGTACGGGATAGAACGGGCAGGAAACGACCGGTTCGTCTGGACCGACGCCGATTTCCGGCGGGACGACGACTGGCTCGATCGACTCGTCGAGGCGGGCGAGACACACGGTCCCGCGACCGCAATCCCGTATTTTTACGGCGGCGGGTGGTGGCTCCTCATCGAGGCGTGGACGGTGGTCTTCTCGACGCTCCTGTTCTATCTCGGTGTCGGAAACTGGGGCGGAAACGCTTGGGGCGGCGGCGCAACGTTCACCCGCGACGATCTGGACATCGAAGAACTGACCGAGGAGCTCCGAACCGTACTGAGTGACGACGGACTGCTCTCACAGCATCTCGGACACACCCATCCGGTCCGGTCGATGGTGACGCCCGTCGAGGTTCCCGGAACGTTCGAGGACGTCAAACACCGGACGATCAGGTTCAGCCGCCTGACACACGTCCACGAGGGTCACTACGCGGCGGTCGTGATCGGCCTCGCGCTGGTGGCCGTGGCGGTGCTGTTCCCGCTCTGGACGGCGATCGGTGTGACCGTCCTGACCGCCGCCGCCTATCTCGTGATCGGGATCAGACGCTGGACGTTTCTCCTCGCGTTCCCCGGGATCATCACCGTTCCGACCAGCGCCGCCGCCGGGATTCTCTGTAACGAGTTCGAGTGGGCCGGGCGCCGATACCGGCTCAACGGAGAGAACGACGTCGAGGTCGTCTCGAACGGACGGTGAGTTCGGGGAGGGCTGGAACAGGG
>CAZWZX010000309.1:0-2145 GCA_964638655.1 uncultured Natronomonas sp.
ATGGAGTCGATCGCCCGCACGTGGAACAACGGCGCCGTGATCCGATCGTGGCTCTTGGAGCTCTGTGAGGAGGCCTTCCGCGAGGAGGGCAACGATCTGGGCGACGTCGACGACTACGTGGCCGGCGGCTCGACGGGCACCTGGACCGTCCGGGAGGCGCTCGAACAGGAGGTCGCCGTCCCGCTCATCTACGAGGCCCTCGGCGAACGCTTCGACTCGCGCGTCGAGGACGGGAAGTTCTCGCGGCGGCTCGCGAATCGACTCCGGTACGGCTTCGGTCGCCACGAGATCAAACGACGTGAGTGAACGCCGAAGCCCCGGGAACCGCGACTGCTCTTGTCACCCAAACCGTCTCAGCTCGGAAAGATGCTCTCCGGGAGGTACGCCGACACCGTCCAGTTCGGCTCATCGACGACTTGATTGATCTTCAGATCCACTGCAGCGGAACAGAGCAGGTACGCCTCCGCGCGTGTGAGTCCGCGCTCCGAAGCGAGGTGATCGATCATCCGACGGACCGACAGCTTCGTGGCGGCCATGAGATCGTCCGCGATCCCGCTCGTCGCGTACGTCGGTTCGTCGGCGCCCGTCGCAGTAAACGGCCCCGTCGTCTCGAACTCGGGGCCGTCGATCTCCATCCCCTCGCGAACGTCGAGACGGACGGTCACGGACATCGGCGCCTCGATGCCCGTCACGCAGACCTCGCCGTCGCCCTGGGCGCCGTGGCAGTCGCCGATACTGAAAAGCGCGCCGTCGACCTCGATCGGCAGATACAGCGTCGATCCCGCCGTGAGGTGTTTGATGTCCACGTTGCCGCCGACGCGACGCGGCGGGATCGTGCTGTGTTCGCCCGGTTCGGCCGGAGCGACGCCGACCACGCCCGGGAACGGATCCAGCGGGACCTCGATCCCGTTGACGAACCGGCCGACGTCGCCCTCCAGTTCCCACACGTGGAGGCCGGGATCCTCGAACTCTTCGGAGAGGAGTCCGGCTCCCCGCTCGCCCGGATAAAAGTAGCTGACGCCGAAGCCCTTGTGTTGAAAATCGAGCAGGTCGACGACGAGGGTATCGCCCGGTACGGCGCCCTCGACACGAACCGGTCCCGTGAGCGGGTGTCCGTTGGATGGTTTCTTCGCGACGTCCTCGGCGGTCGAGTCGGCGTCGAAGTGGCCGTTCGGCGCGCCCCGGCACTCCAAGCGGACGACGGACCCCGGTTCGACCGAGAGGACGGGCTCGAGTGCGTTGTCCCAGACGCCGACGTGAACGTTCTCGTCCCGATCGTCGAGGCGGTGATCGATATCGTTCGATGCCGTCATACGGCCACCATTACGCCCATATGTATAATGTTTGCTTATTATTATCGCAAATAGATGCAATTCATTGAATCGAATTCGTTAAAAAGTATTTATATAGAACATTCCATCTCGCCGGGCAATTCTTGCCGTAACTCACAGTTATAGATACGTTCGTAGTTATGCATCGTATACATGACTAACGAGGAGCGACAGTTGGGTTTCGGGACGCGGTGTCTCCACGTCGGGCAAGGCCCCGACCCGACGACGGAGGCCGCCGCGCCGCCGATATATCAGACGAGTTCTTACGAGTTTCCCGACGCCGACACCGCGGCCGCACGCTACGCCCTGGAGGACGAGGGCAACGTCTACTCCCGCATTGCCAACCCGACGGTCCGGGCACTGGAGAAACGCCTCGCATCGCTCGAGGGGGGCGTCGACGCCCTCGCGACCGCCTCGGGAATGGGCGCGCTCGACGCCGCGACGCTCGTTCTCGCCGAGTCCGGCGACAACGTCGTCTGTGCGTCGTCGGTCTACGGCGGGACCCACGGCTATCTCTCCCACACCGCCGCCCGACGCGGCATCGAGGCCCGGTTCGTCGACACGCTCGACCCCGAAGCGTACGCCGAGGCGATCGACGAGAACACCGCCTACGTCCACTGTGAGACGATCGCCAACCCCTCGCTCGTGACGCCGCCGTTCGAGGAGATCGCGGCCGTGGCTCACGAGCGTGGAGCGCCGCTTTTCGTCGACAACACGTTCGGAACGCCGGCGCTGTGTCGGCCGCTCGAACACGGCGCCGACCTCGTCTGGGACTCGACGACGAAATGGATCCACGGGTCGGGAACGACGCTGG
>CAZWZX010000310.1:0-2109 GCA_964638655.1 uncultured Natronomonas sp.
AGGCCCGGATGGCGCACATCCACGAACAGATCGCGACGATGCGGAACGCCCTCCGGGAGGGAGCGTTCGATCGGGCGTTCGAACTCGCCGAACACGACTCGCTTTCGCTCGCGGCGACGACGATGACCGGTCCGGCCGGGTGGGTCTACTGGAAGCCGGAGACGCTCGAGGTGTTCGAGACCGTCCGGACGCTCCGCGAGGAGGGCGTGCCGGTGTATTTCTCGACCGACACCGGCGCGTCGGTGTACGTCAACACGACTGCCGAGTATCTCGACCGCGTCGAAGGCGAAATCGCCGATCTGGGGATCGACACCCGGGTCTGGACGGTCGGCGGGCCCGCGAAAGTCCTCGAGGAAAGCGACGCGCTGTTCTGATCGCCGTCCGGTTCGGGAAGGGACTGCCGAAAGCGGGCGTTTTTATTGTGGCACACGCCAAGGGAGATCGTGGCCTCGAGCATTCTCTCGTTGATCGCCGGGATTCTGGTGCTCGGTATTGGGGCACAACTCGTCGCCAGACGGCTCAAGATCCCGAGCGTGTTGTTTCTCATCTTCATCGGGCTCGTTCTCGGCGAATCCGGGATCGGTGTCGTGACGCTCGATACCTTCGGGGAGGGGCTCAGCATCGTCGTCGGGTTGAGCGTCTCGATTATCGTCTTCGACGGCGCCTTCGATCTCCGGCTCGAACGGCTCCGGGAGGCGCCGAAATCGACGCTTCGGCTCGTCACCGTGGGCGCCGTGCTCACGCTGTTCGGGACGGCGCTCGCCGTTCGGTTCTTCGTCGGCGCCGAGTGGCCGACGGCGCTTCTGGTCGGCGCCCTGCTCGTCGCGACGGGGCCGACGGTGATCACGCCGATCCTCGAGGTCGTCCGTGTCCGCGAACACGTGGCGTCGCTTCTGGAAAGCGAGGGGATCATCAACGACGTGACCGCGGCGATCGCGGCCGTCGTCATCTTCGAAGTGCTGGTCGTCGGCGACGGTGGGCTGGCGGAGGCACTCGCGGGGTTTGCGGTCCGGTTCGGACTCGGCGTGTCGGTCGGGCTGGCGATCGCGGCGATCGTTTATAAGATACTGCAGGCGGATATCACGCCGGAAAGTGCCCCACAGGCGTCGCGGTTCCTGTTCCTCGTGGCCGCGGTCGGCGCCTACGGCGCTGCCGAAGCGTTCGCCCCGGAGGCGGGGATCGCCGCCGCCGCGACCGCGGGGATCGTCCTCGGGAACCTCCCGCTTCCGCACCGGGAGTCGATGGAACAGTTCGGGCGTGACACGACGCTGATCGTGCTGTCGTTCGTCTTCATTTCACTCGCCGCGCTCATCGATATCGATGCCATCGCGGCGCTCGGACTCGCCGGTGTCGGGGTCGTTCTGGCGGTAACGGTGGTCGTCAGACCGCTCGTTATCGCCCTCTCGACGGCCGGAATCGAGCGGTTCACCCGGGGCGAACGGCTCTTTTTGAGCGCGGTCGGGCCCCGCGGTATCATCCCGGCGAGCGTGGCGACGCTTTTCGCCATCGAGCTCGCCGCGACCGGCGATCCGGCGGCCGCCGAGACCGGACAGACGCTCCTCGGCGCCGTCTTCATCGTCATCTTCGCGACCGTCGTCCTCGAGGCGGGACTGTCGAGACAGATCGGGGATTTCTTCGGAGTAACACCAATGCGCACAATCATCGTCGGCGGCGGCCGGGTCGGCCGGGCGCTCGCTACACGGCTCGAGAACAGAGGCGAGTTCGTCGTCATCGTCGAACGGGACGAAGAGCAACTCGAACGCGCCCGAAACGATGGGTTCACCGTTCGTCTCGGGGATGCGACAGATGCCGAAACGCTCAGTGAGGCCGGCATCGAGGACGCGAAGATCGTCGTCGCGGCGACCGCGGACGACGACCGGAACCTGCTGATCTGTCAGCTCGCACGCTCGAAGTTCGGCGTCGAACGGGTCTTCTCCCGCGTCAACCAGCCCGACAACGTCGCCGCCTTCGACACGCTCGATGTGACCGCGATCGACGTCTCGACGGCGAC
Organism: uncultured Natronomonas sp.; assembly: GCA_964638655.1. Taxonomy (GTDB): domain Archaea; phylum Halobacteriota; class Halobacteria; order Halobacteriales; family Haloarculaceae; genus Natronomonas. Next base: position 2,012 of record CAZWZX010000310.1, read on the forward strand.
GGCGTTCACCATCGACAACGAGATCGAGCGCCCGGCGCTCTCTCACTGGATGAACGAACTCGGCGACGACCACGACGTTCAGGAGATCGAGGTGACCG
>CAZWZX010000311.1:0-2105 GCA_964638655.1 uncultured Natronomonas sp.
AGTCGCGACGGAGAGAAAACCCAGAACGGGATTGAAACATCGAACTGTCGAAAACTGAGATAGAGGGCCGGTTCGAACGCGATTACCCCGGCCACGGCGGCCGTCGGCGGTAATGCTCCGACCGACCGCCCCGTATCTCGATGTCAGAACGACCGGAGTGCCTCCAGAACCGACGCCGCCCGTCCGTCCTCTAGGACCTCGTTTGCGGTTTCGAGCCCCTCCTCGAAGGTCTCCGCCTCGCCGCCCGCGTAGATCCGGAACGCCCCGTTGAGCGCGACGGCGTCGTAGAACCGGTCCGTTCGCTCGCCCCGGAGTACCGCCTCGGTGATCGACGCCGAGTCGGACGCAACCGACTCGACTTCGAGATCCTCGTACTCGAGGTCCATCCCGAGTTCGGCGGTTTCGATCTCGTAATCGGTGGTCACGTCATCGATGACGCCGTCGTCGGCCCATTCGGCGACTTTGGTGTAGCCGGGGCGAATGTCGTCGTACCCCTCCATCCCCTGAAAGAGGATGACCCGATCGAACGCGCTCCCGCGGGACTCTCTGACCGTGTCGATGAGCTTCTTCGCGAAGGTGAGATGATAGAAACTCCCCAGATGGACGGACGCCCCCGCCGGGTTCGCGAGCGTCTCGATCGTGTTGATGAACGTCCTGACCCCCATCTCGTCGCGTCGGGGGTAGAGCGCGTCGATCCCGGGGTTGAACGCCGGCTGGAAGTAGAACCCGAACCCCATCTCATCGACCATCCGGGCGCTTTCGGCCGGCGATAGTTCGGTTTCGACGCCGAGTTCGTCGAGGACGGACTTGTACGCCGGCGCCTTCTGGCTCGGGACGCCGTCGCCGCCGTGAACGACGACCGGAGCGCCGGCACCCGCCGCGACCGCACCGGCGGCGACGCCGAGGATCGCCGTCTCCGCCTTCCCGTCGTAGTTCGCCCCACAGTCGACGGGGTCACAAGAGGGCTCGGCGGTCTCTATCCGTTCGAGCATGACGTCGAGGAAGGCAGCCAGCTCCTCGGGCGTGTTTCGCTTCCAACGGTTCGCCAGAAGGAAGGCGCCGAGCGTCGTCGGCTCGGGTTCGTCGGCGAGGATCCGCTCGAAGGCTTCGGTCGCCTGCTCACGATCCATGTCCGTCGCCGACTTCACGCCGGTCCCGACGACCTCGCTCAGCAGTCGTTTCAGCGACCACTCACCGAACCGTTCGCTTTGCGTTTCGAGCATATCTATAGCTGCCGTCGTTCCGGTCGGCCGGTCGGGCCACCCGGTTCGTCCGGTATGTGAGCCGATAGCCGGCGATAAACGATCGTCGCATCGCTGTATTTTTGAGGGATTGACGTTCGTCCCCGTGGACGATCCGCGCTTCCGACTCGATCCGCGAAGCGAACGGGAAAGAGAACAGATATCGGGACGTTACCCGTCGAGCAGACCGAGTTCCTCGAGCCGCGAGACGATCTTGTCGACCGCTTCCTTCGCGTCGTCGGGCTTTTTCCCGCCGGTGATGACGAGCTTTCCGGAGCCGAAAAGCAGCGCGACGACGTCGGGGTCATCGAGCCGGTAAACGAGCCCGGGGAACTGTTCGGGTTCGTACTCGATGTTCTCCAGGCCGAGCCCGATCGCGATGGCGTTGAGGTTGAGGTTCCGTCCCAGATCGGCGCTCGTGACGATGTTCTGGACGACGATCTCGGGATCCTCGTCGACCTGGATCTCGAGATCACGGAGCTTGTCGAAGACGATCCGAAGCGATTCGTGGACGTCGTCGGTCGATTTCGCCCCGGTACAGACGATCTTTCCGGAACGGAAGATGAGCGCCGCCGATTTCGGCTCTTGGGTCCGGTAGACGAGCCCGGGGAACTGCTCGGGGTCGTAGTCCGCGCCCTCGAGATCCATCGCGACGCTCTGTAGGTCGAGTTCCTGGCCGATGCCCGTCGAGGCAACGACGTTCTCGATATTGATAGTCTCCTTTGGGTCCTGCATGACTCGACTTAAAACACGTATTTAAGGTTTATAAATGTAGGTGGTCGTTCGCGCCGCGTTTGAGGACCGAAAACCGCTGTCGGCTACGGACAGCGGTGATCGGGTCGTTTATGCCGTATCGAGGGCCAC
>CAZWZX010000312.1:0-2097 GCA_964638655.1 uncultured Natronomonas sp.
GATCGTCGCCGCGTTCGCGACGGTGTTCGCCATCGCGGGCGTGGTCGCACAGCCGGTGACCCCGGAGCTGTACGCCCGCGTTCCGTCCGATTTCGTGGCCGTCGGTATCGAGCTCACGCTCTCGACGACGATCCGGTGGGCGCTCCTCTCGGTCGCCGTCGTGAGCCTCCCGGCGATCGTCGTTTCTCGCCTCGTTCGTGCTGTCGCTTCCGAGCAGTTCCGCCCGAACACTCGCCTGTTGGTCCCGCTCGCCGTCGGTGGGCTGTTCGTCGCTGCCGCCGTCGGAACCCACGCCAGCGTCGAGGCGATCGCGCTCGACCGGGCGGGCTCCGCCGAAGGCCGCGAGTTGCTCCGAACCGTCTTCACCGAGATCGGCTCGCTCGCGATAACGCTCGGAGTCGTCGTTCTCGGATTATCGGTTTCGATGGCGCTTTTGCTGTTCGTTCGACTCGCCGGCGCCTTTCGGTTTCTCGGCGCGACGATGGGCGTTCAGAGCCTCAGTGCGGGCGTGTTGATCGCCGCCGTCGGGGCCGCTATCGCGGAGGTCTCGGCCCCGTTCGTTATCGCCGGAGTCGCGGCGAGTCTCTTCGTGTGGGACGTCGGCGAATTCGCCGACACGCTCGCCCGCGAGATCGGTCGTCGGGGCGACGCGCTGGGAAGCGAGCTGGTCCACTTCGTCGGTGCGGCCGTCCTCGCGATCGGATCCGTCGGCGTCGCGATCGCGGCAACGCGGGCGACGGAGTTCATCCCGTCAGCGTCGCCCGCCCTCTCGCTTCTCACAACCGTCGCGGTGGTCGTCGGGACGCTGTTTTCGTTTCTCGTCGCTCGATGAAGCGGCGGCCGTCGCGTGGTGTGTGTCCGCGACTCAATCGGCGGCCGCCACGGCCGGGACCTCCGTCCGATCGATCACGTCATCGACGATATCGACGCTTTCGACGCCACGAACTGTCGATTCCGACGTCAATACGAGTCGGTGGACGAACGTCTGTCTGACGACCGCCTTTATGTCGTCCGGAACGACGTACTCGCGGCCCTCGATGACGGCCCGGGACCGGCTCGCTTCGAAGAGCCGTTGCACGCCGCGGGGCGAGACGCCGACCTCGACGCGGTCGTCGTTTCGGGTCTCCCTGGCCAACTCGATGATGTAATCGCGGAGCTTTCCGTCGACCGAAACGGTCTCGGGAACGGCCTGCAGTTCGGTGACCCGGTCCCCCTCGATGACGGCTTTCGGATCCGGCGTCCGGTTCGTCCGGTCGGCCCGCCGATCGATGAGTTCGCGGGAGCCGTCCGGATCGGGGTATCCCAACTCCGTTTTCAGAATGAAACGGTCCCGCTGGGCCTCCGGTAGCGCGAACGTCCCCTCCTGCTCGACGGGGTTCTGCGTCGCGATGACGAAGAACGGTTCCGGGAGCTGATAGGTCGTGCCGTCGGCCGAGACCTGGCTCTCGGACATCGCTTCCAGCAGGGCGGCCTGCGTTTTCGGCGGCGCGCGGTTGATCTCGTCGGCCAACACGACGTTGGAGAACACCGGTCCCTCGGCGAACTCGAAGGTCCCCTCGTCCTCCCGATAGATATGCGACCCGGTGATATCGCCCGGCAACAGATCCGGGGTGAACTGGATGCGTTTAAAAGACAGCCCGAGCGCCGTCGCGAAGCTCTGTGCGGTCAACGTCTTCCCGGTCCCCGGCACGTCCTCCAGCAGAACGTGTCCCCGCGATAGAACCCCGGTCAACACCGTCTCCAGCACCCGACGGTCCGCGACGACGACGTCTTCGACCGCCGCGATCACCTCGTCGCACACCGTCGCGGCTTCAGCTACGTCCATACCGCCTCTGTGTCCGGCACCCTCTCAAGCCTTGTGGCGTACGCTGTCGGTCCTGAACGGTCTTCGGCCGTCAATCGTCGGCGAGACCGGCGCGCTCGATGGCCGTCTCGGCGCTTTCGTCCTCGTGGACGACGAGCGAGACGGCCCGCGCCATCCGCTCGGGGTCGTCGTGCTGGAAGATCGTCCGCCCCATCGAGACGCCGGCGCCGCCGGCGTCCATCGCACCGCGGACCGCCCGGAGCGATTCGAGGTCGCCGTCGGGCGAACCGCCG
>CAZWZX010000313.1:0-2076 GCA_964638655.1 uncultured Natronomonas sp.
TGATGACGTCCCAATCGAGCTCCTCGTAGTAGCCGTATGGGTCGTCCCTGCGGAGGTCGATATCGACGCCCGATCCGCGGGCGACCGGCCCGGTCGCGCCGTACTGCTTTGCGACCGCCGGCGGGAGTTCGCCGGTGTCGACACAGCGGATCTGGAAGATCTCGTTGGACGTGATGAGGTTGTGATACTCCTTGGTCTTCTCCGGCAGCCCGTCGAGGAAGTCCCGAACCAGCTCGAAGAACTCCTCACGGGGCTCTGGGATGTCCCACGCGACGCCGCCGAGTCGGAGGTAGTTGAACATGAGCCGCTGGCCCGTCAGCTCCTCTAGGATGTTCTGGACGACCTCCCGATCGCGGAAGGCGTACTGGAAGACGGCGGTGAAATCGCCGAAGACGTCCAACGCGAACGTACCGAGCGCGAGCATGTGGCTCGCGATCCGACAGAGCTCGGCGGACATCGTCCGGATGACCTGTGCGTACTCGGGGACCTCGATTTCGGCCATGTCCTCGGCGGCGCGCGCGTAGGCCCACTCGTTGAGGATACCGGCCGAGACGTAGTCCCACCGGTCGGGGTAGGGCATGATCTGGTGGCGATACGTCGATTGTTGGCACATCTGCTCCTCGCACCGATGGAGGTAGCCGATATCGGGCTCGACGTCGGCGATCTGCTCGCCGTCGAGGACGGCCTTGACGTGGAGCACCCCGTGGGTTGCCGGGTGATGCGGGCCGACGTTGAGCAACATCGTGTCGGCTTCGGCGCCCTCGAGTCGCGTGTCCGGCTGCAGCGGGTTTGCGTGCTCCCGGAAGGGGACGACCTGCGGTTTCTCGGGGTTGTAATCGAGCCCGAGCGGATGTCCCTGCCACGTCTCCGGGAGGAGGATCCGACGCATGTCGGGGTGGTCGTCGTACTCGATGCCGACCAGGTCGTAGGCCTCCCGCTCGTGCCAGTCGGCGGTCCGATAGACGGCTTCGGCGCTCTGACTGACCGGTTCGTCCATCGGGGCCGGAACGACGACGCCGATCTCCTGTGTCGGGTCGTCGTACTTCTTGAGGTGATAGATCGACTCGTATCGGTCCTCGTACTGCTGGGCCGTGACGTTCGAGAGGTAATCGAAGCCGGCCTCCTGGCGGAGCGCCGAGAGGACCGTTTGAACCTCGTCGGGACGGACGACGAAGGCGGGGGCGTTGACGTGCTCCTCGCGACCGAGGACGGCCTCGCCGAGCAGCGACTCGAGTTCGTCGTAATCGACGGTGCCGTCGGGGGTCTCTCCGACGTCGGGCGGTTCGGGTTCGTGCAGGCTCATGGCGAATCAGCCCAGTTGTACCGCATGACGAGATCGTCCTCGTCGATCTGGTCGGCCAGATGCTGGACGAGTTCGTCCCGTTCGAGGTCGCCGAACTCCTCGAGCTCGTACGGTTTGACGGTCACCGGTGATGTCTCGCCGTTCTGGACGCGTTCCTGCAGTTTGGCGATCCCGTAAATGAGCGCCTCGGGACGGGGCGGACAGCCCGGAACGTGGATGTCGACCGGGATGACCTCCTCTGCGCCCTTGATGACGTTGTATCCCTCCTGGAAGGGACCGCCCGAGATCGTACACGAGCCCATCCCGACGACGAACTTCGGTTCGGGCATCTGGTCGTAGACGCGTTTCATCCGCGGGGCGAACTTCGAGACGATCGTCCCCGGGACGATTATCACGTCGGCCTGCCGCGGCGAGGCCCGGGGAACGCCGGCACCGAAGCGATCGAGATCGTGTTTGATCGCGTAGGTGTGGATCATCTCGATGCTACAGCAGGCGATCCCGAACTGTAGCATGAACATCGAGTTCCCCCGCACCCAGTTCATGAACTTGTCGAACTTGGTGAGGATGAACGGCGTCGAGCCGAACGCCTCCCGGAGTTTCGAGTTGAACCGGCTGTCGACGCCGTCGCCCATCCGAGCTTCCTGCGTCGAGACTGTGTCGTGGATTTTTTCGCTGCTCATAGTTCAGTTTTGATCTCCGCACGTTCGCTTTTGACCCAGCGAACGGCACCGTTGCGCCACGCCCACGCGAGTCCGATGACGAGGATAGCGAGG
>CAZWZX010000314.1:0-2075 GCA_964638655.1 uncultured Natronomonas sp.
AGGAGCGGCTCGTCGGCGAGGAGTTCACGATCCAGGCGTTCGTCGCGAACGGCGAGTACCGGGTGTCGCCGGCGGTCCAAGATCACAAACGCGCCTACGAGGGCGACGAGGGGCCGAACACCGGCGGGATGGGGTCTTACAGCGACGCGACGTTCGGGTTGCCGTTCATGTCCGGCGAGGAGTACGACGAGGCGGTCGAAGTAATCGACGCCGTCGTCGACGCGATGCCCGATTACAAGGGAATCCTCTACGGTCAGTTCATGTTGACCGCCGAGGGGCCGAAGGTCGTCGAGTTCAACGCCCGGTTCGGCGACCCCGAGGCGATGAACACGCTTCCGGTCCTCGAAACGGATTTCGTCGAACTCCTCGTCGCCGCCCGGGACGGACGGCCGCTCCCGGATCTGTCCTTTGAGGAGCTCGCCACCGTGTGTAAATACGCCGTTCCCGAGGGGTATCCGACCGACCCCGCCGCCGGGGCCAGAGTCGCGATCGATGCGGAAAGCGCCGGCGAAGCCGAACTGTTCTACGCAAGCGTCGACGCCCGCGATGACGGGATCTACACGACGACGTCGCGGTCGTTCGCCGTCGTCGGGCTCGCCGACAGTATCGCCGAAGCGGAAGCGATAGTAGAGACCGCCTTCGAGCGGACGGGGACGGACGGGCTACGCGTCAGACACGACATCGGAACGGCGGCGTTGATCGAAAAGCGGATCGACCACATGGGGGAACTGCGCGGTCGATAGTACGCTATAAGTACGCGTCTATGCTTCGTCTACGTCTTCTACGACGGCCCCTGGAACGTTCGTTTTGACGCTGTTGAGTCCCTGTTTTGCCTTCTGTTTCGAGGAGTATCCCTGACCGCCGTCGGCGATGATGTTGCCGTTGTCGTGGACGAGCCGCCAGCGCCACTCGCTGGCGTTGTCCTCGAAGATCTCGAAGGTTCCGCGGCTTCCGTCGTCATCGTCGGCCGACTCCTCTTTCGAGAGATCCGCCACCGCGGCGCCGGGGGCGTTCCGCTTGACGCTTTCGAGCCCCTGTGTCGCCTTCTGTTTCGAAGCGTACCCCTCGCTACTGTCGGCGATGATGTTGCCGTTGTCGTGGACGAGCCGCCAGCGCCACTTGCCCTCGTTGTCGGCGTACCGTCGGAAGGTGGCCTTGCTCGCGTTGACGCCGGTCTCGACGTCGCCCTCGTCTTCGTCCCACTCCATCTCGACGCCGAAGCTGACCGTGCCGTCCTCGCGTTCGATGTCGATCTCGAGCGTCGATTCGGCCGGCGGGTCGACGGTTACGGTCTGTTCTTCGTCCGCCGGGACCGGCTCACCGCGACCGAGTGCGTTCGCGAGTCGGCGCAGATACGACGCGATCCCCCGTCGAGTTCGAGTTCGCTTCTCATCGTGGATCGTCTCTTCGGACATACGATCACACCCAGACGGCAGAGACTTATAATTCTACCCGCCACGGCGGGTAACCGAGGGTTCGAAAGCGGGCACAGAAAGCACGAGGACGTTCGATCAAGCGTCCGTGGACGATCCGGCTTCGAGTTCCTCGAGCGCTTCTTTCGCCGTCTCGATCGCCCGTTCTCTTTTCGCCGGGTAGGCCTCCACCTTGCCGCGAAGCATGAGTCCTTCACCGAGTTCTACGCGATCCCTGTAGGCTTCCTGTTTGTCGAGTTGAATGAAAAAGGCACAGTTCTCGTCGATCCGGTCTTCGAGTTCCGCCAGCAGACGAGCGAACGACCCGAGTTCGGTCAGCTTCGAGAGGACGTGTCTGACCTCGTCGGCCCGTTCGAGTCGCACGGAGAGAACCAAGATTCGGTCGCCGTGATGTCCCTCCGTGACCTCGCGTTCGATTTCGGTGTCCTCGGGGAGAAACGTGCGAAGCGCCGTCTCGACCCGGTTTTCGTCCTCCGTCGAATAGCAGAACGTCCGGAGGTCGACGTAGTGGAACGGGACGGCGCTCATCGCGTTAGGCGTCGTCTTCGGCGGCTTCGAGCGACTCCTCGGCGATGCCCGCCTCCTGTCCTTCCTCGAAATCGACGATGTACGTGTTGTCGCCGAACATCGTCTCGGAGACCT
>CAZWZX010000315.1:0-2069 GCA_964638655.1 uncultured Natronomonas sp.
AGACGTGCTCGCGGCCGATCCGCTCGCTGTCGCCCGGCCCCTGTCCGCTCATCAGGCGGCTGATGTCGGCGACTGTCAGCGACGCGTCCCCGCCCCAGGTGGCGATGACGTCGTTGATCGTCTCGACGAGTTCGTCGAGTTCGATCTCGGTGCCGCCTTCGCCTTCCTCGCCGCCCTCGAGCGCCTCCGCGAGCAGATCGCGGACGTCGCCGTCGGGGACTGGGCCCTGTTCGAGATACGTCGAGGGCTTCTCGTGGCTGATGTCGTACTGGGCCGTCGGGTACCCTTCCCGGTAGTCGTCGTTCTCGGTGCAGTACGGACAGTAGTCGGCGTCCCTGGCTTGCCTGATCGCGGCTTTCAGCACGTCCGAAGGGTCCTCACCGAGATCGCGTGTCCGCTCCAGTTGCTCTTTGAACTGGGCCCGCTTCCGTTCGGCCGCCTGTTCGGCCTTCTCCTGAGCGCTTCTGGCGTCCTCGGGGCTGACGAACCAGTTCCGCGGCGGGGTGTCCTCGCGCTCTTTGAAATACTCGCGGCGGTACTCCCGATCCGAGGGATCCGCGAGCGTGAGCCGACCGCACTCGCGACAGGTGCCGCGCAACAGCCGCCGGATGAGCTTCGCGTGGCCCACGTGGATGACGGGCGCGGCGAGTTCGATGTGGCCGAAGTGGCCGTTACACGATCCAGAGTGTTTCCCGCAGGTCTTACACTCCAGACCGGGATCGATGACGCCGAGCCGGGGATCCATCAGCCCCATGTCGATCGGGAACCCGTCGTCGTCGTAGGTGTCGGCCGTGATTATCTTCGTGGCCGACATGTTTCGGTACTCCTCGGGGTCCATCAGCCCGAAGTTCAGCGAGCCGATCTCCTTTGGTGTTTGTCCTTGCATCATACGGCGTCCTCCAGTTCGATTCGCGGGGCGATCCCGAGCGCTTTCATCTCGTCGAGCAGCAGTTTGAACGCGTAGCTCATTTCGACCTCGTGGACGTCGGTCTCCTCGTCACAGTTCGGACAGTAGACCCGACGCTGTTCGACGTTCTCGACGGCGCTCATTCCGCACTGTCCGCAGACGTAGATGTCCTCGCGGTCGGACTCGTCCAGCAGTCGCTCCTTCAGCGTCATCGCCGCCCCGTGGCCGATGAAGACGTCTCGCTCCATCTCGCCGATCCGGAGTCCACCCTCGCGGGCCCGACCCTCCGTCGGCTGGCGAGTCAACACCTGTACGGGCCCGCGGGAGCGAGCGTGCAGTTTGTTCGAGACCATGTGATACAGCTTCTGATAGAAGATGACACCGACGAAGATCTCCGCCTCGATCTTCTCGCCGGTGACGCCCGAGTACATGACCTCCTTGCCGTTCGATTTGAAGCCGCGATCGACCAGCGCCTCGCGGAGTTCGTCCTCGTTTTCGCCCTGGAACGGCGTCCCGTCGACGCGTCGCCCCTCGAGCGAGCCGACCTTCCCGCCGAGCATCTCGAGGATGTGTCCGACCGTCATCCGCGAGGGGAGCGCGTGGGGATTCAACACCAGGTCGGGGACGAGCCCGTCCTGGGTGAACGGCATGTCCTCCTGCGGTGCGAGGTGGCCGACGACGCCCTTCTGTCCGTGTCGGGAGGCGAACTTGTCGCCCAGTTCCGGGACCCGCTCGTCCCGAACTTTCACCTTCGAGAGCTTCGAGCCGTCCTCGCCCTCCATCAGCGTGACGGTGTCGACGACCCCGGACTCGCCCGAACGCATCGTCACCGACGTTTCGCGGCGTTTCTGGGGGCTGAGTCCGCCCATGTCGTCGGGCTCCTCCAGAAAGCGCGGCGGCGAGGTCTTTCCGAGCAGCACGTCGTTTTCGCCGACCGGCGTTTCGGGGTTGACGAGTCCGTCGTCGTCGAGATGGGTGTAGGCCTCCTCCCCCCGGGCGCCCCGGACGTCCTCCTCGGGGATCTCGAAGCGGTCCTCCTGACCGCCCGGATACCGCCGTTCTTCGCCCTCGTAGGTTCTGAAGAAGTGCGATCTGGCGAGCGCGCGTTCGACGCTCGCTTTGTTCATGACGAGCGCGTCCTCGATGTTGAACCCCTCGTAGC
>CAZWZX010000316.1:0-2023 GCA_964638655.1 uncultured Natronomonas sp.
GCCGTCCATCTCGACTTTGTACTTGCAGGTGTCACACGACATCGAGACGTCGCCGCTTCGGGCCTCCTCGAAGCGGTCCGCGAGCACCTCCAACAGCCGATCGTCGGTGCCGAGCGGATCGCCGCAGCCGGCGGTCGCGTAGGGATACTCGGCGTCGAACTCGGCCGTCCGCTCGCGGATCCGGTCTGTCAACACGCCGTCGCCGAGCATGTACGGGACGACGACGACTGCGTCCGGGCGGCGTTTCGAGACGGTATGCAGCGCGTCCTCAAGCAGCGGTTCGGTCACGCCGATGAAGGCGGCCTCGACGTCGAGGAAGTTACGGCCCTCGTAGAGCAGCCGCGCGAGCTTGTGGACGTCGCCGTTCGAGTCCGGGTCCGAGGACCCGCGGGCACAGACGACGACCAACACGTTGTCGTCCTCGCGATCGACGCCGAGTTCGGCCTCGACGGCGGCCGCACGGTCGTCGAGCAACTCGACGATCGAGGGGTGGACACCCAGGTGACGGCCGTTGTGCAGCGTCGCGTCGTGTTCGTCGCGAGCCTCGTTGACGACGAGGGGCACGTCCGCCTTGACGTGGCTGGCCGCAAACAGCGACAGCGGGAGGACGGTCACGTCCGACGCCGACGGGGCGAGCGATTCGATCGCCTCGTCGATGGACGGTTCGGCGAGTTCGATGAACCCGGCGTCCGTCGGGAGACCGAGGCGGCCCTCCAGTCCGGCGGCGAGTTCCCGAACCTGCTCGTTGGACTTCTCGCGGCGCGATCCGTGGCCGGCCAACACGACTGCCTCGGCGTCCAACATCAGTACGCCGTCGCCTCCTCGACGCTGCGTTTCAGTTTCCGGCGACGGCTCGGCGCGAACAGTCCGGTCGCGTCACTGCCGTCGTAGAGCCACTCGCCGAACGCCGGCGCCGCCTCGTCGTCGAGGCCGAACCAGTATCCGCCCGAAGAAGTCTCCGAGATCTCGCCGTACGGCGCGTCCACGTCGACCGAATCGAGCAGCCCTTGGATCCGTTCGAGCGCCGCCCGGTCGTCGTGGACGAAGGAGATCCCGACCGTCCCGGACGAGGATTTGAAACAGACGGTGCCACAGCCCTCGAGCAGCCCGCGAAGCAACTGCCGGTCGTACTCGGCGAGCGTATCGAGGCGGTAACCACCCGGATCGCCCTCGAAGGGGAGTCCGAGCGCGGCGGCCGACCGGTCGCCGACCGGGCCGTGTATCTGGACGGTGTAGCTGTCCTCGCTTCGAGTGATCGAGGTGTCGTGTGCGTACTCGCGTTCGATCGTGTCGTGAGCGACGGACGCGCTGCTCGCGGGTCGCGATGCTCCCCGCTCGCCTTCCTTCGAGGACTCGCTGCGCTCGTCCTCGCTCCCCGCGATTCCCGCGAGTCGCTCCGCCGCGTCCTCGTCGTTGGTCCTGACGGTGACGCCGTCGGCCGTCGCCTCTCCGTCGCCGATAACCCGACCCCAGAGGTACGCCGTTTCGGGGTGGGACTCGAGGAGGTTCGTCGGCGCGTCGGTTTCGCGGCTCGCGTGTCGTCGCTTTGCTCCTCCCGCTCGTCTTTCCGAGGACTCCCTGCGGTCGTCCTCGCGGCTCATTGGCCCACCTCCCGAACGGCGATCGCGTCGGTCGGACACGCCGCGGCGGCGTCCTCGGCATCGGAAAGCCGGTCGTCGTCGAACGTCGCGGTCAACGCACCGTTTTCGCGATGCCCACCCGGCAGCGCCACCAGCCCGTCGTCGGCCTCATCGAAACGGTCGTCCCGGACGAGACAGGCGAAGATCCCGTCACACAGCTCCAGATCGACCGTGATTTCGTATTCGGTCATATCAGTAGTCGTATTTCGTTTCGTAGCCCCGCGGGGTCACCATCCGGTCCTCGAAGACGTACGTGTCGTCGTTGCCGACGATGATCGTCGTCGTCATGTCGATGATGTCGGACTCGCCGAGTTCGGACAGGCTCGCGAGATCGGTGATCATCGTCTCCTCGTCGTCCCGGGAGGCCCCGTGGACGATGCCGA
>CAZWZX010000317.1:0-2010 GCA_964638655.1 uncultured Natronomonas sp.
TGCTCCGGCTCTCGACCGTGTCCCGGATCACCTCCGCCGGCGGGATCTTCTCGCTTAAATAGCGAGGGTCGGCACGCCCGCGGCGTCTGTTGGCTGAAATGGTGCTTCTTGTGGGACCGACGTGACGAGGGACGAATCGGTCGCCTCCAGATCACGGAACCCGAGAGAGGCTTGATGGCGAGCAGTTAGAGGACGAGGGAGATGACGGCGAGCAGGATGAAGAGGATGATGAACCACTTCGCGACCGTCATGCTGATGCCGGCAACGCCGCTTGCACCGACGACACTCGCGATGATCGCCAGGACGAAAAACACGATCGCCAACTCGATGAATCCCCCGGAGAACTGCAACGGCATCAGTTGGAGGGCTTCTGTGCCGAGTGCCGAGCCGCTGAGTACTGCCGATTGAACTGTTTCCATGGACGAGACGAGCACCCGCATCCATATTGTTATATATCGGTTATCGGAATACTGAGGAATTTTTCAAAAACGGGTTGTATCCACACGATGAGGCGGGTATTTGAGGTATGTTCTAGATCGCAAAATGCCATTTGGCCGATACAAAAAGACGGCAACTCGTTCCCGGTAGAGACGATAGTGCGGTGACACAGCTATCGGTTTGTTCAGTAAGGTGTCCGTTGGAGCAGGAACGCTCCGGTTATATATCAGATTCATTATATCAAATTCGCTGTGGGCAACCCGGCAGTACACGCGATTGCCACTGCTTATATAACGGATGCGGAATGTCTCTGTTAACGACGCCCCCTGGCGTCCGGTCGCTCCACGGACCGAAAGTCGGGGTACCACCGAAGCGGGTGACCATCGACGAACCGCCGGACCGATCACTCGACGGGAACTTCGACGAGCGACATTCCGCCGTCGACCGCGGACCGCAGTTGGGTCCGAAGTTCGTCGGCCGATCCGGGGCGGTAGCTCTCGATACCGAAACTCTCGGCGAGCCGGACGAAGTCCGGGTTCGATAGTCCGGTCCCGAACGATTCGCCCGTGTGATCCATCTGCTTGTCGGAGATGAGCCCGTAATCGTCGTCGTTGAACAGAAGGATCGTGAACCCACAATCCAGTCGCGTCGCCGTCTCGATCTCGGCGGCGTTCATCATGAACCCGCCGTCCCCCGTCGCCGCGACGACGTTCCCGTCGACCGCGAGGTCAGCCGCGAGTCCACCGGGGACCGCGATACCCATCGAAGCGAGACCGTTCGAGATGAGACAGGTGTTGGGCTCGTACGTCGGGAAGTTCTGTGCGATGGCCAGTTTGTGACTGCCGACGTCGGAGACGAGCACGTCCTCGGGGGCCAGTATCTCCCGAAGGATCGGAAGCACCGCCCGGACGGTAAACGGCGGATCGTCAGCCGGCTCGATATCCACGTCCGTGAGGATGCGCCTCCGGGCGTCCGCGTACCAGGCGGAATCGACCGACAGGTCCACATCCCGACACCAGTCGGCGAGGGACTGGAGCGTCCGGCCGACGTCGGCGACGACCTCGATATCCGGGTCGTAGGCCTCGTACACCTCGGCGGGTTCGCTATCGACGTGGACGAACCGCGCGTCCCCGGTATCCCACTCGCCGGGATCGTGTTCGGCGATGTCGTACCCGACGGCGAGAACGAGATCGGAGTCGCCGATCACACTCGTCGGTTCGTCTGCGGACCCGGAGTCGAGGGTCATCAAGGACCGTTCGTCGGCGTCCGAGACCGCACCCTTGCCCATGTAGGTCGACACGACCGGAATATCAGTCACGTCAATGAACTCGCGAAGTTGCGTCACAGCGTGTGTGCGAACCGCGCCGTTTCCCGCCAAAACGACCGGCTGTCCGGCGTCTCGGAGAGCCGCTTTCACCCGGTCGAGGGTATCGGGGTTCGGCGCGGCGGCGGGAACCCGCTCGCGGTGTTCGAGCGGACGCGTCGCCGTCTCTTCGGCCGCGACGTCCTCGGGGAGTTCGAGATGCGTCGCACCGGGCTTTTCGTGCTCGGCGACTTTGAACGCCTTTCGGA
>CAZWZX010000318.1:0-1975 GCA_964638655.1 uncultured Natronomonas sp.
CACATCTGGTGTTGGCCGACGCCGGTCGTCACGACGGTGTCGTCGGGCGTCAGCTCGTCCATCGCCTCGACGAGGAACTGCGGCTTTACGGGATCGTCCTCCGAAACCGAATATTCCAGTGGGTACTCCGCTTTCCAGTCGTCACACCGGGCTCGCCACTCGGCCGTGTCGGGGGCGTGCGGCATCGCGTCGTAGAGCTGATCCAGCACCGTCGCCGCGTCGCCGACGAGGGGGTAATCCGCGTGGATGATCTTCGAGATCTCCGCGGGGTCGATGTCGACGTGGACGATCTCCGCGTCGGGGGCGAACGTCTCGACGCCGCCCGTCAGTCTGTCGTCGAAACGCGTTCCGACGGCGAGCATGACGTCACAGTGCTGGAGCGTCATGTTCGCGTAACCGGTCCCGTGCATGCCGGCGATCTCCATGGCAAGATCGTGATCCTCGGGGAAGCTTCCGATGCCGGGCATCGTCGTCACGACGGGGACCTCGTACTCGGTCGCGAAGGCGCGGAGCTGATCCCACGCTTCGGCCTTGATGACGCCGCCGCCCGAGAGTATCGCGGGGCGTTCGGCCTCGGCGAGCGCCTCGGCGGCCGCCGAGACGGCCTCGGCGTCGGCCGCGTCCGGAACGTCGAACTCTTCCGGGAGTTCGGGTCCGGCCGGCGCCCGGTCCGTGTCGGCCTTCGTGACGTTCTTCGGGAGGTCGACGAGCGTCGGCCCCGGCCGCCCGTCCCGGGCGAGCGCGAAGGCCTCGCCGACCGTGTCGCCGACCTCGTCGGGGTCGGTGGCGACGTAGTTCGTCTTCGTCACCGGCATCGTCACGCCCGTGGTGTCGGTCTCCTGGAAGGCGTCCCGGCCGAGAAAATCGGTCGCGACCTGTCCGGTCAACGCGACGACCGGATCGGAGTCCATGTCGGCGTCGGCCAGTCCCGTCACGAGGTTCGTCGCCCCGGGACCCGACGTGGCCAGACAGACGCCCGGATCGCCGGCGACGATCCCGTAGGCGTCGGCGGCGTGGGAGGCACCCTGCTCGTGGGCCATCGTGACGTGCTGGATATCGGAGTGATACAGGGAGTCGTAGACGGGCATGATCGCACCCCCCTGTAAGCCGAAGATGTGTTCGACCCCGGCGGCCTCCAGCGCCGCGACGGCGGAGTCGGCTCCGGTCGTAACTGGTCGTGTGGGCGATTCCTCGGTCGCGTTCTCTGCAACTGTCGTGCGTTTTGACATCCGTTGTTGGATCCGCGGTGTCGCCGGAGAGACCAGCGACAGGGTCGGTTATCGGGCGGTTCGAACCGGATCGAAAACGAGTTTGGGGAGTGGGGCTACTGGGGAGCCCCAATAATACCGCGGATACCGATGGTGGAGCCACCGCTGTCGAGGCAAGCGGACGTTGAGGCGGTACTCCGCGTCATTATCGAGAATAACGGTCATCTGTGCTTATTAAACTTTCTGTACCGCACGGCAACCCCGCGCAAGGCCCCGATCGGTTTCGAAGTGTTTAACCCCGGCAGTCGTGAATCTCCCGTAACTCGCTGGACGACGGGCACCAGCGGGCGCCTGTCTACGCAGGTCGGGATGTGATTCCCAGCCGTCGAAGCTCGGGAATTGAACCACACAACGCCCGTGGTGAAACCATGGCACGAAGCTTCTACTCACACATACGGGAGGCGTGGAAAACGCCGAAGGAAGGAAAGCTCGCGGAACTGCAGTGGCAGCGCCAACAACAGTGGCGCGACCAGGGCTCGATCGAACGGGTCGAACGGCCGACGCGGCTCGACAAGGCCCGGTCGCTCGGCTACAAGGCCAAACAGGGCGTCGTCGTGGCTCGCGTTTCCGTCCGGAAAGGCAGCGCCCGAAAACAGCGGTTCAAAGCGGGGCGCCGCTCGAAACGACAGGGTGTCAACAAGATCACCCGCCGGAAGAACCTCCAGCGGATCGCCGAGGAGCGGGCCGGACGGAAGTTCCGGAACCTC
>CAZWZX010000319.1:0-1958 GCA_964638655.1 uncultured Natronomonas sp.
GCTCGATCCCGAGTTGACGAAGTTCGACGAGATCAGCGCGACGACCGACGAGATCGATCTCGTCCCCACGCGCGATCTCGACGTTCACGGAGAGCTGAAATCCCGGCTCCAGAAGTTCGACGAACTGCTTCCGGTCCAGAGTCTCGCCGTCCGGAACGGACTCCTCGAGGGCCGCGACCAGCTCGTCGTCAGTGCGACGGCGACCGGCAAGACCCTCGTCGGCGAACTCGCCGGGATCGATCGCGCGTTGCGAGGCGAGGGGAAGCTGCTCTTTTTGGTCCCGCTCGTCGCACTCGCCAACCAGAAATACGAGGACTTCGAGGAGGATTACGGCGACGTCCTCGACGTGACGATCCGTGTAGGCGCCTCGCGGATCCGCGACGACGGCAACCGGTTCGATCCGAACGCCGACGTCATCGTCGGCACCTACGAGGGGATCGATCACGCGCTCCGAACGGGCAAGGACATGGGCGATATCGGGACGGTCGTCATCGACGAGGTCCACAACCTCGGCGCCGACGAGCGAGGGCACCGACTCGACGGGCTCGTTTCACGGCTCAAACATTACTGTGAGACGAACGCCTGTGATACCCAGTGGATCTATCTGTCGGCGACCGTCGGAAACGCCCCGGAACTCGCCGAAAAGCTCGGTGCTCAGCTCATCGAGTTCGAGGAACGCCCGGTCCCGATCGAGCGGCACGTCACCTTCGCCGACGGGACCGAGAAGATCGACATCGAGAACAAACTCGTCCGACGGGCCTTCGACTCGAAGTCCTCGAAGGGATACCGGGGCCAGACGATCGTTTTCACCAACTCCCGTCGTCGCTGTCACGAGGTGTCCAGACGGCTCGAATACGAATCGGCCCCGTATCACGCGGGGCTCGATTACGGTCAACGAAAGCGCGTCGAACGGCAGTTCGGCGACCAGGACCTGGCCGCCGTCGTCACCACAGCGGCCCTCGCCGCCGGCGTCGATTTCCCCGCCTCGCAGGTGATCTTCGACTCGCTTGCGATGGGGATCGAGTGGCTCTCCGTCCAGGAGTTCGAACAGATGCTCGGCCGGGCCGGACGCCCCGATTACCACGATCAGGGGACGGTCTATCTCCTCGTCGAGCCCGACTGTACGTACCATAGCTCGATGGAGATGTCCGAAGACGAGGTCGCGTTCAAACTCCTGAAAGGCGAGATGGAGCCGGTCATCACGCGATACGACGAGACCGCCGCCGTCGAGGAGACGCTCGCGAACATCACCGTCGCCGGGAAGGGTGCAAAGCGGCTGAACGACCGGATGGTCGGCGACATACCGACGAAACACGCCGTCGGAAAGCTCTTAGAGTACGAGTTCATCGACGGTTTCGATCCGACGCCGCTGGGGCGGGCCGTCACCGAACACTTCCTCGAACCCGGCGAGGCGTTCGCGATCCTCGATGCCGTCCGGAAGGGAACGGACCCCTACGCGCTCGTCGCCGAGATGGAGCTCAGAGAGGAGGAGTGAGCTGAGATCGTTCGATCCGGCTATATCAGTGCCAGTACGCCGATCGGCACCGCCATCCCGGCGAAGGCGATCCCCAGATACGCCAAGAGAATGACGAGGATCGCACCCGGGATCCCCCCCACCGCACAGATCAGCACCGCGATCGGCGTGATCTCGACGCCCAACCCCAGAAAGCTCGCGATGACCAGCACGATCACGCCGACGACCGCGTTGACGATGAACGGCTTGACTGTCTTGATGATGGTGTATGCGCCGAAAAGCAGCGCCAGAATGGCCACCAGCAAGGCTATTTCGATTGTTGTAACCATGACCGTCTCTTCTGCGAGGGGCGGTAAATCCCTTGGGGCCTAGAACGAAACGTTTTCATCTGCCCACGAGAGATGTACTCGTGCGGGACCGTGGGGTAGTTTGGTATCCTTCAGCGTTTGGGACGCTGTAACCCCGATTCAAATTCGGGCGGTCC
>CAZWZX010000320.1:0-1942 GCA_964638655.1 uncultured Natronomonas sp.
CGACGGAAAACCCGTACCGTGCCACCAAAAACGCCGGGAGAAAAGCCATCGCGGCCAGATCGACGAAGTTGACGAGTGTCATCATGAACGTCGTGTTCCGGTTCCGCGGACGCCGAACGATCTCGAGCAGCGTTCGGACGGAGAAAAGCTCCGCGAGCGACGCGTCCGGATGGGCCGGCTCGTGGGTCGGGCGGCGCCACAGAAAGAGCCCCCCGGCAACGACCGCGAGCACTGCCCCGAGCGCGAACGCCGACCGCCAGCCGTACCGGACGCCGACGGCCGCGGCGACGATCGGGGCGATCCCGCCGGCGATCTGGCCGCCGATTCGGTGGGTACCGATCGCACCTCCGACGGCGTCGAACGTCCGTGCGAGCAGCGCCGTCGCCGGGTTGTAGTACGATCCCGCACCCACCCCGAGGGCGATCACCGCGACGGCGAAGACGGGGAACGTCGGCGAGGCCGCTAACAGAAGCGCGGCGGCGATCGTGATCCCCAGCGCCGTGAGGACGACCCGATACTCGCCGAATCGGTCGGCGGAGACGCCGCTCGGGAGCTGTGAGAGGGCGTAAGCGATCCACATCCCGGTCAGGGCGACGCCGATCCGGCCGTGCGAGACGGCGAACTCCTCGCGTATGAGCGGGACGAGCGGCCCGATTATCACCTGTGAGAACCTGACCGAAAAGTAGGCGAGTAAACAGAGCGCGAGAACGGTGTATCGCGCCGACCAGCGATCGATGACCTCCGATCCGGACCACGGCGTTCCCATCAGCCCGAATAGGCGGTCCGGTGGTGATTATATAAATTCGGGTATTTCGGCGGTTTTTCCGCGACCGCCGAAGCCTCGACGCCGGAACGCTCCGGCGATCGCGTGGACGGTTTCACCTCGACAGAAGGGTCTCGGGCGATCGGACAGTGGGCCGTTCTCCGATCGCTACGGGATCCCCTCGAGGAGGGAACATCGGTGACGGCGCGTTTTCGATCGGAAATCACTCGGGAAGATAGAGTAACGAGCCGATCACGCCGACCGTCCCGACCGCGGCCAAAAGCAGAAACCCCACGTCGAAATACCCGAAGTCGGCGAGCACACCTATCAAAAACGGGGCCGTCGCGCCGAAGACCATCCAGCCGGCCTTGACCGTTCCGAACCCGGTCCCCTGCATGTCCGCCGGAAGCGAGTCGGCGATGTACGTCTGGGTGACCACCCCACAGCCGTTCCAGCTACTGAAGAGGACCGTCACGAGAACGAGCGGGACGAGCCCCTGGGCGAACGGGAGTATCCACAGTGCCACGACGCAGCCGCTCAAAAAAGCAAGCAGGGCATTTCGCGTTCCGATCCGGTTCATGAGACTGCCGGAGATCGGTTGAACGACCGCTCCGATGGCGAAAAACAGCCCGAGCAGCCCCGCCGCGACGCCCGGCGAGAGCCCCTTCGTCGCGATGAGGTACGCCGGATAAAAGGAGGTGAACCCCTGGATAATAAAGGAGACGCTCGCCTGGATCGAGACGACGACCGGGACCGATCCGACGGTGATCCCGTCCAAGACGCGCCGGACCGTTTCCATCGATAGTTCGTCGACGGCGCTCGTCGATCCGGAGGTCCGTCCCGGGACGGAGAGCCAGAGAACGACGACGACGGCCGCGAAAAGCGGGACGAACACGCCGAAGCCGAAGCGCCACGTCAGATACGTCGCGATCAGCGCGGCGGCGGCCGGAAAGACCGTGTTCCCGATGCTTCCGGCGGCCATCGTCAGTCCGACGGCCGCCCCGGACTCCTCCGAGTAGAGGTCCGTGAGGATCGTAAACCGCGTCGGCCCGTACAGCGCGGTCGCGAGCCCGAACGCGATCGTGCCGGCGAAGAACATCCACACGGTGACCGACGTGGCGACGACGAGCACCGCACCGGCCGAAATCGCCGTGCTGAGAACCAGGATGTTCCCCTCCC
>CAZWZX010000321.1:0-1939 GCA_964638655.1 uncultured Natronomonas sp.
TCTCGGCGATCCCGGATATCGAACCCGACCGGGCCGCCGGCATCGAGACGACCGCCACGTGGCTCGGGACGGCCCGAACGTACGTCTACTGCGGTGGCTGTTGGCTCGCAGCCGCCGTCGTCTTCGGAACCGTCCACCCGTTCTTTTTCGTCGTACTCGCGATCTATCCCGTTTTCGTTTCGGTTCTCGTCCTGACTGACATTCCGACCGACCGCGCCTACTGGTGGTTTCCGGCGCTCAACACCCTCGTCGGAGCAGTTCTGACGCTCGCCGCACTGTGGGTGATGCTGCATGGCTAGTGTCGAACTACCCGCCCGGCGCCGCCTCGAGAGAAGCCTCGACGAGATCGTGGAGGAAAACCGGTTTACGATCGCCGTCGTCTTCCCCGCAGTCGGTGCGGTCACACTTCTGGCTTCGGCCGAGGCGCTGCTTCCCGGCCCGCTGAATTTCAACCCCTACTTCCTCCTTTTCGGCGTCGCGGTGATGCGGCTGCCGCTCATCGCCGGGATCGCCCCGCTCGTCACACGGCGGGCGGCCGCCGGACTGGCCGTCCTCTGTGGGTACACCTACGCCATCGAGTTCATCGGCGTCTTCACCGGCTATCCGTACGGACCGTTCGCCTACGGCGTCAACCTCGGACCGATGCTCGCGGGCCACGTTCCAGCCGCCTTGCCGCTTTTCTTCCTCCCGCTCGTCGTCAACGCGTACCTGCTGTGTCTGCTTTTGCTCGGTCCCTCCGCACGGCGGGCGCTCGTCCGCGTTCCGGTCGTTATCGTCGCCGTCGTCGGCATGGACTTCGCCCTCGACCCGGCGGCCGTCTCGCTCGGCTTTTGGGCCTACGACGCCGGCGGGGTCTACTACGGCGTCCCCTGGACGAACTACGCCGGCTGGGTCCTCTCGGCGACCGTCGCCGTGACCGTCCTCGATTCGTCCTTCGATCGCGAGGCGATCCTGACGCGGCTCGAGGACTGCGGGTTCATGCTCGACGATCTGGTCAGTTTCGTCATCCTCTGGGGTGTCGTCAACGCGTATTTCGGTAACTGGATGCCGGCGGCGCTCGCGGCCGCGTTCGGCTACGGGCTGTGGCGAACCGATCGGTTCGACTTTCCCGAGCGGTAGAACAAAAAACGGCTGTCGGCTAACTCGTCGGCAGCGGATCGCCGGGGCGGGTCCTCGGCGTCCGATCCTCCTCGACCATGGGCACCTCGCTCACCTTCGCGAAGACGGCCTCAGGGTCGCTGTTCCACGCCCAGTAGAGCCGCGTCTTCGCCACCAGCGCGACTTTCCGGAGCGTTCCGAGCGAGGGCGTCTCGGTAACCGTATCGTTGCCCCGGTTCCGGATGAGCCGGTGGTGGTCGGCATAGAGGACGGCCGCCGTCAGGACCGGGAGCTGACAGTCTCTCGGCAAGTATTTGATACCCGAAACCCCGTCGCGGTACAGTCCCTCGGCGCGTTTCAGCTCCCGCTCGATCGCGGCGCCGATCTCGTCGGTGAAACGCTGCTCTTCGATGTCAGCCGGTTCGGCGCCACAGGCGTCAAGCGTCGATTGCGGGAGGTAGATCCGGTCCCTGTCGGCGATGTCCTCACCGACGTCCCGAAGGAAGTTGGTCAACTGAAAAGCCTCGCCGAGCCGCCGTGCTTTCGGCAGCGCCGTCTCCGTGTCGTCCGTCTCCATGATGATGGTCATCATGACGCCGACGGCGGCCGCCGACCCGCGCATGTACGACTCAAGCTCTCCGTACGTCTCGTAGCGGGACTTCTCGATATCGGTCCGCATCGCGTCGACGAACACTTCGATCTCCTCGTCGGGGATCCCGTACCGTTCGCGGACCTCCGAGAAGGCGGCCAAAACCGGATCGTCGGCCGGCTCCCGACCGAGGGCGGCCGCGTCGATCTCGAGGAGCCGCTCGTGGTGTTCCGCGGGCGCCCGGCCGGGCGG
>CAZWZX010000322.1:0-1926 GCA_964638655.1 uncultured Natronomonas sp.
CGCATACCACGGCTTGTCGCTCAGTTTAAAAAGGCCTGTCGCGTGCTCGTTCGCGAGTTGAGGAGGGCGACGCCGATGCCCGGTTTTTTGTCTCGTTCGGCCGTCTGATCGGCCGAATGGTTTCGCTCACGATCGCGTACGCTCTCCACGTGCTCTCGGCAGCTTTCTGGACCGGGGCGACGCTGTACGTCGCCTATGCGATCCTGCCGGACGCTCGTAGGGATCGGCTCCCGGCCAGGGTGTTCGTCGACAGTATCCACCGATTGCTTTTGATCACTCGGTGGACCGGCGTCGTTCTCCCGATCACGGGCGCGTATCTGATCTGGGAGTTGTACACGCCGCTGGAAGCGCTGACGACGACAGTACGTGGATGGGCGGTTCTCAGTATGCTCGGGCTGTGGGGAATGATGAACGGCGCCATCGAACTCGGAGTCCTCCGGATGCGCCGTTCGATCGAGGACATCGGGTTCGGCCGGTTCATGACCGAAGGGTTCCCCGCCGAAGCGCTTCGGGGCGAACCGACTGCGGCCGAGTTCGCCGTGGCCGTCCGGCCGTATATCCTCGCCAGCGCGGTCTGTGCCGTGCTCCTTTTGATCAACGCCGCCCTGCTCGCGGGGGGCATTCCGTTCTGACGGACCGGAAGTGACGTCGAGCCGTCGGATCGGCGTGTCTCCGGGAACCGATAGAGGAACAGACTCCCAGGGGACTCCGATCCCTTCGAGAAAGTTCGTTTAAGTACGGAGGGAACGTATCGTCGGGAGAGCCGATCCGAGCGATCCAAAACCCAGCTATGAACGACCACACACGGGACGCTCATGTCGCCCCACCGAGTTCCGGCGATCCGACCGGGTGGCGTCGAGAGCGGGGCGTATCGAACGGGTGGGAACACGGCACCCTCCGGCGTGCGGTCGTTCACGGTGTGCGACTGTACAACGCCGACGCGTTCCACGAATCACACGACTGTTTCGAGGACGAATGGTACAACTACGGACGGGGAACCACCGAAAGTGCCTTCCTTCACGGAATGGTACAGGTCGCGGCGGGCGCGTACAAGCACTACGACTTCGAGGACGACGACGGGATGTGTAGCCTCTTCGGGACGGCCTTGCAGTATCTCCACGGGATCCCGAGAGACTACTACGGTGTCGGCGTACTCGGTGTGAGAACGACGCTCACGAACGCGCTCGAGAATCCGACCGTACTCGACGGATGGCGGATCGAACTGGACGGCGAGCGCCCGGAGGCGAGGTCGGAGGATTACGAATACGCCGAACGGCTCGAGTAGTCGATCGTCTCCCCGCCGCCTCAGAGATCCTTCGCGATCCCCCGCAGGTCGTTCATCCGGTCTCGTTGTGTCGTGATGTCGTCGGGTTCCATCGCCTCGCAGAGACGGCTTTCCTCGACGAGTTCGACCGCAAGCCACCGGAGCCGCTCCTCGATCTCGACGCTTTTCAAGTATTCCGCGACGCGATCGAGTTCCGCGTCGGTCGGGTGTTTCCCGCCCGACGGGGAACGGAGTCGCCGGACGAGTTCGATCGGATCGGTGTTTTCGTCACCGGACACGCCGCCGGTGAGAAAGACCGTCTCGACCGTCTCGGATGCGATCTCCTCGCGCTCGCTGTAGGCCAACTCGTCCACGATCAGTCCGGCCGCCTTCGTCGATAACGTGAGCGTCTCCCGCGACGGCGTCGAAAAGTTGTGCTCGACCGTCGATTCGAGCGTGGCGGCGATCGCCGGTTCGCCGGATTCGGTGTAGGCGAGCCGTGGGTGATCGGTCATACTGACGCTTCGATCCGTGCCCACTTTTATGATCTGTTCCGCCGCTCGCCGGCGATCGAAACCGGTGGCTTAAATCCCATGAGGCTGTTATGCCGAGTTGCGTGCGAGGGTAGCCAAGCCCGGAAACGGCGGCGGACTCAAGATCCG
>CAZWZX010000323.1:0-1878 GCA_964638655.1 uncultured Natronomonas sp.
CGGGGTCGGCGAGTTCTTTGAGCGCTTCCAACTCGAACGCGAGCGTCATGTCTGAGGAGCCGCCGCCATCCATACTTCGAAGAGAGGGGCGCCCGGAGAAAGTCCTGTCGGATCACTCGGCGGCCGCGGGGTCCTCGAACGCCTCGATGCCGACGCCCTGTTCCAAGAGGAGATCGGTCCGATCGGAGACGTCGAGCTGTTTCCGTGCGAGCTTTTTCAGCACCGACTGCGCGGAGAGGTCGCCGATGAGAACGCCGCCGATGACGCGACCGTCCTTGAGCGCGACGCGTCGCCAGGTCCCGTCGTCGTATTTCCGTTCGACCGAATCGTCGCCGCGGGTCGGATGGCCAAACGAGAGGAAGGGGAAATCGAAATGTGTGATCGAGTACGAGGATACCCATTCGAAGGCCGTTTCGGGCCCGTCGGCGACCATGTTCTCGCCCGCGACGGAGCCCTGCTCCTTCGCGGAACCCCAGGCCCCGTTCTGTGCGCGGTCCCCGAGGATCAGGTCGTGGAACTGCGTGATGTCGCCGGCGGCGTAGACGTCCTCGACGTTCGTCCGCATGTACTCGTCGGTGACGATGCCGTTGTCCGTCTCGATGTCGGTGTCCTGGATGAACTCCGTGTTGAAATCGAGTCCGATGGCGACGCCGGCGAAATCCGCCTCGAACCGCTCTCCGTTGGGGTCGATGGCGGCCGTGACGTGGCCCTCGTCGTCGGTTTCGAAGCGATCGACACCGGAGTCGAAGACCGGCGTGACGCCGATCCCCTCGAGCGCGTCGTGGATTATCTCAGCGCCGTCCTCCGAGAGGGCGTAGCGCCACCACGCCTGACCTCGCATCAGATAGTGTGCGTCGACGCCCTGTGCGCCACAGATAGCGGCGAGGTCGATGCCGAGCAGGCCCGCCCCGACGACGACGCCGTTATCGGCCGTCTCGGCGCTCTCCTTGATCGCCCGGGCGTCCTCGAAGGTCCAGAAGTGATGGATCCCCTCGGCGTCGCTGTTTTCGACCGGAAGCTGAATCGGCGTTCCGCCGGTGGCGACGAGAAGCTTGTCGTACTCGAGAGTGTCCCCACCGTGAGTGTGTATCTCGTGGGCGTCCGTATCGACGTCGGTGACGACCGTATCGAGGCGGAGATCGATATCCCGCTCATCGTACCAGCCCGGCTCGTGGATCGAAACCGGTGCCTCCGGGAGCTTGCCCTTGGCGAACTCCTTGATGAGAATACGGTTGTACAGGGCCTCCCCCTCCTCGGTAACGACGGTGATCTCGGCATCCGGGTCGGCTTCCCGAATCGTCTCGGCCGCCGAAGCGCCGGCGATGCCGTCACCGATGATTACGTGCGACGCACACATACACGACAGTAGATCATCCTGGTTAATGTGGATTGCCATCTGGACCGCGGAGAGCCGTGCAAAGATCTCCCACACGGGGGAGCTAGTGGACGGGTGATCGACGAAAGCGTATTCGAGTGTCGATTCGTCAATCGAACGGCCGAGTACGAACGAACGACTGAGCTTCCGGATCGATCCGGGAGCTTCCGCCAACAGGGAGTTGAAGGGGACACGGCCGCTAGGGGGGCTATGAAACTGGTACAGAACCCGCGACATTGGGCCTCGAAGAAGGCGTTGACGACGCCGGGCGTCCGGAGCGTCGCGAACTACGCGCTCGTGAAGATGCACACGAAGATCTTTCTCGGGAAGGCCGACGAGAACCACCGCGAGGAGCGTCGTGCCCACCTCGATTCCTTTTTCGACGCGACGATGGACAGCTACGTGGCCGCGCTCGAGTCGGGATACACGGAAGCGGAGGCCAGAGAGATCACCCACATCCAGGCGAACTTCGATTTCTTCAACCACGGGTGGACCGAGATGAT
>CAZWZX010000324.1:0-1873 GCA_964638655.1 uncultured Natronomonas sp.
GAAAACGGCGTCATCGGCGCCGACGGCGAGATGCCGTGGCACTACCCCGAGGATCTCCGGCAGTTCAAGGAGACGACGATCGGCCACCCCGTCGTCATGGGGCGGAAGACCTACGAGTCGATCGAGGCCCGACTCGGGGGACCGCTCCCCGGACGAACGAACGTCGTCCTCTCGCGGCGCGAACGGCTAACCTTACCGGAGGGCGCGATCCACGCCCGCGGCGTCGAGGAGGCGATCGAACGCGCCGAGAAATCCCTCGAGGGCGACCGAGACACCGTCTACGTCATCGGCGGCGCGACGGTGTACGAGGCACTCATCGATCGGGCGGACGAACTCCTGATAACGGAGATCCCGGAGTCACCGGACGGGGACACGTATTTCCCCGATATCGGCGACGAATGGGAGCGATCCGAAAGCGAAACTGCGGGAGAACTGCGGTTCGTGACCTACCGTCGATGAGATCCGTCGACCGTCTCGGCCGGCGGAATATAAGGGGTCGGTGGGAGAAACGACTGACCGCCAGATGATCGATCCACAGGAAGTCCCCAGGTTCGCCGGCATTCCGACGTTCATGCGGGCCGAACACGTGACCGACCTCGAGGGGTCCGAAGCCGACATCGCCGTCGTCGGCACCCCGTTCGACGACGCGACGACGTACAGACCAGGTGCCCGGTTCGGTCCCAGAGCGATCCGGGCAGCCTCGACGCTTCTGAAGCCGTACAACCCGAACACTGACACCGACCTCGGAGACGTCACGCTCGTCGATCACGGCGACGTGGCGACCGTTCCGGGGTACATCGAGCGCACCTTCGAGGAGATTCGGGCGCGGATCGAGTACGTCCTCGAGTGCGGTGTGACACCGGCCATACTCGGCGGCGATCACTCGACGACGCTCCCGGTTCTCAGAGCCGTCGCCGACGAGCACGGTCCGGTCGGCCTGGTACAGTTCGACGCCCACTCGGATCTGTGGACGGAGTACTTCGGCGAGCCGTACAATCACGGGACGAGTATGCATTACGCCATCGAGGAGGGGTTGATCGATCCGGACCGTTCGATCCGGATCGGCGACCGGGGCGGACTCTACGGCAAAGAAGATCTCGAGATGCTCGAGGCGTCCGGGATCGAGTATCACACCATCGAGGAGTTCTCGCGGCAGGGCGTCGAGACGATGTGCGATCGGATCGGGGCGGTCACCGACGGCCCGACGTTCGCGACGATCGATATCGACGCCGTCGATCCGGCGTTCGCTCCCGGGACGGGGACGCCGATGGCGGGCGGGATGTCCTCCCGTGAGATCCTCCGGCTGACCCGAGCGCTCGTCGATACGGAACTCGTCGGTTTCGATCTCGTGGAGGTGTCGCCGCTGTACGACAGCGACGGCGCAACGGCCGTACTGGCGGCGAACATCGCTTTCGAGGCGCTTTCAGCGCTGATCGCCGAATAGCATCGAGGCGGCGTCACCTTCTCGGCGTCGGGTTAGCCATCACGGCCGGGGAGGAACAAACCGGTCTGTCGGTACACTCCGCCGAGCAGGACGACGGCCGCGAGGAAGGGCATCACCGCACAGACGAGATACACCGGCACGAACCCGACCGTATCGATGAGCGGGAGGGTCACGAGCGGGCCGAGACCACCTCCCACGTCCCCGAGCACGTTGTTGGTTCCGACCGCTCTCCCCATCCGGTCGTCGGGCGTCATATCGGCCAAGAGGGCCATCAACGGCCCGCTGGTGCCGCCCTGACCGATCCCGATGAGCACGCAGGCGGCGGCGAGAACGGGGATCGAGTCGGCGAGCGCCAGGAGGGCGAACCCGCCGCCGGCGAGCACTAGAAAGACGAGCAGCGTCGGCACCCTCGAGTCCCGTCTGTCGCTG
>CAZWZX010000325.1:0-1862 GCA_964638655.1 uncultured Natronomonas sp.
CCCGCCGCGGAACCGGCCGGGCCGCCGCCGACGATCGCGACGTCTGCATGCTGCATCCTCGATTCGCTCGGGTGGACGGCTCTTAAAACGATTGAACCACGGTGCGATCTGGCGATATCAGTACTCGGGAGATGACTCGGGGACGCCCTCGCGTTTGTTCACGACGCGAGCCAGAACGAAGAGCGCATCCGAGAGGCGGTTGAGATACGCTACGGAGGCGTCGTTGACCGGTTCGTCGGCCGCGAGCGCGACCGATCGACGCTCGGCGCGCCGACAGACCGACCGGGCGTGATGGAGCTTCGCGCCGCCGTCGGAGCCGCCCGGGAGGATGAAACTCTGCAGCGGTTCGAGTTCGTCGTCGAAGGCGTCCATCCAGTCTTCGAGCTTCTGGACGTGGTGTTCCTCGATGTGTGGGGTGTCCGGGTCGTCCTTGTCGGGGCTGGCGAAATCGGCCTGAATGATGTGGAGGTGGTTCTGTATCGCCTCGAGCTTCTCGTCGATGTCGTCGTAGCCGGACGGTCTGACCATCCCGACGAGGCTGTTGAC
This sequence comes from uncultured Natronomonas sp., assembly GCA_964638655.1. GTDB lineage: Archaea > Halobacteriota > Halobacteria > Halobacteriales > Haloarculaceae > Natronomonas. Next base: position 547 of record CAZWZX010000325.1, read on the forward strand.
CTCGTCGACGGTGCCGTAGGCTTCGATTCGCGGGCTCGTCTTGGAGACGCGGGACATATCGCGGAGGTCGGTCATCCCCTCGTCGCCACGGCCGGTGTAGATCTTCATACGCCGAAGTTGGTCCGTCTGGGAGTTAAACGTATGGACGGGGCACGTGTTCGCCCCGATCACTCCGGGGGCTCCCCGGTCGGTTTGATGAAAAAGTACGCGAAGACGGCGAACGCGACCCCGAGGCCGAACCCCCACTGGACGCCGATTCGGGGCGAGCCGATGAGAAAGCCGCCGACGGACATACAGACGAACGCCAGGGCGAAGAAGGTCGCCGCCCGCGTGAGATCGCTCTTCACGAGGTCGCTCATTGGATGGGATACCGTCCGGACGGTCCTAAACCGATCGCTTTTTTTCGAACCGTTCATTTCTCCCGCGAAGCTGTTTTCGCTCGTCGGCGCGGGCGAAGTCGGGCGTTCGCCGGATAAGTAGCTTGAATAACGTTTGCTGCGAAACGGCTAATGAACGAAAACAACGTTCAAGCAGTTTCCCCGTCCGGATAGATATGGCACCCTGTTCGGACGAACGGGGCGTTCGCTATTCGGCCGCTATATCGCTTTCGTGCGCTGATATCAGTCGATCGGATCAGGGAGGGAAACGTTGAAACGGGTTCCGAAAGAGGATATAAACGCTAACAATGGAAATCGACGACATCGAGACCATCGCGGTACTGGGGGCCGGTAACATGGGCCACGGGATCGCGGAGGTCGCCGCCCTCGCCGGCTACAGCGTCAACCTACGGGATATCAAAGAGGAGTTCGTCCAGGACGGCTACGATCAGATCGAGTGGTCGTTGGAAAAGCTCGCCGAAAAGGAACGGATAACCGAGGCGGAAGCCGAGGCCGCCATCGACAACGTGACCCCGTACGTCGACATGGAGCCGTCACTCGAAGACGCCGACTTCGTCATCGAGGCCGTCCCCGAGAAGATGGAGATCAAGAAGGACGTCTACGGTGACGTCGAGGAGTATCTCCCCGAGGGCGCGATCATCGCGACCAACACGTCGTCGCTGTCGATCACCGAACTCTCCGAGGAGACTGAGCGTCCGGAACTGTTCTGTGGGATGCACTTTTTCAACCCGCCGGTCCGGATGCAGCTCGTCGAGGTCATCTCCGGCGGTCATACCGCCGACGGGACGCTCGAGGTGACGGAGGCGCTCGCGGAGGATTTCGGCAAGACGCCCGTCCGCGTGCGGAAGGACTCGCCGGGCTTTATCGTCAACCGGATCCTCGTTCCCCTGATGAACGAGGCCTGTTGGATGGTCTCGG
>CAZWZX010000326.1:0-1848 GCA_964638655.1 uncultured Natronomonas sp.
GGTCGATGTTCTCCATGTTGCAGATGATGATACAGGAGTCGTCGGCGTCCCGCATGACCTCGTATTCGAGCTCGACCCACCCGGCGATCGATTCGGTGATCTGGACCTCGTGGTTCCGCGAGAGCTGAAACCCCTTGCGGGCGATCTCGCGGAGTTCGCCCATGTCGTCGACGACGCCGGAGCCGGAGCCGCCGAGCGTGTATGCGGTGCGGGCGATGACGGGAAGCCCTCCGACGGCCTCGACGGCCTCTTCGAGTTCGTCCATCGAGCCGATGGTCTCGGAGCGACAGACCGGCTCGCCGATATGTTTCATGCGCTCGCGGAACAGGTTCCGGTCCTCGGTCGCGTAGATCGTGTCCAGCGGCGTCCCCATGATCTCGACGTCGTGCGCTTCGAGAACGCCCTCTTCGGCGAGTTCGGCGGTGACGTTCAACCCCGTCTGGCCGCCGAGTCCAGCGATGACGCCGTCGGGCTGTTCTCTCCGGATCACCTCGGCGATGGCCTCGGTCGTGATCGGCTCGACGTAGACCTTGTCGGCCATCTCCGGGTCGGTCATGATCGTCGCGGGGTTGGAGTTGACGAGGACGACTCGGGCACCCTCCTCCCGGAGCGCTCGGCACGCCTGTGCGCCGGAGTAATCGAACTCGGCTGCCTGTCCGATCTGGATCGGCCCGCTGCCGATGAGCAGGATGGTGCGGTCCTCGTCTGACATTACTTGACTCGAGCCTGTACATCCTAATAAGCCCGGCGAAAGCACACGGCAGCCGGTGTCTGCGCTCGGACTCCGAGCGTTTCGGTGCCGGGACCCGTGCCGTTGGATGTGTCGGCAGATATTTGAGCGAGGATCCCCGAGTCTACTTTACAATGTTAGTCATGTCCGGCGGTGATCCCGTATGACGGACGCGGACGCCGAATATTTCGGCCGGATCGTCGACGAGGCCGCACTCCGGGAGTATCTAACAGACGAGCTGGGCCCGGCGGAGCGGTACGACGTCCGTCACCACCAGGAGGGTCATTCCAACGAGACGCTGTTCGTCACGTGGGGCGACCGCGAGCTCGTGTTCCGACGGCCGCCGCCGGGAGATATCGCGGAAAACGCCCACGACGTGCTCCGGGAGTACCTCGTCATCCACTCGCTTCAGGACACGGACGTCCGTGTCCCGACGACCGTCCTCGCGAGCGAAGACCACTCGATCATCGGGAGCGACTTCTACGCGATGGAGCGCCAGGAGGGGGACGTGCTCCGTGACGAGGAGCCGGAACGGTTCGCGAACCCCTCGGCCAGGGAGAAGATCGGTCACGAGGCGATCGACCGACTCGCCGAGATCCACCAGGTCGACAACGAAGCGATCGGACTCCAGGAGGGCGATTTCGGCTATCCGCCCGGCTTCACCGAACGGCAGGTCAGACGGTGGTCCGAGCAGCTGTCGTGGGCCTTCGAGGTCACGACCGACGAGCGTGAGATCGAGGAGCTATACGAGGTCAAAGACTGGCTCTACGACAACCTCCCGGACGACGAGGAGGCCCCGAGCACGCTCGTTCACGGCGATTACAAGCTCGATAACCTCATGTTCGGCCCGGGAGAGGAGCCGGAGATCGTCGCGATCTTCGATTGGGAGATGTCGACGCTGGGCGACCCGTTCACCGATCTCGGCTGGATGCTCTTCTATTGGCGCCAAGAGAAAGATCCCGATCCCGCGATTCCGTGGCTCGATCAGCCCTTCATCACCAGCGAGGGGTATCCGAGCCGCCGCGAGCTCATCGAGCGCTACGAACGCAACACCGGCTTCGAGTACGATAACCCGCGGTTTTACTGGGTGCTCGCGACGTACAAACTCGCCGGGCTCG
>CAZWZX010000327.1:0-1845 GCA_964638655.1 uncultured Natronomonas sp.
GGGCGTACGGGGGGTGACACTACGCCGGCAGCGAGATCCTCGCCGCGGGTTCGGCGTACGGGCCCGACCACACTAAAAGCGAATCGACCGTCCAGGTGACCGGCCCGCCGGTGTCCACCCCGACGAGCCTGTCGGCGTCGCCGCCGCGGGCGATCGTGACGTGTGGGACGTACTCCTCGCCTTCGAGTTCCTCGACCGGATCGGAGATCGAGCAGAGCTTCCCGTGCATCTCGAAGAGCGCGGGCGATTCGATCCGGAGATACGCGACCGGATCGCCCCCCGTCAGGGGGTTTCTGAACATCTCGACGCCGGCGGTTCGGGCTTCGAACGGCGGAAAGCCCTCCAGAGTCTGTCGGATGCGGCGGGTGAACGTGCGCGGCTCCCCGTCGCCGAACCGTTTGGCGACGAGGGTGTGTCGGTCCCGCGGGGTCGCCTCGAGGCAGTTCGTCGCGAGCCCGCGCGCGAGACGGGCGACTTTCGGCGGAACGGGGACGTTACAGCTGTACACGGGTTAGATGTAATCGAGGAAGTACGCCACAATAAGGACGACGATCACGACCGCGACGACCGGGCTTATCGAGGCCAGAATGCTGACGAACCGGCCCACGATCTCGAGGACGAGGATGACGACGACGAGGATCAACACGAGTTTCAGCAGGTCCTCGACGTCGAGCTTTCCGATCCCGTTCATATCCGTCAGTGGGTCCGGTGGACGCAAAAACGCTGTGGCCGACCGTACCCGACTTCGACCGCTCGGCTTTTTTCCGCCCGGCACGAGGATCCGGTGATGAGTCACGTTTCCCGTCTTTCCGTATTGCTCTGTGCCGTCGGGCTCGCGCTCGTGGTGCTCACCGGCACTGCCGCGGCGGTCGACGAACCCGCCGACGGCCAGATGATCGTCGAACTCGACGCCGACGGCGACGCCGACGTCGTCTTCACCGAGGAGTTCGATCTCTCCGACGACGAACAGCGTGCGGTGTTCGAGGACGTCGCAGAGGACGAAGAGCTCAGGGCGGAAGCGGCAAGCCAGTTCCGCGAGGGGATGCAGTTCGTTTCCGAGGAGGCCAACGAGGGGATCGACCGCGAGCTGCGGGTCGGTGAGGTGACCGTCGAGACGGCGACCGACGGCGACGTCGGGATCGTCGGCTACGAGTTCCGCTGGGAGAACATCGCCCGCCTCGATGGAGACCGGATCGTGCTCTCGGAGCCGTTCTCGACGTACGATAGCCTGGATCGCGAACTCGTGGTTTTCGCCCCCGAGGGCGGCGAACTCACGAGCGTCTCACCACAGCCACAGCGGCAGGGGACCGACGTGGCGAGTTGGCCCGGGCTGACGGAGTTCGGCGAGAGCTTCGAAGTCGTCGCCACCGCGCCTGACGTCGGGGACGATCCGGATCCGGTCTCGGACACCGAACAGCCGCAGTTCTCCGAGGAGTCGGATCCCTACGGCGGCGCCCCCGCCGCGCTCGGCGTCTCCGCGTTGCTTCTCGCGGCGCTTCTCGTGGGACGGAAGCGATAGGGGCACACGGGAGCGTTTCTCACGGGAACGGCGTTCCGCAAGCGTTTAGTATCGCTCTGTGGATAGAGTCGAGTACATGAAACGGACTCACCGCTCCGATACGGCCGCTACCAGCGGTGAGTACTTTCTTTTCCCGCGACCGCGGCGACGGGCCGGTAGGCCCGAATAGTTCCCACTCCCACGTCGCGCTCGCCCCGTTTCCAACGATGACCGTCCGGACGACGGTCGATTTCACACGTCCAAACCACACCAATGTCAGATACCAAACGCGTCGCGCTCGCCTTCTCCGGCGGGCTCGACACGACCGTCTGTGTACCGCTGCTCGA
>CAZWZX010000328.1:0-1824 GCA_964638655.1 uncultured Natronomonas sp.
CTGAAGCTCCTCGAGTCGGGATTTTGCGTCCTCGTCGACTTTCACTGCCGTCGCCATACTGGTGGTTACGTCCTACACAAAGTAAGTGCTTCCACCTCAGCAACCACTGTGAAGCCGTGGTCCCTCCCCCTTGCTGTTCTGTAGCGGGCACGTATTCGGAACCACAACCGACAGGTGGGTGCCCGCCCAAACACGTCCAATGGTACGCTCCGAGGGCGACCCCGTGCCGGACGTATCGGCTCGGAATCAAAACGGTGAGACGGTCTCGATAGCCGGCACCGATCCGACGGTGCTGTACTTTTATCCCCGCGACGACACACCTGGCTGTTCGATCGAGGCCCGGCAGTTTCAGGCGGAACTGGAGACGTTCGACGAGGCCGGCGTCACGGTCTACGGCGTTTCGACCGACGACGTTGACTCCCACGCCGCCTTCTGTTCGAACGAAGGATTGGAGTTCGATCTCCTGGCCGACCCCGGCGGCGATCTCGTCGAAGCCTTCGACGTCGAGACCCGCGGTGACGCCGCCGTTCGGACGACGTTCGTTCTCGCGAACGGGGCCGTCTGGCGCGTGTACGAAAACGTCAGTCCGGACGGTCACGCCCGGTCCGTTCTGGGCGACCTGCTCGATGCCGGTCTCGTCGAGTTGCCCGACTTCTGAGTCGTGGGTTCGGGGGGTCGACCCGGGGGCGGTCGAGTACTCCGCCCCTGAGGCAGTCGTGATACTCCGTTTACGGCGCGGAGAACGTCACTTCGACACAGCGGCGGTGACCGTTGTGTTACTCTCTCCTTGTTTAAATCGCTGTATGTGCCGAAACCGACTTTTGAGGCCCGACCGTATCGGCGACAATGGAGTTACGCGATCAGCGAATCTGTATCACTGGTGGAGCCGGGTTTATCGGATCACATCTGGCCGATCGACTCGTCGGGGAGAATGACCTTACTGTCGTCGACGATCTTAGTAACGGTCGTCGCGAATGGGTCCCCGATACGGCGACGCTCGTCGATGGCGATCTCCGCGATTCAGATGTTCTAAGAGCGGCGATCGACGAGGAGACGACGTTCGTCTTTCACTGCGCCGCTGATAAGGCTGTCAACACCGACGATCCGAACGAGCAGTTTCGATCGAACACGGAGTTGACAGCGGCTGTCTTGGAACGGATGCGGGCCGTCGGCTGTGATCGGATCGCGTTTACCTCCTCGTCGACGGTATACGGTGAAGCGCCACGGCCGACGCCAGAGGATTACGCACCGCTGGAGCCGATCAGTATGTACGGCGCGGCGAAGCTCGCCGAGGAATCGCTGTTGTCAGTGTACGCCCACAGCCACGGCCTGCAGGTGTGGGCGTTTCGCTTTGCGAACATCGTCGGCCCACGGCTGCAATTGGGCGCGGTGGTCCCCGACTTCATCCAGAAACTGCGCGAAGATCCCTCGGAATTAGAGATTCTCGGAGACGGTCGCCAGGAGAAGTCGTATATGCATATTGCGGACTGTGTCGAGGCGATGTGTTACGTCATCGAACATGCTGATAGAGCGTTGAACACGTACAATCTGGGGACTCGAACGACGACGTCGGTTCGGACGATCGCAGATATCGTCGCCGAGGAGATGAATGTGGATCCGGAATATACGTTTACCGGTGGCGACCGCGGCTGGGTGGGGGACGTGCCCCGAATGCGGCTCTCTATAGAGAAACTCGCGGCGCTCGGCTGGGACGTCGACGGTTCTTCCGATGATGCGGTTCGGAAGGCCACCGGAGAACTGCTGTGACGTGTGAACTACCCCTGCCTACTCGCCGCCGTTGGCGGCTCCTTGAGGCAGGGGCTT
>CAZWZX010000329.1:0-1813 GCA_964638655.1 uncultured Natronomonas sp.
ACTTCTTACCCATAGTGTAGACCCCTTCCGTCGCGGCATTTAAATTCTTGTTCCATTGGTGCGGGATTCTGAGCGATAGCGAAGAATCCCGAAAAGCGAACGGAGAGGAGCGAAGCGACGAGCCGTGAGCAACGAGACCTCAAACGATAGCGAAACGCCCAGAACACAACCGCTCCCGAACGGAACCACTTCCACCCCGGCACGCGGGGGTTTTTGAACGCCCCCGACGAGAGTCGTCGTATGTCCGATCTGGGCGATTTCGCGAACTACGATCCCGACGACGACGGGGACGACCGGTCGGAACCGGAGGCGGACGGCGAAGATAGCGGGGAGACGGCCCCGTCGCCGGCCGGAAGCGACAGGGAGGCCGAATCGGAGTTCGAGCCGGTCTCGGTCTCGCCGAGCGGCTCCGATCGCGGGATCGGGACGCTGTCGGCCTCTGAGGGCCTCATTATAAGCGAGCGCGACGACGACACGCGCCTGCGGGCCTACGTCACCGTCCGGAACCGGTCGTCCGTCCGCATCGGGAGCTATCTCGTCGCCGCCTACCCGGACGGGGAGCGGCTCTTCTGTCGGATCGTCGCCTTGGAGTACGCCCAGGAGTTCCGCTCGGACGACGCGACGGAGATCCACGCGCGTCGGGCGATGCGCCGGGAGTCGATCGACGAGAACGACTACAAGTTCATGGCGACGTTGGAGCCGCTTTCGGTCCTTTATGAGGAAGGCGGCGAACTCAAACGGCGGATGACCGACCGGGTACCGAAACCCGAGACGGTCGTCAGGGAGGCCAAAGACGACACCGAAATCAAGACCGGCCTGAAGATCCCCGAGGAAGGGGTCTTCATCGGGCATCTGGCGGTCGGCGGCGAGAAAGTCAGAACCGCGGCCAGCCCGCCGACGATCGACTACCGGCTGAAGGACGACTACGAGGCCGGCGATCCGCTCGTTTTCAGACACACGCTCGTCGCCGGCGGCACGGGATCCGGGAAGACCCACGGCGCCAAAAACGTCCTCCGACAGTATCTCGCCGACGATCGACGGTACCCGACGGGCGACGGACGGACGGTCGCGCCGGCGTTGATCCAGTTCGACCCACAGGACGAGTACGCACAGATGCACGACGACAACCCCGGAATGGACGCCGAATACGAACGACGGCTCGAACGGGAGGGAGTCGCCCACGGCGGCGTCGACGACACCAAGGCGTTCGTCCCGAAGGTCGGCTCGGCGAGTTACGCCGCCGCCCACCACGGCGCCGAACAGGTCGCCTTCACGGTCCCCTTTTCGATGGTCCACGACAACCCCTGGCTCGTCGCCGGTAGCGGGCTCAACGACAACCAGTACGGCGCGCTCGTGACCGTGCTGTTGCCCCGGTTCGAACGACAGTACGGCGACGGGGGCACCTACGAGCAGTTCCGGTCGTTCCTGGACGACCCGGCCCTGAAAGAGGAGCTCGACGATTCCGGGCGGGTCCACGAGGCGACCTTCGACGCGATCCGGAGACGGATCAGGGGGTTCGGCGGCGTCTTCGATGGGGACGCGCCGCCGATCACCGATCTCGTCTCCGAGTTCGTCCGCCCCGGCGGGATCACGACGGTGCCGACGTATCACATCAACGACTCGCGCGCGACGACGACGGTCGTCCTCGCCGTCGCCTCGCTTTTGATCGACGAGAAGCTCTCGAACGACCCCGAGCACGATCGGATCAAGGAGACGCCGCTGATCGTGGGTATGGACGAGGCGCATAACTTCCTCACGGACGCCGACAGCGTCCAGGCGACCCGCGTGATCGGCAAGTTCGCCGAGGCGGCAA
>CAZWZX010000330.1:0-1781 GCA_964638655.1 uncultured Natronomonas sp.
TCGCGATTCGTTCGCACACCAGAAATCAAAGATTTCTGGGGACGCTGTATCCCCTTCCTACTCACTCCCTTCGGTCGCTCGTTGAGGAAGGGGCCTTAGCGCCTCAATTCAGGTAACTGGGCGACGATCGCCGAGTCGGAGAACTCCTGAAACCGGACTTTTGGCCGCGGAGACTCGAGGACGACGCTCTCTTCGGCGGCCGCATCGAGAATCGCAGTTTCGACGGTTTCGAGATCGGATCCGTAGGCGACGCCGACGTCCAACCGGATCCGCCGTCGACGAACCGGAGCCGACTCGTTGATGACCTGCGTGGAGTTCATCCTGGCGTTCGGAACGGTGATGGCGATGTTATCGCGGGTGAGCACGGTCGTACTCCGGATGCTCATATCGATGACGGTCCCGCGCTCTCCCGATTCGAGTTCCACCATGTCGCCGAGTTTGTACGTCTTGTCGAAATACGGCGAGAGTCCGCCGAAGAAGTTTCCGAGCGAGTCCTGTGCGGCGATGCAGATGATGATACCGAGTATGCCCGCCGAGGCGAGCAGCGGCGTCACGTCGACCTGCCGGATCGACAAGAGGACGAAGAACGCCCCCAGGACGACAAAAAACGTGAGGACGTTCTTGAAGATGGGCGCGATCTCGCGATCCGTCGGTGAATCGTTGGTGAGACCGATCACGCGGTTGCCGAGACGGACGACGGCACGTGCCCACACGAGGAGGATGACCGAAAGCGCAGCGGTTGCAATGTAGAACCCGACGGCCAGTTCCGGCAGTAATCGCGAGATAGCGTAGATTCCAATCAAAATGACCGTAACGTAGAGAGGCAGATGTAACTCCTCGACGATGAGCCGGTCGTACTGCCCGCTCGCGAGGCGCTCGGACTGGTGGAGAACGTAGTAGGTACCGACCTCGACCAGTTTCGCCCCGAGAAGGGATAATAAAAGAATCAACGGGATCTGTATCCAGACGGGATACGCGTAGAACAGTTCCACCGACCCTCCGAACATATAAAAGACAACGACGCACACCGGTGATTAATGTTTTGAGACGACGGACGCTCCCCTCCCCGAGACCGATCGGGTGCCGGGGAGTACCGACGATAATTCTCCTTCCCAGTAGGCACGATCCGATCGCTCTTCTCGCAGACCGGCGCTTCCGATCCGAAGACGTCACTCGGTGGCGAACTCGACGCCGGTGATCTCGAACCGTGTGCCGCCGGAGTCGCTCTCGGTGACGCGGATCTCCCAGCCGTGTGCCGAAACGATCTCCCGGACGATCGCTAACCCGAAGCCGCTTCCGCCGTCGCTCGACGAGTGGCCGGAGTCGAAGATCCGTTCGCGCTCGTCCGCCGGGATCCCGACCCCGTCGTCCGTGACGTGGAACCCCTCCTCCAGTGTCCCGACCGTGACAGTCACGTCCTCGCCGCCGTGTTCGATGGCGTTTCCGAGGAGGCTCTCCAGTAGCTGTCGCAGACGTGACCGATCCGCGCGGATCGCCCTCGCGGTTTCGGTGAGAAGCGTCGCCGCTTCGGTGTCGACGCTCTCCCAACTCGACTCGGTCAGGGAACCGAGGTCGACGTCCTCGAGTTCATCGATCCCGTCGCCTTTCCGGGCCAGCGCCAGGACGTCCTCGATCAGCGCGTCCATCCGATCGAGCGCATCGGCGATCGCCTCGTGGTGTTCGGTGTCACACGCTTCGGCTGCCAGTTCTAACCGCCCCTCGGCAACTTGCAACGGGTTCCGGAGGTCGTGGCTGACGACGCTCGCGAACCGATCGAGTCG
>CAZWZX010000331.1:0-1770 GCA_964638655.1 uncultured Natronomonas sp.
GCTGTGCGGTTTCCTGGAGATCCTGGAGCTCTTCGATTTTCTCCTGGGCCTCCGGCGGAAGGTTACCCTGCATACCTCCATCCTCGGTTTCACGACGGAAAAACCCCCACTTTTCCGTCGAGAGGGGATCGAACCGTCGTCTCGCTCGCCGCACGTTTTAACAACTGGGGGAACCGACGGCAGGTATGAGTAAAGTTACCGAGTCTCCAGTGCTCGACCACTGGCACACGCCCGGAAGCGACACACCGACGATCGTCAGCGCCGACGGACCCCGGTTTACCGACGACGCAGGGAACGAGTATCTGGATTTCGTGAGCCAGCTCGCGTGCGTGAACGCCGGACACGGGAACGAGCGTATCATACGGGCGATCCAAGAACAGGTAGAGGTCACCCAATACGTCGGCTCGAAGTTCCACAGCGACGTCCGGACGGAGCTGGCCGAGCGGATCACCGAGATCACGCCCGGCGATCTCGACGAGATCTACTTCTCCGTCTCGGGAAGCGAGGCGAACGAGGCCGCGATACAGTTCGCTCGCAAATACCGGAAGGCGCCGAAGGTTCTCACGCGATGGCGATCGTATCACGGGTCGACGTACGGGACCGGCGGGATCTCCGGCGATCCACAGACCAGGACGTTCGAAGCGCACGCGGCCACGACCGGGAGCGTGAAGTTCCTCCCGCCGCTGTCGTATCGCTCCCCCTGGAACGCCGACACGCCCGAGGAAGTCGGCCGGATGGCGGCGGAGCACCTCGAGTTCGTCGTCCGCAACGAGGGCCCCGACTCGATCGCGGCGATCATGATGGAGCCCGTCGGCGGCTCGAGCGGCGCGTTCCCGCTGCCACCGGGATACGCCGAACGCGTTCGGAAGCTGTGTGACGAACACGGGATCCTGTTGATCGCCGACGAGGTCATCACCGGCTTCGGCCGGACCGGCGAGTGGTTCGGTTCGATCACGGAGAACCTCCGGCCGGACATCCTCACGTTCGCCAAGGGCGTCACGAGTTCCTATGCGCCGCTCGCGGGGGTGGCCATGCGGCCCGAGGTCGCGGCGCTGCTCCGCGAGGAGGGGATCGGTATCGGCCAGACCTTCGCCGGCCACCCGGTCTCGTGTGCGGCGGGGATCGCCGCCATCGAGGAGTACGAGAACGGCCTCTTAGAGAACGTGCGGGAACTCACACCCTATCTGGCCGAGCGACTCGAGGAGGTAGGGGAGAAGCACGCGGTCGTCGGTGACGTCCGCGGTCGGGGATTCCTGCGGGCGCTGGAGATCACCGATCCGGAGACCGGCGAACCGTTCTTCGATCCCCGCGTCGATCGCGGCGAGAACCCGGTGAAGGAGGTTCAAAAGGAGGCGATGAAGCGGGGCGTCCTCTTCGGGACGGGACGGCCCGCGTTCCAGCTCACCGCGTACCCGACGTTCGTCACCGAAAAAGGCGACATCGACGAGGCCGTCGGCGTTCTCGACGAGTCGCTCGCCGCGGTCTTCGGGTGAGTGGCCGGGCGGGGCGTACGGCGTCGGTGATTCGCCACGGGCGCTCGAAGGAGCGCTACCGATTGCCATTTAACACCGGCGACAGATTGTGTCGGTATGAGCAGGTTCGCCGAGGTCGACGACCAGTACGAGCCGACGGCGGTCGAAGAGCGCGTCTTCGAGTACTGGTCGGAGGTCGACGCCTACGAGCACGCGAAACAGCACCGCGCCGACGGCGAGGATTTCTTTTTCGTCGACGGGCCGCCCTACACCTCCGGGGCCGCCCACATGGGAACGA
>CAZWZX010000332.1:0-1762 GCA_964638655.1 uncultured Natronomonas sp.
TTGGTATCCTTCAGCGTTTGGGACGCTGTAACCCCGATTCAAATTCGGGCGGTCCCACTTCTTCGGTATCGGCGTCGATACTGGAATTCGTATACCAAAACGGGACAGCTCAGGCGCCATCGATCCCGGTTATCCGGTCGCCCGAGACCGTTGCGATGGCCCACGCTTCCGGGAGGTACCCGTCGACGACCCGTTCCGGGACGAGCGGAACGGGAACCGGACGATAGGCGTTGGCCCTCAGTTCGCGGATCGATGAAAACCGACCGACAGTACGGCCAGTCTGGAGTTTTCGAACACGGAACCGGCCGTCGGAACCGCGGCGGTAGACGTAATCGAAAGCGTCGACAGCGGGACAGGCAAGCGCCTCGAACGTCTCGAAGACCGTGACCGTCCGGTCGTCGGCGCGGAGAACGAACCGCGGTCCGTCGCCGGTCACCCCGGACACCCGCTCCTCGTGCCAGACCGGATCGGCGTCGGCACGGCAACACGCCAGTCCCTTGTTCCCGACCGAAAGTCGGTCGGGTACGCTGTAAAACGTTCTCGACCGGTCCGATCGGGCGAAAAGCCCCGGCGGGTCGGTGAGCACCTCCCGGATCGGGTCGACGTCGTCCGGATGGACGGCGAGCAGCGCGGTTCTGTCGGCGTTCGACGCCGAGCCGATTGCCTCGAGAAGAGTCGTGGGATCGGTACTACCGGGAACGAGGTGTACTGCGCCCGGAACACCGATCCGGTCGGCGTCCGACGTCGGATGGGCGACGACGGTATCGTCGTGGACATCGATGTTGTATCCGCGGTCAGAAAGCGCATCGCGGACTGTTCGCGTGCGACGGTCGAGTGCCATCAGCTGGCGTACGGCCCGTGACGGCAAGAGCGCCGCGGTCGATGCAACACTGCTGTAGGTCAAAGAGGGGTGGTTCACTTCCGCCCCGGTTGCCAAAGCTCTTATTCGATGGCGCGCCAAGACGTGATACTCAAATGGCTCGCGCGGAGAACACGGAAGTCATCGACAAATTCGAGCAGTTCTATCGCGATTACTACCGCAACGAGATCGGCCAACTCGCCCAGAAGTATCCGAACGAGAAGCGATCGCTGTACATCGAGTGGGACGACCTCTATCGGTTCGATCCGGATCTCGCCGACGATTTCATCGCCCAGCCCGACCAGATACGCGATTACGCGGAGGAGGCGCTCAGGCTCTACGATCTGCCGGTCGACGTGAAACTGGGGCAGGCACACGTCCGGGTGCAGGGGCTCCAGCGAACGACCGGCATCCGCGAGATCCGTGCGCGCCACCGCGGACAGCTCGTCGAGGTGACGGGAATCATCCGAAAAGCGACCGACGTCCGGCCGAAAGTAACCGAGGCGGCCTTCGAGTGTCAGCGCTGTGGAACTTTGACTCGGATCCCACAGACCTCCGGGGAGTTCCACGAACCCCACGAGTGTCAGGGCTGTGAACGACAGGGCCCCTTCGATATCAACTTCGATCAATCGGAGTTCGTCGACGCCCAGAAACTCCGGGTACAGGAATCGCCGGAAGGACTGCGCGGCGGCGAGACACCCCAGAGTATCGACGTCCACATCGACGACGACATCACCGGCCACGTGACCGCGGGCGATCACGTCCGGGTGACCGGCATCCTCCACCTCGATCAACAGGGTTCGAACCAGGAGAAATCGCCCGTCTTCGACGTCTACATGGACGGTCTCTCCGTCGAGATCGAGGACGAGCAGTTCGAGGACATGGACATCACCGACGAGGACA
>CAZWZX010000333.1:0-1749 GCA_964638655.1 uncultured Natronomonas sp.
ACTGCCAGGCCCACATCTGGTGTTGACCGACGCCCGTGGTGACGATCGTGTCGTCCGGCGTCGCGGCGTCGAAACGCTCGACGACGTACTGCGGTTTGACCGGCGCGTCCTCCGGCGCCGCGTACTCCATCGGGTACTCCTCTTTCCACGTTTCGCACTGGTCGAGCCAGGCGTCGGTCGATGGGGAACCGGACATGGCGCCCGCGAGCTGTCCGATCACCGCCTTCGCGTCGCCGATGAGCGGGTAGTCGGCCTCGATGTTCTTCGAGACCTCGGCGGGATCGATGTCGACGTGGATGATCTCGGCGTCGGGGGCGAACGTCTCGACGCCGCCGGTCAGCCGGTCGTCGAAGCGCGTCCCGACGGCGAGCAGACAGTCGGTCACCGTGATCGCCATGTTGGCGTAGCCGGTGCCGTGCATCCCAGCGATTTCCAGCGACAGCTCGTGGTCCTCGGGGAACGATCCCGTCCCGGGCATCGTCGTGACGACCGGGATCCGGTGTTCCTTCGCGAACGACCGGAGCTCGTCGCTCGCCCCGGCTTTGATCACGCCGCCGCCAGCCAGAATGACCGGTCGATCGGATCGGATCAGGACTTCGGCCGCCTCCGAGACCGATTCCGGCTCGGCGGTCTCCGGCGTCTCGTAGGTGCTCGGGAGCGTCGGGGATCCGGGATCGACTTCCGTCTCCCCCTTCGTGACGTCCTTCGGGAGGTCGACGAGCGTCGGTCCCTGCCGTCCGTCCTTCGCGAGCGCGAAGGCCGTTCCGACGTCCGACCCGACCGTGTCGGGGTCGTCGGCGAAGGCGTTCGCCTTGGTGATCGGGCTCGTGATCCCGACCGTGTCCGTCTCCTGGAAGACGTCGTTCCCCACGACGTCGGTCGGGACCTGACCCGTCAACGCGAGCAGCGGGTCCGAATCCATGCTGGCGTCGGCGATGCCCGTCACCAGGTTCGTCGCTCCGGGTCCCGACGTCGCCATACAGACGCCCGGATCCCCGGTCACCATTCCGTAGGCGTCGGCCGCGTGAACCGCGCCCTGTTCGTGGGCCATCGTGACGTGTCGCATCTCGGAGTGATACAGCGCGTCGTAGACCGGCATGATCGCCCCGCCCTGTATTCCGAAGAGGTACTCGACGCCCGCGTTCTCGAGCGCCCGGACGACCGCGTCCGCGCCCGTCTCGATGTCCGAAGACCGGCTCTCCGTCGTTTCCGCCGTTTCGGTCGGTGCCTGTGCCCGTTCGCCGCTCATGGCTGTCCTTCCGTTCGATACCGTCGGTTGGTGTCTCGTGTGTACATTGTTCCGGCTGTAGGATCGTCTGTATCCGATGCGAACCGCGTCTGGGGAGAATGTGCGTTCGGGGCTAGGCCCCTACGATGTCGGATACGACGCTGACGGCGTCCACAGGGGCTACCGTTCCGTCGGTCGTAACCGTCATTACGGTAGATTCTGGTCCGTCCGGGAACATAAACGTTCCGCGTCGTACCGGTCCCGGCCGTCGCCGGACGACAGCGAACCGGCCGCTGTCCCCGGGGCCGAACGGCCGGGGCACACATTCTCAGATCCGTACCTCCTCGCGTCGGACGCCCACGTCGCGGGCGAACTCCTTCAGCCGCTCGAAGGTGATCTGCTCCTTCTGTGCCCCGCGGTCTTTGACCATGCGGGTCACCTCGCGGACCTCGGCGTCTGTCGGATCGAAACCGGCGTCCTCCAGCCGCTCTCTGACCGAGTGGGTCCCGGTGTGTTTCCCG
>CAZWZX010000334.1:0-1713 GCA_964638655.1 uncultured Natronomonas sp.
GTCGTCGTCGTGATCGTGGTCGTGTCCGCCTGCCAAGTTTTCAGCGAGAATCGAGACGACCGCCGTCTCGGGTTCGGGTTCTGATTCCGAACCGGGATCTTCACCGCCGGTGTCTGCCGCGTCGCCGTTTCCGTTACCGTTGCCGGTATCCTCTTCCGAACAACCGGCGAGCGCACTGAGCGCGACGATGCCTGCTCCGGACTTGACAAACGTTCTTCGGGAGTGCTCCATACACCTGTACAGGGAAAGCACAGACAAAAGTGTTATTATCGTAAATTGGTTTTTTAATATATAAGACTACAACTACATGATCAATTAGCAGTATTTGTAGAACACAATCCAGAGGTTAATGCTTAAATTAGATAGGTCGCAATACCTTATTAAGAAATATATGAGTCTCTCCGTTAACGAGAGCGTCCTGAAAAACGGATGCCGTCCACTCAGCCGCAGATGAGGCCGTCCTCTCGATTTCGCCCCCCGAAGCCCCGAGACATCACGGAGTATCTCCGCTCGTGTTTCCGAATCGATACGCGCTCGCTCGCTTGCTTCCGGATCGGACTCGGGCTGTTGATCGTCGCCGACATGCTGCTTCGGGCGCGGAACTTCGGGTTCTACTACATCGACGGCGGCATCGTCCCCGCCGAACTCGCCGCACGCCACACCACAGACAACGCGGTTTCGGTGTACTTCCTCGTCGGCGACGCGAACGCGATCGCGGCGCTTTTTGTCATCCAGGCGCTCGTCGGCCTCGCGCTCGCGGCCGGCTACCGAACCAGGGCGGTCGCTATCGCGTCGTTCCTCTTCGTCGTTTCGCTCGATCACCACAACCCGTTCGTTCTCAGCTACGCCGATACGCTCTTTCGGCTGTTGCTCTTTTGGGCGATATTCCTGCCACTCGGCGAGCGGTACTCGGTCGACGCCGTCCGTTCGACCGGGACGCCACGCGAGACGGTCGGCGGCCCGATCGCCGCCGTGGCGTTACTCCAGATGGTCTTTATGTACGTGCTCAACGGGGTCCACAAGCTCGAATCCGAACTGTGGAGAAGCGGTGAGGCGACGGTGTTGGTGTTCGGGATCGACGAGATGACGTTTCTCATCGGTGACTTCGTCCGGCAGTACCCGACCGCGCTCGAGTACGGCGGCCTGCTGTGGTTCTATATGCTGCTCACCGCCTGGCTGCTCGTTTTGCTTCCCGGCCGCCCGCGGGTCGCGTTCCTCTCGCTTTTTATCGGCGGACACGCCTCCTTTGCCGTGACTGTCCGGATCGGAGCTTTCGCCTACGTCGCGATCGCGGGGCTGTTGCTGTTTTTGCCCGCGGTCTTCTGGCGGGATCTTGACTCCGTTCTCGAACGAACCGGGATCGATTCGACGGTGGATCGGATTCGTCCCCGCCTCCGCTCGCTCGCCGACCGATTGCCACCGTTGGGGTCCGTGCCAGCCAGATACGCCGCGATCGGGGCGGCGGTTCAAACTGTTGCGGTCGCCGCCGTCGTCGTCGCGCTCGCGCTCGTGATCTCGATCGCCGCGTTCAACGCCGGTGCGGTCGTCACCGACGACGGCTACGATCAACGGGCGCTGAACGACGCCGTTTCGGATCATCCCGCAGGAACGTACGTCCATACGGCCGCCGAAAGTGTCGGCGTCACTCAACCGGAGTGGAGCGTGTTCGCACCCCATCCGCGAACGACCGATCGCTACTACGTCTTCGGCGCC
>CAZWZX010000335.1:0-1694 GCA_964638655.1 uncultured Natronomonas sp.
CTCACAGACGCCGTACGCCGAGACGGCGAGTTCCTCGATACGGCCGTCTCGGATGAGGTCGACGTACTCGTCTTGGAACATGACGGCGTCGGAGGGCTCGACGAACAGCACCGACCAGCCGTCCTCGACGTGCGGCGAAAACGCCTCGAGATTGGTCCGGGCCCGCGCTTCGGCCGCATCGAGCAGTCCCATCGAGAACGCCGCCCGACCGCTCGGCGCGATCTCGGCCCGATCGGGGATTCGGACGTGAACGTTCGCCGCCTCGAGCACCTCGACGGCGGCCTTCCCCGCTTCGGGGTAGTTGAAGTTCGTGTAGGTGTCCGGAAAGAGCAGGACTCGGTCGTCGGCTTCGGTCTCTTCGACCTGCGGGCCCCGCGACTCGAACCACCCGGTGAGCGTCTCCTTGGAGAACGTCGGCAGGTCCCGCTCGGGCGCGATACCGAGGACCTTCTCTGCGATCAGATCCGATCCCGGCAGGCTCTGGGCCCAGTTCGACACCGGCGCCAGGGTGCTCCCGATCGCGCTGACGCGGTCGACGTTGCCGAACAGCTTCGTTCGGAGGCTCGCTCCCTTCTCGCTGTGGTAGTCGTGTTTGACTTCGGCCTTCAGTTTCGCGAAATCGACACCCGTCGGACAGTCGGACTTACAGCCCTTACAGCCGACACAGAGGTCGAGCACCTCCTCCTGAAACCGATCCGAGTAGATCTCGTCTTCGGGGAGTTCGCCGCTGATGGCCGCCCTGAGGGTGTTGGCCCGCCCGCGGGTCGCCTGAACCTCCTCGCGGGAGGCCCGAAACGTCGGACACATCGTGTTCTCGTCCGTTTGGCGGCAGGTCCCACAGCCGTTACAGAGTTCGACGAGATGCGAAAAGCCGCCCTCCTCGGAGAAATCCAGCTTCGTCTGCGGTTCGATCGACTGATAGCTCGACCCGTATCGGAGGTTTTCGCGCATGTCGGCGCCGATCCCCCGGTCGCCGTCGGGACCGATATCGTCCGGGCCATCGCGGTAAACGACGTTGCCGGGGTGGAGATCCCAGTCGGGATCGAACGCGGTTTTGAGCTCCTTGAACGCGTTCCACAGATCGTCGCCGTACATCTTGGGATTGAACTCGGTGCGAGCCATCCCGTCGCCGTGCTCGCCCGAGAAGGCGCCGTGGTGTTTCAACACCAGATCAGTCACGTCCTCGGTGATCGAGTGCATCTTCTCGATGTCCTCGCCGCTTTTGAGGTTCAATATCGGGCGGATATGCAGCGTGCCGCTGCCGGCGTGGGCGAAGTAGGCCGCCGACGTGTCGTGATCCTCGAGCACCGCCTCGAACTCCGTCACGTACTCGGCGAGTTCCTCGGGCGGCACCGTCGCGTCCTCGATGAACGGGTAGGGTTTGGGATCGCCCTCGAGGCTCATCAAAAGCGGGATCGCGGCCTTCCGGAGCGACCAGATATCCTTCTGGGCGTCGTCGGTGTAGGCCTCGATCGCGTCGAAGGCCTTCCCCTCGTCGAGGAAGTGGGCGTTCGTCGCGCCGATCGCGGCCTCGAAGTCGTCGTGCAGTTCCGAGTCGTACTCGAGCATGAGCGCCGCCGCCGTCTCCTCCGGGATCGGTTCGGCGTACTCGCTGTAGCCGTCGGACTCGGCCGCCAACCGGAACACCTCGTCGTCCATCAACTCGACGGCGCTGACGTCGAACTCCAGCGCCT
>CAZWZX010000336.1:0-1683 GCA_964638655.1 uncultured Natronomonas sp.
GTCGTTTCTGTTTCGGAAGCGGCAGAGGTAGGGTTCACCGCTGAGGAGATTGATGACAAGTCAGAGTTTGGCTTTTGGCCCCTACCTAAAAAGGATACTTTTGTACTCTCTTTTGACGACAATATAAAAGCAGATAATAAGGATTCAATTAATTTATCAGTCAATCCAAATCTTATTCAGGGTAGTGATAAATACGGGATCTCATTAAGAGATATTCAAATAGAAGATATAAAAAGCGATAATATATCGGATGTTGAAACTACCGCATCGGATGATGCTAATCTCTTAGAAAATGGGGTGGATCAGATCACGATTACAATTAATACTATTGGTAGTGATCCTAAGCTAATTTCTAATAGCGCTATCGCAGTAAATATTGAGGTATTAATATGGGATGGCGAAATGAAACACGCCGCAAACAGGTATCACAACGCCGATTTCCTCGATGTCGACGTCGAGGGCGAAGACAACACCGAGTTGACCGACAACGCCGACGTTCACACCGAATCGCCGCTTTTCGTGGACATTTATCCCGACGACGTCGAGGAGTTCGAGCTCGCCGGCCCCGAATCCGGGGCCGAGTTCGGGATCGGGGAGAGTCGCTCGGTCGGGATCGAAACCGCTCGCGATCAGTTCGGAAACGAGATCAGACGTCCGGAGATCGAGGCCACGCTGGCGGGCAACGAGGAGTACGTCTACTCGGGGATCGGGTTCGATACCGACGAGCGAAGCGAGATTCGCCTCGAGCGCGGCGGCGAGATCGAGCCGGTCGTGGGCGCGTTCGATCTCACCGTCGAGATCGTCGATATCGAAGGACCGAAAACGCACGGCGTGGGCGAAGTCGCGCGCACGATCGAGGACCTCACGGTCCGTCCGGGGGGCGTAAACGTCACCGTGACCGACTCGGCGAACGATTTCGACGCCGAGGGCGGCGACGTGGGTGTCGGCGTCGATATCGGCGTTCCGGACGAGGAGATCGACCGACTCGACGTCGAACTTCGGCGGGTCGACGGCAACGGAACGGTCGCGGTCCGGGAGACCGACGGGACTCCGACCGAGACGGGGCTGTGGGAGGGAACCGACTACGCCGGCGACGGCGACCTGCGTTCGGAGAACACCTGGGCGATCGAGCGCGATCTCACCGCCGAGGACTTCAAGGACGGCGTTCGGACGTACAGACTGGAGGCGGACGCGGCGGATCGATACGAGCTCGCAGTCGACGTGATGCCCTACGAGGGACGGCTGGTGGCCGACGAGACGGACGTGAACACCTCGACGACCGAGGATACCGGGAAGACCCGGGAGACGGTCGAGATCGTCGCCACCGGCCCGATCGACGCCGCCAGAGACGTGAGGATCGAAGACGACCGCGATTTCGTCGGGATCGGCGCCGATCCCGGCGGGGAGATCGCTATCGAGGTGGGGCCGTTCGTCGATGCCGCCGGCAACGAGGTTTCCCGGACCGACGAGACGGTGACCGTCGGCTTCGGAAACGGAACGATCGACGGCGCCGGCGAGGGACGAGTGACCGCCGAGGCCGGACCGACGGCCGGGTCCCCGAACGCGACGGTCCCGCTCGACCCGACCGCGATCGACCCTGCCGACGTCGACGTCGGGGAGGAGGCGACGGTCACCGTCGGGTACGGGGATGGGAGCCAACACAGCGACACGTCGATTACGCTG
>CAZWZX010000337.1:0-1653 GCA_964638655.1 uncultured Natronomonas sp.
TCGAGGAGTTTGTCCCGCATCTCCTCGTTTTGCTGTTCGAGGATCTCGAGACGCTCCTCGAGCGCCTCTACTTTCTCCTGCTGTGACGCGTCGTCTCCGTACGGGAAGTCGACGTCGTCAACAGTGTCAGTCATCACACTCCCGTAACGTCCGTACTCATAAGAGGTTTCTGGTCATTTCAGCCCCGTGCCTGCCGGTATTTCACGAACTGACAGTAGATCAAAAAACCGGTTTAAAATTACCATAGAGCATAATATAGAACAGTAAGTATTATCTTACCTCATGATAAAGGAACGGTAAGATGAGCGCAACCGAACTCGATGCCGAGTCAGCGACGGTCGGCTGGGACGCCGTCGCTGACCTCCCACCGAGCGCGAAACTGGTCGCGAAGGTACTGGAGTACAACGATCGGCTCACCCAGAGTCAACTCGCGGAGGAAACGATGCTCCCGGCCAGAACGGTTCGGTACGCTCTGACCCGGCTCGAGGACGTCGAAGCCGTCGAATCGCGGTTCTCCTTTACCGACGCCCGGAAGCGAGTGTACACGCTCGCGATCGAGCCGGAGCGATAGCCGGAACCGACCCGAGCAGCACCCGGTGATAGGGCCGATGTTGGCCGACCGCAGGCGTCGTCATCCCAGAACGTATGTCGGTCGAGGGTTTATATACCGTAACGAACAGAACAGCTCCCGTGACCGTCGAAAACGGAACCGCCGATCCCGGGCAGGTCAAATCGTCGCTTCGTCGCCTCGCCGGGCCGGACGACCGGGAGGTGATAGATCGGGCGACGGCGGCGATCGACGACATCGATGCCGCCGCCGCGTTCGTCGACTCGATCGGGCTCGACCGGCTCGAATCGGCTATCGAAGCGACGGACAACCCCGGACTCGAAAGACAGGGTCGGCGGGTGCTCGATGAGTACCGGCAGTTCCGTCGTGTGGCCGCCGGCGAGCGCCCGGGCGATCACTTTCACCGTGGCCACGGAACCGATTTAAGAGGCGACGCCGAAGCCCCCACTCGATGACACGGGTCCTTCACACCGCGGACACTCACCTCGGTTACCGGCAGTATCACACGCCACAGCGGCGGTCTGATTTTCTGGCCGCCTTCCGGGCGGTGATCGACGATGCCATCGAGGACGACGTCGACGCCGTGGTACACGCCGGCGATCTCTTCCACGACCGCCGTCCCGGACTTGTCGATATCCTCGGGACGCTCGAGGTGCTCGAGACGCTCTCCGAGGCGGGGATCCCCTTCCTCGCCGTCGTGGGGAACCACGAAACCAAACGCGACGCCCAGTGGCTGGATCTCTTCGAACGGTTGGGCGTCGCGATCCGACTCGACGACGAGCCGGTCGTCGTCGGTGACACTGCCTTTTATGGGCTCGACTTCGTTCCGCGGGGCCAGCGTGAGAGTCTGGAATACGAGTTCGAGCCGAACGACGCCGAGTACGCCACCCTCGTCTCACACGGTCTCTTCGAGCCGCTCGTCCCGGATTACGGCAACGTCGAGTGGGACATCGAAACGATACTCGGGGCCGCGACGGTCGAGTTCGACGCCGTGTTGCTCGGTGACGAACACGCACCGACGACCCAGCAGGTCGGCGGGACGTGGGTTACCTACTGCGGTTCGACGGAGCGGACGAGCGCGGGCG
>CAZWZX010000338.1:0-1572 GCA_964638655.1 uncultured Natronomonas sp.
AGAGTCTCGCCACCGAATCCGGGATGTTCGCCATCCGCGACGGCCGGACGGAGGTTCGACTCGAGGACTTCGAGGACGCACTGCAGAAGGTCTCACAGGAGGACTCGCCCGGCACGCCGATCGCGTTCTACTGACCGATATCCGTTTTTATTTTCCGGTCGCGATCAGACCTCGGTGAACCAGCTCTCGTACCCGCCGAGTCGGCCCTCGACGAGGTCGAAGAACTGCGATTGGATCTCCTCGGTTATCGGGCCGCGGCTCCCGTTTCCGATCTCGGTGTCGTCGACGCTTCTGATCGGCGTGACCTCCGCGGCAGTCCCGGTAAAGAAGAGTTCGTCGGCCGTATAGAGCTGTCCGCGGCCGATCGAGGCCTCGTCGTGGACCGTGTAACCGAGATCGCGGGCGAGTTCGATGACCGTGTTCCGGGTGATCCCGTCGAGGATCGACTCGGAGACGCCGGTGGTAAAGAGCTCGCCGTCGTTGATCATGAAGATGTTCTCGCCGGGGCCCTCCGCGACCTTCCCCTCCTTGTTGAGGACGATGGCCTCGACGTAGCCGTTCCGGCGGGCCTCCTCGCCGGCGAGCATGGAGTTGAGATACGGCCCGGTCGCCTTGACGTTCGTCGGGATCATACTGGAGGCGTGTTTCCGCCACGAGGAGACCATCACGTCGACGCCGTTCTCGATCGCGTCCTCGCCGAGATACGCGCCCCAGGGCCAGCAGGCGACGATCGTCTCGGAGGGACACTCCTTCGGCGAGACGCCCAAAGAGTTGTAGCCGTAGTACACCAACGGGCGGATATAACAGGAGCGGAGGTCCTGCTCGCGGATGAGCGTCAGCGTGGCGTCGGTGATCTCCTCGCGCGTGTGTCCGATATCGTGATCCAGCACCTTCGCGGAGTCGAAGAGCCGGTCGAGGTGTTCCTCCCAGCGGAAGAGAGCGGGACCGTTCTCGGTGTCGTAACACCGAGCGCCCTCGAACACCCCCGTGCCGTAATGAAGCGAATGGGTCAGCACGTGCGTCTGTGCGTCGTCCCAATCGACGAACTCGCCGTCCATCCAGATGGTGTCGACGTCCATCTCCTCGAAAGACATGTTTTCCCTGTGGGAGGCGTCCGTAATGAGTGTTGACGATTTCCGCGCCGGAAACCGAGCCGATCGCGGCCGGAATCCGGGAAGTTATGCCCCGAAGGCTCCAACGGATCGGTGATGGGAGTGCTCGAAGACAAAGCTCGTGCGCGTCTCTTCTATAAATATCTCTCGCGGGTGTACGACCGGATCAACCCGTTCATCTGGAACGAGGAGATGCGCGACGAGGCCTTGGAATGGTTCGGTATCGAGGCGGGCGATCGCGTCCTCGATGTCGGCTGCGGGACCGGCTTCGCGACGGAGGGACTGCTGAAACACACCGACGACGTCTGGGGACTCGACCAGTCGGCTCACCAGCTCGAACGGGCCTTCACGAAGTTCGGCAAGCGCGGTACCGTGAAGTTCCACCGCGGGGACGCCGAGCGGCTCCCCTTCGCCGACGACTCCTTCGACGCCTACTGGTCGTCCGGCTCGATCGAGTACT
>CAZWZX010000339.1:0-1526 GCA_964638655.1 uncultured Natronomonas sp.
GAGCCGATGACGTAGTGGGTCGTCTCGACGGTCGTCGCCCAGTCGCGCATCGTCTCGCTTATCGCCTCCTTCAGCGTTCCGCGTCCGACGTCGACCGGGTTCACCTCGGCGCCGTTGATCCGCATCCGAAAGACGTTGGGGCGCTGGCGGTTGATGTCGCGGCGGCCCATGTATATCTCACAGGGCATATCGAGATGCGCCGCGGCCATCGCCGTCGCGGTGCCGTGCTGGCCGGCGCCGGTCTCGGCGATGATCCGCTCTTTGCCCATGTACTTCGCCAACAGCACCTGTCCGAGGGCGTTGTTGAGCTTGTGAGCGCCGCCGTGAAGCAGGTCCTCCCGCTTGAGATAGACATCGACGCCGTATCGATCCGAGAGCTGTTCGGCGTGCTGCAGCGGCGTCGGCCGCCCGCCGAAGTCCTCGATTCTCGACTCGAACTCGTCCATGAAGCCGTCCTCGTTTCCGAGAACGTAGCGTTCGTACGCGTCTGTCAGTTCCTCGATGGCCGGCATCAACGCCTCGGGGACGTACTGCCCGCCGTACTCGCCGAATTTGGTCTCCGGTTTAGACATGATCTGATCTTTCACTCCGTCGAACCGCCGGTGAGCCGCGCCGTGTTGGCGCGGACGTCGCCGTCCATGATCGCGGACCCGACGAGCAGGGCGTCGGCACCCGCCCGACGCATCCGCGAGACGTCCTCCCGAGTCGATACGCCGCTTTCGGCTATCAGGGTGACGCTTTCGAGGGTCGTTGCCGGGACCGACTCGACCACCCGCTCGAACGTTCCCAGATCGACCTCGAGTTCCCCCAGATCCCGGTTGTTCACGCCGACGATGTCCGCACCGGCCGAAAGCGCTGTCCGAAGCTCCGCCTCCGTGTGAACCTCGACGAGGACCTGAAAGCCCCGAGCGCGGGCGGCCCCCAGCAGTCCCTCGAGATCGTCGACGAAACGGGCGATCAAAAGCACGACGTCGGCTTCGACGATATCGAGGTGAGACTCTTTCAAAAGGAAATCCTTCCTGAGGACCGGGACATCGACCGCCTCCCGAACCCGTTCGAGCGTCTCTGCCGACCCGCCGAAACGTGTCGGCTCGGTCAGTACCGACAGCGCCGCGGCCCCGCCGTCGACCATCGCCGTCGCGAGTTCGACGGGGTCGTCGGTCCGTTCGCCCTCCGTCGTCGGACTGGTCGGCTTCACTTCGGCGATGACGGGAACGCGCCCGTCGGCTTCGGCCGCCGCGATGGCCTCGGGAAGCGACCGCGGCGTCACCGACAGCCGTTCGGAGCCGCCGGCCCGCCTTTCGGCCGATTCGAGGATCGACCGGACGGCCGGTGCGAGCTCACCTCTGGTGTTCATTACTGTACATTAACGGTCGTATTTGCACATAAGGGTTGCGGCTCACTCCCACAGCGTCGGGACTATCGGCGGAAAGAACTGAAAAGGTGGATTCGACCTACAGGTCGGGCGCTTCGCCGCCGAACTCCTCGATGAGTTCGGGAACGACCTCGAAGAGGTCGTCGACGAT
>CAZWZX010000340.1:0-1515 GCA_964638655.1 uncultured Natronomonas sp.
CAACGTGACTCAACGACGATTCCGCCACGAGAACGCCCTCTAACCCTCTTTTGATAGTATCTGCCATACCACGGCTACTCAACCTGTTCGCAAAAGAGTTGCTGTTCCGAGATTTCGCACGGACGTTCCGCCCTTCGCGCGGTCGGCGACGCGTCGGCGCTACTCGTCGCCGAAGGCGCCGTTCGCTTCGAGCCGTTCGATCTCGCTCTCGGAGTAGCCGATCCGCTCGAAGACCTCTCGGTTGTGTTCGCCGAGCCGCGGCGCGGGCGCCTCGAACCCGCTGTCGGCGTTCTCGTAGTTCAGCGGGTGGTCGATGATGGGGACATCGCCGTGTTCGGGGTGTTCGATCGTCTTCATCACGTCGCGGGCCTCCGTCTGTTCGTTGTACAGCGCGTCGTCGACGTCGAACACCGGGCCGGCGGGGACGCCGGCGTCCTCGACGATCCGGTCCATCCACTCCTCGGTGGGCCGCTCTTTGAGTATCTCCGCGAGGATCTCCTCGAGTTCGTCGCGGTTGTCGACGCGATCGGAGTTGGTCGCGAAGCGCTCGTCACTCGCGAGTTCGGGGTGTTCGATCGCCTCACAGAACGCCGTCCAGAGCTTCTCGTTCAGGGCGGCGACGTTTATGTAGCCGTCGGCGGTCGGGAACGCCTGATACGGCACGAGGACCGGGTCCTTCGTCCCCATTCGACTGGGAGACTCCCCGGCGAACACCTTCCCGGCCTGCTTCGTGAGCCACGGGAGCGAGGCGTCGAGCATCCCGAGATCGATATACTCGCCCTCGCCGGTCTCCTTTCGGCGATACAGCGCACTCGAGATCCCGAAGGCGGCCCACATCGCGGTGATGAGGTCCGTCATCGGGAGGCCGACCTTCACCGGGCCGCCGTCCTCCTCGCCGGTGAAACTCATGATCCCGCTCATCCCCTGAATCATGAGGTCGTAGCCGGGGCGCTGGCTCCACGGGCCGGTCTGTCCGAACGCCGAGATCGCACAGTAGACGATGTCGTCGTTGTGCTCGCGGATCGTCTCGTCGTCGACGCCGATCCGTTCGGCCGTCCCCGGCCGGAAGTTCTGGATGAACACGTCGGCCTTCTCGACGAGGTCGTACAGCGCCTCCAGCCCGGCCTCGCTTTTGAGGTCGAGCTCGACGCTCCGTTTGCCGTAGTTGATCGTCCAGAAGTACGGCGATTCGCCGTTGATAAACGGCGGCCCCGAATGGCGGTTGTCGTCGCCGACGCCGGGCCGTTCGACTTTCACGACCTCCGCACCCTGGTTTGCCAGCATGAGCGAGCAGAACCCGCCCGTGACGAACGTCGTCAGGTCGAGAACTTTCACACCCTCGTAGATCTTCTCGTCGTGCATTGTCTACTTCCGAATCGATCCGCGTCGATTAAATACGTTCCCCTCTCAGAGCCGTTCGATCGCCCGCTCGACGGCGTCGTACTCCGGATACGCCGGCCACTCTTCGGTCGTCCAGGCGTACGTCACGGTCCGATCGGTGTCGAGGACGAACAC